>NZ_CP158687.1:1969070-2297248 GCF_040580765.1 Lentibacter algarum | reverse complement strand
CTCCGCGCTCGACCCCGAGTTGGTGGGCGAAGTACTGAAGGTGATGCAATCGCTCGCCGCTGAAGGGCGCACAATGATTGTCGTGACCCACGAGATGGGCTTTGCCCGCGATGTATCCTCTGAAGTTGTTTTCCTGCATGAAGGCCGAATTGCCGAGCAAGGCCCGCCAGAGGAAATGTTCACCAATCCCAAGACAGAAGAATTCAAGCGCTTTATCTCTAAGGTAAGCTAGCGGGGTTTCCGCCCTGAAATCTCAAGCCATTTAGGTCAAAAATATGCCAGAACATTCAACCGCTTTTGCCCCTACCGCCCTGCGTGGAGGTATCCTGATCGAAGCTGCCGAATTGCGGATCGTGAGCCTGCCTCTGCTCACACCTTTTGTCATCTCAAGCGGCACTATGACCTGCAAGACATTCCCGCTTTTGGTGCTGAAGGGCGAAGGGCTTGAGGGCATAGCCGAGGCGGTGATGGACCCAACCCCCGACTATCTTGAGGAAACCATTCCCGGCGCAATGGCCTTTCTGCGTGATGTTCTGCTGCCCTCGATCATCGGCAAGCGATTTGCATCTCCTTACGAGCTGGAGCCATATCTCGCGCCGTGGCGCGGCAACCGGATGGCCAAAGCCGTTGTTGAAATGGCGTTCTGGGATATGTGGTCCAAAAGCCTTGGCATCCCCCTGAAGGCAGCCCTCGGCGGTGTGGGCAATTCTGTTGATGTCGGCGTCAGCCTTGGCATCGCACCTATTGAGAAAACCCTTGATCGCATCGACGAAGCTTTGGCCAGCGGCTACAAACGCACCAAGTTAAAGATCGCACAAGGCCATGACGTCAAAATCGTCGAGGCCGTGCGCAACCAGTACCCCGATATTAAGCTGACGGTAGACGCCAATACCGATTACGGGCTTGCTGACCTGCCGGTTCTGCAGGCTCTGGACGGCTTCAACCTTGATTATATTGAACAGCCGCTGGCGTTTGACGATATCCATGATCACGCCCAAGTGCAGGCATCGCTAAAAACGGCGATCTGTCTGGACGAAAGCATCCGCAGCGCCAGCGATGCACGCAAAGCCCTGGAAATGCGGGCGGCGCGGGTCATCAACATCAAGGTCGGTCGCGTTGGCGGGTTTGCCGCGGCCCGTGCCATCCACGACACAAGTGCGGCCTTTGGGGCTCCGGTCTGGTGCGGTGGCATGCTGGAGGCAGGCATCGGTCGCGCGCATAATATCCACCTTGCAACTTTGGCCAATTTTACCAAACCCGGGGATACATCAAGCGCCAGCCGCTATTTCAAGCGTGACATCATCAATGAACCGCTGGAAGCCTCAAACGGCGAGATGCCCGTTCCAGCAACCGGCCCCGGCATCGGCGTGACGCTGGACCACGATTATCTAAAATCCGTTACCGATCACGTTGAGGAGATTGGGACATGAACCAGCCGACGCCAGAACTGACGATACGCGAGTTGAACTCGGTTGAAGAACTAAAACGTTCTGAGGCGTTTCAACGCGAAGTCTGGGGACAAGACGACCCGGCCGACAATTCTGACATCATGCTCGCGATTCAGCACGAAGGGGGATTGGTTGCCGGTGCTTTTTCCGAGGGGCGCATGCTGGGCTTTCTCTTTGGTTTTCCAACCAGTCAACCCGATGTGCAGCATTCGCACCGACTAGCCGTGCATCCAGATAGCCGCGGCATGGGGCTGGGCGTAAAGCTGAAATGGTATCAGCGCGACTGGTGTCTTGAACGAGGTATCACGACGGTGCGTTGGACCTATGACCCGCTCCGCCGCGTCAACGCGAACCTGAACATCGCAAGGTTAGGGGCGACCGCCGGGACCTACTACCATGATTACTATGGCAAGATGGAGGGTATCAACGCCGGTGTCGCCTCGGATCGCCTGCTTGCCGAATGGCACCTAACCGCGCCCGAAGTCGTACACCGCGCCGAAAATCCGCGCACCCCGCCTGTCACCGGCGGCGACCTCCGTGTCGCAATCCCTGCTGATTTCGGTGCACTTCTGTCGAACAACCTCAAGGGCGCCGTTGCCGAACGCCTGCGCGTGCGCGCAGCACTTACGGCTGCTTTCGCGGACGGGTTTCGCATTTCGGGCTTTGACACAAAAACCTGCGAGTATCTGTTGACCAACCCGTAGCAACTTTTTTGCCCGCCCCATTGCCGGTGGCGTTGTGGAGCCTAAATAGGCGCAATGCTGTCGACAAAATCATCCGCGAGGAGCAACCGCGTGCCCCTCCTCTTTTCCCGACGCACTCCATGAATCAACGGCCGGTTTCCGTGCTTACTTCAAAATGTTTGCAGTGCAGCATCTGGGAATAAGGGCTCAGACCCGACCTTAGCTGCGCGACCCACCAAGGTCCGCTAAGGGCCGGAAAGCCAGCAATCACGTTTCTTGTGTGTTCCAAGCTATGTTCGCCCAAAACGCCACCAACACTGTGTCCTAACACAGCCACACCCAACTCTGTGGTCAACACAGCGAATCCGCAGTCAAAATAGTCAGCAACACGGCAAAAAGTGTGTTTAAGGTGTGTTTTTGAATTACACAACTTTAGCGCGCGTTGCGTTCTGCTAAGCCATTGTTTTTATTAGAAAAAGTGGTGCCCAGGGGCGGAATCGAACCACCGACACGAGGATTTTCAATGGAGGTGGTGTAATTTAGACATTTATTATCAATGGCTTGCGTGGCAATATTTTTGGTGTGCGTGCGAGTGTGTTTTTGGTGTCATTTTGAGGGTAGGGCGGAAACGCTGTGTTGGACACAGTAATCGCAGACTTCTAATTGTAACACACTGTTCAACATTCCAAAAGACGCAAGACTGGACACGGACTGAATGAAGTGGACGTTCACTCGGACTATTGTTTATGGCCGAAGTGCGGACGAAGCGACAGATCGCGCGTCGCCCGCGACGGGATGCGCCCGAACAGCACGGGAATTGCTCCGACTGCCGTGAGCGATCCGGCGGCAAGGCTTCCGAGAAAGCCGAGCATTATCGGAGACAGGTTTTCCATAAGCGGGCCAGATTATCCTTCTGCGTAGCTTGAAAAGACTTCGGTCGACCCGTCCTCGCGGATGAGGAAGACATCATAAGCTTCACGATTTTCTTCCGGCCCCATGCCGGGCGAGCCATAGGGCATTCCCGGAACGGCGAGGCCGACGGCGTCCGGGCGTTCCTCAAGAAGGCGGCGGATATCAGCGGCCGGGACATGGCCTTCAATCACGTAGCCCTCTATGAGCGCGGTATGGCAGGAGACCATGCGCTGCGGCACGCCGTTGTCGAGCTTGAAACGAACCAGCGACCCGCCAAACATGTTCTCGCCCGTCGGCGCGAATCCGTTTTCCTCGAGATGGTTCATCCAGGACAGGCAGCAGCCGCATCCGTTGGTCTTGCGGACGTCTATCGCTGTTGCCTCTGCGAGGGCCTGGGCCGCCGGGAACAGGGCGAGCGCGATGGTCAGAGCTTGGGTCATGCGTTTCATGGGTCAGAGCCTTTCGGTTGTCGTCTGGGCAATTTCGCTGTCAAGGTTTTCAGTCAGAAGCGCGCGCGCCGCGGTCAGACGCAACAGCGCGGCGGTATCATCCACCTCGTTCTCTGCGGCTTCGGCGAGCCGGTCGTCAGAGAGAGGGTCAGTCGGACGCCCATCTACGAGGACTTCGTAGTGCAGGTTGGGACCTGTCGCTGTGCCAGTTGCGCCAACGCGCCCGATCACATCTCCCGCCGCCACGAGTTGGCCCTGTGTTAGGCCCTCCGGCACGGCGCTGAGATGCGCGTAGCGCGTCATGGTCTCCGAGCCGTGAGAGATTTCAACCACGCGTCCATAGCCGCCTCGCCAGCCGATAAAGCTGACCCGGCCCGGTGCCGTCGTCCGTACCGGCGTCCCGCTTGTCGCGGCAAAATCGACGCCGGTGTGCATCCGGACGTTTCCGTAGGCCGGATGTGTGCGGCGCCCGAACACCGAGCTGAGGCGCGCGCCCTCAACCGGCTGTGCAAAGACGCGAAGCACTTCGCCATCGACGTAGATCGTCGCCTGACCGCTGCCGTCGTCCGGCCAAACGATCTCGTAAAGCGAATCGCCGATTTCCAGTGCGGCGAAGGCGAGGTCCGGCTGTCCGATCTTGTCATCGCCGACGCGCGTCTCGCGCCAGAGAAGCCTTAGTGTCTCCCCTCCAGCCATCTCACGGCGGAAATCCACGGTTCCACCCAGCATTTGCGCAAGGTCCACGGCAAATCGGGCGGGGATGCCGGCATTGTCGAGTGCCGCGAAGATCGAGGTGTCGATCACGGCCTCCCCAGCAAGGGTTACCATCTCCGGATCCGGCGCCACGACCTGCGTGGACACCTGCTCGCCAAAAAGCACCTCGATCCGCACCCCGTCCTCGACGGCGAGCGAGACGGTGCGGGGGCTGCCATCCATAGTCGAAACAACAGTGACCGAATTCCCCGGCCGCAACCGTCGCAGATCGTATTCCGCGCCAAGTGCAAGGGCGACTTCCGCCCGGTCGGCTCCCGCAAGACCGGCTTCGGAAAGCAAGGAGCCGAGCGTTTCACCAGAAGAGATGTCGCGAGACCAAGTCAACAGGGGCGGTTCGATGGCCTGCATCGGCCTGTCAACAACAGCGGCCTGCAGCAGGGGCAAGGGGCCGAAGCCGGGTGTATCTTCCACCCACGCCGTAGCTGGCAGCGACAACGGAATATCCAGGCTCCGGGGAGCTTCAGGACGCTGGGGCATCCAGCTACCTGCCTGGGCAAGTTCTGGCGGCACGGGTTCTTTCGACAGAACATCGAAGAAGGCGATAGCCGTCCCCGAAACGGTCCCCGCAAGCGCGACACCTGCCGCAAAAGTTCTGAGCCTCATGTCGCTTCCTCCGTTTCTTCTTCCAACGCGCGGCGGATCTTCGGTACCGCGAATTCCCTCGGTTCATGATAGTCAATCATGGTGACGAACGGTCCAGCGGCACCGAACAGGAAGACGCTGGCCGTGTGGTTCATCGTGTAGTCGCCGCCTTCCGTGGGCACCCGCTCGTAGGCAGCGCGGAAGCCGTCCGCGATGCGCGCAATCTGCCCCTCCGGTCCCGTCCAGCCGCGGATCGCTGGGTGGAAATAACTGACATATTCTGCCATCGCCTCGACGGTATCGCGCTCGGGATCGACCGTGATGAAAACCACGTTCAACTGTTTGGCTTCGTCTCCTAAATCGTCGAGCCAACCTGAAATGTCCGAGAGCGTGGTCGGGCAGACATCGGGGCAGTAAGTGAAACCGAAGAACGCCATCGTCGGTCGCCCGATCAGGGTTTCTGGCCCGACCTCGTTGCCTTCATGGTCAGTCAGGCGGAAATCCATCTCGGTCAGAGCCATAGGCCGCTGCCCGATAGGTTCGGGCGCACCGGGTCCGTCGACCCGCCACCAACCGACGAAGAGCGTCAAGGCAATTGCACCGGCACCAACCGCGCCGTATCCTGCGATCGTCCTTCGTCGCATTAGTCTTCCGGTCCGCGTGCGGCGATGCCAAGGATCGGCACCTCGACTGTCACCTCGCGCCCGTCGACAAAAAGTAGGTTCAGCGGAAAGGTTTCCCCTTCCGTCATGGGTTGTTGTAGCCGCATCAACATCGCGTGGAGGCCGCCCGGCTCAAGCGCGACGCTCTCGCCCGGGGCGATCGCGATCTCACCTGCCGCGCTCATGGAACTCACACCTTCGGCATTGGTCTTCGTCTCGTGGATCTCGGGCATCATCGCGAGGGGTGTTGAAAGACCAATCAGCGTCACCGGCTCGTCGCCAGTGTTGCGGATCGTCATGTAGGCGGCCCCCGGGCGGTTCATCCCTATGGAGGCGCGGGACCAGGCGCTTTCGACGACGACATCCACGGGTCCGGCCAGTGCGGGTACTAAGAGCCCTCCAAAGGTCAAGAGCGCGGCCAGTGTGCCCGTCATAATAATCTTTTTCATCGTTTTGGTCCTGCCTTTTCCATTCAGCTTTGCACGGCGGCAACTTCCGCGGCCACTAATCGACGCAGTTCTGCCTCCCCGAATGGATCGAGCGACTTGCCGTTTACAAAGAAAGTAGGAGTCTGGCGAACTCCCACGGTTTCGACGTCCGCACGATCCTGATTCAGGATCGCAACGACATCCGGTGCCAGCATTTGCGTGCGCGCGGCCTCTGCATCGAGTCCGGCAGTGGCGGCGATCTGGAGGATCAGACCGGGCTCAGGCGCGCCGTGCGACGCCCATCTCGGCTGATCCCGCAGAACGGCTTCGAGCACCGGCTCGTAAACGCCTTGCATGCGTGCTGCCTCGAGCACGCGGATCGCTTCCTCGGATGCCTCGCCATGAAACGCGGTGTAGCGGATAACGACGCGGACGGCATCTCCATGCTGTGCCATGATGTCCTTCACGATCGGATGGAAGGCGCGGCAAGCCTCGCAGGCCGGGTCAAAGAATTCGACAATCGTGACGGGCGCGTCGGCAAGTCCGAGGATGGGCGAGTAAGAGCGGATCATCGCGTCCGCGAGTTCCGGCGCAACGGTTTTTGCTTCGGCCGCGGGGCCGGGGCGAGCCGCGTACCAAGTGGCTCCGCCGAAACCGGCAACGCCGAGGGCGAGAACGGACAGGATTAAGCCGCGTCGATTCATGTTTGTGTTTCCTTCAATGAAAGTGCCGACAGGAACCCGATCAGTGCGAAGGCGACCAGCGCCATCAGCGGGATCGGAATGCCGAAGACCAATTGGTTATCATCGGTGCAAGAGGGGCCGGTGGCCGTGCAGGGCTGGATGCGTTCTGGGATCAGGCCCGCGTAGAGGCCCATGTGCCACAGGGCGACCACGCCACCACCAAGCGCCAGAGCGATGCCATAGCGCCCGACGCTGCCGTCTCGCCACCAAAGGCCGAGGCCGAGAATGATCGCGAGCGGGAACATGAAGGCGCGCTGGAACCAGCACAGCACGCAGGGTGTCTGCCCCATCACTTCGCCGATGAAAAGTGCAGCAAGCGAGGCGACGAGGGCAACGATCCATGCCAGCCCGAGGGCGGTTTCTGCGGGTACGCGGTTCATGTCGGTCAGATCCTCTCTTCCAGATCGGCGAGAATCTCTTCAGCGGACGTGCCATGGGGCCATGAGTCTGCAAAGCCTGCCTCGGGGTCGAATAGAAACAGATGTGACGTGTGGCCCATTGTGTAGCCATCCGGAGCTGTAGCCTCTTCGATGCGTTCAAAGAAGATCGGAAACGTTTCGGATGTAGCGGCGATCTGTTCGGGCGTACCTGTCAGCCCGATGATGTTCGCATCGAACAGCGGAACGAATTCGGCGAGTGCCATGGACGTGTCCCGTTCGGGGTCGATGGTTATGAAAATCGGCTGGACCCTCACGGCATTGTCGCCCAGACCGTCCATCACCGCCGCGACCTCAGACAGTGTCGACGGGCAGACATCGGGGCAGTTGCTGAAGCCGAAAAATACCAACATCCAACGCCCCGAAAAGTCTTCTTCTGTGCGAACCATACCTTGGTGGTCCGTCAATTCGAATGCGGCGAGAAACACCGGATCGGTGTCGGTTCGGGCGCGGTCAGCGCGATAGTCCGACCAGAGCAAAAGCCACACGAAGGCAAGCGCCGCGGCGCCTGCCAAAACCCAAAGAAATTTCTGTGCCGATGTAAGGGACAAACCTGCGCGCCTGATTTTGATTCTTGATTATTGTCGCGTTTACATCCTCTAGCTACTAGAGGTTCAAGCGCGAAATCACGTTGTGGCTTAAACTCACGCGTCTGTGATTCCGGCACCTGTCTATTGGGGCGGCAAAACCTACAAAGACTGTAACTTTTTCATGGAGGCGAAGATGCTCACGATCGGCACTCTGTCAAAGAAGACGGGCACAAAGGTGCAGACCATTCGGTACTACGAGCAGATCGGGCTCATGCCCGAACCTGGCCGGACTGAAGGCGGACAGAGGCGCTATGACAATGCACAGCTCGACCGACTGTCCTTTATCCGCCATTCGCGACAACTCGGCTTCTCACTTGATGCGATCCGCGAGCTGCTCGACCTCAGCGAGCAGCCCAATCGGCCCTGCGAAGAAGCCGACGCGATTGCCCGTCGCCAGCTAAACCAGGTGGAACAGCGCATGGCCCGTCTGAAGGCGCTGCGCACCGAACTGAAACGCATGGTTCACGAATGCAGCGGTGGACGTACCGCCGATTGCAAGGTGCTTGAGGTGTTGCGGGATCATTCCGAATGTTTGACCGAACATGACGAGATTGGCGCCTGAGATGCCTGCCGCGCTTGCATACCCGCTTGCGGCCTTGGCCGAGATCGCCGGGTGTTTCGCGATCTGGAGCTGGTGGCGCCTCGGCGCATCCGCGGCTTGGCTCGTACCCGGTATTGTAGCCTTGGTGGTATTCGGGTGGCTTCTGGCGCAAGTCGAAACGGTTGCTGCGGGCCGCGCCTTTGCCGCCTATGGCGGAGTCTACATTGCGGCTTTGGTACTGTGGATGTGGCTTGCAGAGGGTCACAGACCGGACAGGTGGGATGCGCTTGGCACAGCCGTTTGATTGCTCGGCGCAGCTATAGCACGGAACAGCTTGCTGATCACCTCATGGGTGTTGGAGCTGTCCTTCTCGCTCATGCGTTCGATCGTGCCAGTGAACTGATCAGGGTTTCTGAAAATATCTGTGTCTTCTGCAAAGAAGCAAAAGATCAGCCGCGCCATAAAATGGTTCATATCATGGCGGCGCTCAGCAGTGCCCCATTCAGGATTGTCTTTAAGCAGCTCAACGTAGAGGCGATTGAGGCGACCAGTGGCCTTAATATCAAACGAGCTTTCGCGGATTTTTTTAACCGTGCTGATACCAGCAAGAGGTAAGAAAAAGCCAAAGTGGTCGGAAAAGTCCTTATAATCACAAGCGATAGTTTCGCCTGTATTCAAGTCTTCTGCTTCAAGCACAATGCCATCTGTCGCCAAGACGAATTTTGCTTTTGATTTTACTGTGGCAGGGCTCGCCTTCAGTTGTGCGAGCGTGTTGGAAACACCGCCCTCATTGCAAACCTGGAGGTGAATGTTATTAGCTTGAAGCAATCCGCCTTGATCAGACTTGTTTGACGTGCCCGCGCGCAACCGCTTGATCGTCGTCGACTTGTTCCCAAAAGCTTCAAGAAAAGCATATGGAAATTCGTCAGGGTCGAATGGCAGCTCTGCAAGTGCAGATACTTGTTCCTCAATTTCAACAGCGTTCATGCTCACAGCCCACTAATTTTTATGAGAAGGTTAGGGCATTTGAACTATGCCTGCCAGCCCTTTGAGCAATGAACATTTACAAGCTATGGTTTGCGGCAATCTGCACGGTTCCATCCAAAAACGCAGCGTAGCGCAGTAACCCTAGTTGCTCGCTACACTGAGCGCCGACCCAACGTGGTCACCGCCTACAGCCCGCGCACAGACGCTGTGTGACGCCACAATACTCAGTTGCCAGATATTGGTCCCTGCGCGCCTTGCGGCTTGAGCCTGTCGTAGTCGGCCTGTGATGTTGCAGTTGATAGGGCTGAGGGCATGCCGCCACCTGCAGCGTCTGGCGCAGCCTGTTGTGGGTTTGCCGCATTTGGCTTTGGAGCAGGCGGAGCTGCAATAGCCTTTCCCATACGTGACTTTGGCTGCTTTTTGCCCTTTACGTCGCCACCCTTGAGACGCGTCTCTAGCTTGTTGGCCAAGAAGCTTGTGGTGTTGGCAAAAATCTTAATGTCTTCAATGGCTTGATCCAGCTGAACGCTAGCTGAAGCCTTCTCAATCACATCTATCAGTCGGCGCAGTTCCTCGCGGTCAGTCATGTGGGCCTCCAGTTGAGGGGAGTGGGGTACGCAAAAGGCCACCCCAAAAGCATAAGTACTTCCCTATAAAAAACCGCAGCGTAGATTTTTGGGGCTGCAGAACCCGTTTCGGATGATTGCTCATACTGCCATCCGTTCCGGCGCACGCCACACTGCCTCGGACTGCTGCGCGATGGCCCTGTCACAAAGTGCCTTAAGGTTTGCCAAACGCTCACTCCACGCTTGATGATCTTGCTGATCACTTGCCGCCAATCGCGCTGCATAATACCCAAGCTTGCTTGCACAAATGCTCAGGGTTTCTACACTGGGTTCCGTGTTGTGATAGCGCAGCACGCGGATGTACCCCTCACTTCGTCCGAGCCAACTGTGACAGAACTCTGGTGTGTTCTGTACAATGCCCGTTGCGATCAATTCATCGCGCATGTGTTCTAATAGTCTTATGCTCATCCAATTCTCCCAGTGTTATGGCCTCGCAAGTATTTATCAAAACACAGTTGTGTTGGAGCAAACTCGAGGGCGGATAGTGTCGCTCAGCACACAAGCCAGAAGCTGTGTTGTGGAAACTTCTTACGACACTGTGTTGCAACCACTATGTTGCAACCACAAACCGACAACACAGTGGTTCCAACACAATTGTGTGTGCCTGTTTTTGGGACACAACACTGCCGTTTCTACCGCCTTTTCCTTCTTCGTTGATAAATACATGCGGAGAACCACATGGGATTTGAGCAGCGCAAACAAGAACGACAGGCATTGGTGCAGTATCTGCTGGCGCAAGACTGGAATGTGTTTGGCACGCTCAAGTTCGTGAACGGCAGAACCATTGGCAGAGCGAGCGCCAACAAACTCCTGCGCAGCTACTGGAACAAAGTGGATCGCGTGATCTATGGCAAAGCCGCTGAGCGTCAGAACATGCGCGTGCCACGCTGGTGCTTTGCACATGAGGGCGCGGATTATGAGAACTTCCATGTTCACTTCGTAATGCCAAGCCCACTGCAGGACACAGAACACATGTGCTGTTTGCTCAATGCAATCTGGGCGCAGCATCACACACAAACAGCGCCACTCGTTAAAAACTGGATCATGCCCGTAAAAGACCGTGCAGCTGTGACAAGCTATGTCACGCACGAATACTGGCGCATGGGCAGTGACACAATCTCAGACAACCTCAGTTGGAATGCAGAGCATTCAAATCCGCAGCCACAGCACGCATTGAATGAGCACTACACCCAACAACAAGCACATCGCATTTCAAGGGCAGCCAGCCCACTCTGGCTACAGCAGGCACAACAGGCATTACACGCACAACAGGCACAATATGAGGCAAGCGGTGATTTGCAGATGATGGAGCGTGGCTAAGCCCCTTCGCGCAACAAACACCTGAGCAGTTTGAACAACACAGATGCCAAAGACGCAGGTCTTGGCACATCCTTGTTCACGAGCAAGTGTTCGAACTAACGAAGGTTCAAAAGAACACAGAACATCAACAGAGGCTCAAACGAACTTGATCAAACAGACAGAGACTTAACAGAAAGACAGCGTCAGCGGAGCAAACCGTTAGACGCTTTTTTTGTGGGCGTAGGGGCGGTGCGTGTGCGCTGCTTTTTTACACCAATCACTAAGCGCGAACATATGTGACCAATGCTGCACTTATCTGTGCATTACCCCATAATATCATATTATCACATAAAATCAGTATCTTGAGCGTATTTTTGGTAGCTCTGCATTAAGTCTGAACATACGCTTCAGCTGTAACCAAACAGCTAGGAGCGCACATGACACATCTCGCAAAGCTTACATTCAAAACAGTTGATCGCAGCACCAAGCGCGATCCCATCATAGCACGACGTGACAAACTCATAGCAGGGCTCAAAGAACAAAAGCTGGTTCATACGGCAGCACTTAAAAAGCAAGATCACCGCGTTGAACGACACAAGTGGATCAAAGATGAGTTTAGAGAAGCACAGCTGATCAAAACGCATCGCCGTGTGCGCCCGTGGTTCTTTGAGCAAGACGGTGGCTGGTATGTGCAGTGTCGTTATGGGGCACGTGTGATCGCAGCAGATGGCACCAACAACGCGGTGTTTGTGAAGTCATTGGATGAGGTGGCTGGTGTTCTTGATGCATTCCTCAATGCGGTAGCTGCAGGGGAATTAGATACAGCCATCACCCGAGTGGCCGAGCGACAACCACGCATCAAACCGGGGGCGGCCAAGGCAGCAGCAAATGCCTGACGCAAACACAGCTAAAATAGCAGCACTTAATGATCGAGCGCGGCAGCGTCTTGATCATTGTCGCTGGATACTCACTCAAGGCGTGTTGTCTTGCGATCCACTCACAGTGGCAGAGCTGCTGATTGCCGTAGAGGACTTCGATGCCTTTACCGCCGACAACGACCCATATGCGGAGCACGACTTTGGGGCTGTCAAACTCTCAGGTAACACGTTCTTTTGGAAGATCGATACCTACGATCTAGACCTGCAAATGCACTCGCCTGATTCAACAGATACAAATGTAACCACCCGTGTCCTCACCATCATGCTGGCTGAGGAGTATTGAAGCCTATTTTGCTTTAGATTGCATGGGCGATCTTGCTTGGCGCTCTGTGGCCATCAACTGCATATAAGCGATCATGCTAATGCTGAACTCATCTCCGTCTTTGAGCCAGCCATCAAATTCATCCCGTTCATTCTCTGTCACGAGGTGATAACCCATGGCCCAATCAGTAAAGCAACGTTGGCTAGATGTGTTGTCACTCAGTATTTGCATTTCTGTGTGGCGGTTGTCTTTGCCTATTATAGCAAGGAGATCCTCCAGCACGTCATCCGCCCCTTCCAACAGCTGAAAGTACTTACTTCGTGTGCGCAGCAGATACCCAGTTACGCCCATTTCTGTGTTATGCCGCCACGCTGCCTCAAGGATGTCGTGGTCTACATTGCTCGGAAACTCAGTTTGTGCAGTGCTTTGGTAAAGAATAGAACGTATCATCTCAGTCTGTCAGTAGTTTGATGCCTCATGCTGACCTTAGGTCAACTCAATAATTTATAGCTCTTGTGGGCGTAGCAAGCAAACCAATGTTTTGGCGTGGTAGGCCCGGCAGGACTTGAACCCGCAACCAAAGCGTTATGAGCGCTCTGCTCTAACCAGTTGAGCTACAGGCCCACGCATGCCCTAGTTAAAACGCCTAAGCTGCAGTGTCGACCGCGTTTGAGCGCTGTGCGTTCTGGACCCAGTGTTCTACAGCGTCTGCTGCTCCATAGCCCAAGCCTGCGACGCCAAGGAAGTTGATTTCAAAAAGGGCGTTGTCAACGACATCTGACCAATGCCCACCTGAAGCAACAACCAAGCTGCGCAACTCATGTACAGGATCGCCTGCATTTGAAACACGCGCGATGATACTTTGGAATTCATCTTGATCAGACATGTGACTTACTCCTTTCTTCAGACAGCACTAATTTAGAAACGCAGCGACTCTGTGCAAGTGCTAGTGGATTTGATCATAGAGTGAGGCAATAACCTTTTTATGACAGGCTACTGGTCATAAAAAAGGCCAAGCATCCTGTTGGATAGCCCAGCCTAAAGCACTTGATAATATCGACAGGAAAGTTGGGGTAACTCATGAATGGGGTCTCAATAGTATACTTATTCTATACTTTACAACCCGATATGGAATTATGTTAAGACTTATTTCACTAACAACAAACCAACACATGGAGACGAAACCTGTTATGAGTTCACTTCTTAAGAATATCGCAAAAATGCAGATCATGCTTGCCGATATGGAAGCTGAGTTTGGGATCAGAGATATCGGAGCTATCGAGAAGTCTGTTCTGAGCTCTGTCGCTGATTTAGCCGGTGACGCACATCTGGTAAGCACAAAGGACATTTTGCAGCACCCTTTGAACAACGTTTACTCTCGCCCCTCGCTGTTTCGGGCGCTGAAAAATCTTGAGAGCTTGGGCAAAATTGCTAAAGGTGGCAAGAAGCGCGGCCTATACACTCTCGTAGGCTAAAGCGCATAAACGCAGAGCAGGGCGCAATATATTTGAAAGAGCATATTCAGAACTTTCTGATCGTGAGCGTTGCTTACATTACGGCGTATTCACTCGTGCTCGGCTTTGTTTCTCCGCTCCAGCAGATGCTTTTGAATAACGTCATTCTAGAGGTAAGTTTATTGTTCTTGCCTCATGGCATAAGGGTGCTGTCTTTTTGGTTTTTTGGGTGGAGGGCAGCTATTTATATGTTGCCCGCAGCATATTTGATGATGGTGGTGAGTGCCCAGGCAGGCATTACTCTGGACCTATGGTCGCCGTTGGGTAACATCTTGGCATGCTTGTTAGGCTTTTTGTTTGCGAAAGCAGCATTTCCTGATCTTGCCACGAAACGTGGGATTCCGAATTGGAAATACTTTGGCATAATAGCTTTGTTTAGTTCATTGTTTAATAGCGTTGGGATGACTGCGCTGCATGCGCACGAGTTAAACCTCTCAATTGCTTCCGGTTACGTTATTGGTGACATGGCTGGTTTCTTCGTCTGCTTTCTCATTCTGATGTATGGGTTCAGATTTGCCAGACTGCTGACCACAGTCAACGATGCCTAGGTGCTTATAAGGGTCAAATTATTCCTGACCTCTGTAATCCATCCCAACACAAACACAGCAAATCTGCCCTACAAAAAGTCAGCACTGAGGGGCGTGAGACAGCAATGTTCAGGTCAAACACGCTGTTTGAACTTACGGTGTTAACACGGCGTTTATTTGCAAATACCCAAACACTCCTGTTGCAAACAGCGTGTTTGACTAAAAACTCAAACATGGCGTTTCCAAACAGCGTGTTTGGCTTATTATTCAATAAAATCAATGCCCCAATTTTTACCGCTGAGTGTATAGAGCAGCCAAGGTCAGCCGTAATCCGTCGCTGGGCATGCTAAATCACGCGACTAGATCCGCTTGAACCACCCAATGAACGTATGACTGAGCTTTGCGTCACAACCAAATCACCCGCCAGTCACGGATCATTCCGGCCCAAACACAGCAAATCCGCTCATTGCAAAGTGAGCACTGTTCATTGGGCAAGCTGTGCGAACGCAATTCAAACACAGTGTTTCGATTTACTGCGTCAAACATACATGTTGCAAACACTGTGTTTGCCATTTTTGCCAAACATACTAAATCCAAACACAGTGTTTGCCTTATTACACATTAATATCAATAGCTTAATTTTTTGTGGTATGAGGGTTTGAGTAGCATAGTACCTCACGCGACTGCTTGATCTCAGCCATGAACCTCACTCAGCGCCAATTCCAGCAGTCCAATCAAAGCCTGCACATACGCAACATCACCCAGGGGGTCTTCACATATGGCCTTGAGCTTGGCCACTTTGATGTGGCGATACGCTTCTTCCAACAGTTGATGTTTGGTTTTGAACTCCAATAGCTTTTTTTGGAAGGCTGGATAGCGGGACGCAATGCGCCACAGATACTGCTCATCAACCTCACACTCAAACAACACCGACACGGGTAAGGGCTGCTTGTGTATAAAGGTCAGCACATCAGTTTCTAATTCCAAGACACGCACTGGCTCATCTAGTGCGTGGTCTTGCATGATGTGCATGTTGTAACGGCTCTCACGCCCCAATTGCGCATAGAGCAACTGTTTAAGTTTGTTCAGCTTGGCGATCTCGGGCTTAGTGTCTGGGGGTAGGGGGGCAGCGCTACCAGCTAGCTCAGCAACAAGTGGGCTTAGGTATGTTGTAATGTCGTTCAAGCATGGCTCCGTAAGTTTGAACAGTCGGGATAAAATCGCCGTTTATACCCAATTATACTGCTCAGTTTGGGTTGGATTCAATTCTAACGGGATCTGAGGCTGTGCAATATGTTGTAATACTGACCGCGCTAAGCTGGGTGCAATGCAGGTGTTGAGCCCTTAGCGTGAGCGCAATAGCCATTAACTGCGCAGTTTTGCCTGAGCTGAACCTCACAGCTCAAAACCTCATAGAACATACATTAGATGAGATTATTGCTTAAGTCATTGTAAAATATGGACTTCATCTAAGGCGTCTTTCCGGTAGGAAGACCAATACCTCAGACTTTATACTCAAAGCACACAAAAGCTTATGTTTTGAGGGGATCAGCACATGCGCCAAGCACAGACATTGAACGAGGCGCAGCTGCGCAGGGTTATACAGTATTGCCGCAGCAGGCGTCATCCTGTGCGTGATGAGACGATCATACTCACCAGCTTCTACGCAGGGCTGAGGGCCAAGGAGATCGCAGCGCTCACAGTTGGCAATGTGTTTGATGAAGCAGGCAACGTGCGTGAGCAGTTCATACTGAGCGCAGCACAGAGCAAAGGCGGGCATACACGCACTGTGTATCTCAACCAGCGCTTGCGGAAGGCACTTGGAGACTATGGCGCGATTAAATACTTGGGCGATCCTCAGCGCCCGCTGTTTGAGAGCCAAAAGGGTGGGCACTTCTCAGCCAACACCATGTGTCAGCTGTTCTTGGACATTTACAAAGCTGTGGGTCTCAAGGATGCTTCAAGCCATTCGGGAAGACGCACTTACATCACGAGGTTGGCCAACAAAGGCGTGGGGGTGCGCTTGTTAGCAGAGCTGGCGGGGCATAGTCACATAAGCACTACCCAGAGATATATCGATGTGAATTCTGAGCAGCTTAGCGAGGCTGTGGAGCTGCTGTAGGCGCTTTCGGCCCTTAGCAGACCTTCGTAGACTGCGCAGCGGATGGCAGCTAGGAGCCCATTTTGACCGATGCTGCCTCAAGGACAAACGACTGTTTTGATAGAATTGTGATCAGACGGTTGTCCCAACGCGTTGCACCCGAAACAGAACCAAAGAAGTCGCCGAGCCACGCGGATCAAAAGGCATATGGCCTAAATGACACGGCTTTATCCCCAAAGCCCAAATCCATGGTTGCTGAGCTGGATTGAACTGATTAGTTTAGTTTTTGAACTCGGGAACCAAGCCCAGTCATCTGTTGCGGTATGAAAGGGTCAAAATGAAACGGTTGAAGCTGGTGGTGCAAGGTATTGCGACCGCTTTTGTCTTGGCGTTGCCACATCAAAGCGAAGCGCAGACATCCATTGTGAAAATTGAAACCGTTGAAGCCTCGGGGTCTGGTCTCAGCCGTACTTTCTTCGGCCATGTCGTCGCACGGGAAACCGTGGATTTGGCCTTTCAGGTTTCGGGGCAAATCATTGATTTCCCGGTGGATGAAGGCGCTGATGTGCCCAAAGGCGGTTTGGTTGCCAGCCTTGATCTTGTCCCGTTCGAGCTGGCCCTGGAAGAGGCCCGCCTTAATAGCGATCAGGCCAATCGCACATTGGACCGGTATCGCCAACTGGAAGGCAGCGCCGTGAGCCAGACCGCAGTTCAGGACGCCGAAACGCAAGTCGAACTAGCCAGCGTTGCGATGCGCAATGCTGAACGCGCGCTGGAACAAGCCACCTTGCACGCGCCTTTCGAGGCACTGGTCGCTTCACGTCTGGTGCCGAATTTTTCAACCACGAGCGCCGGAATGCCGGTTGTGCGGTTGCATGACATGTCCGATCTGCGGATCGAAATCGAAGTGCCCGAGACCTTGTTTCAACAAGCGGGCCGCGACCCAAACATCGAGATTTACGCCGAGTTTACGGGTAATCCGAACCGGTACCCCCTCGCGGTAAAGGAAGTGAACGCAGAAACGGCTGCGGTCGGCCAAACCTATTCAATCACGCTTGGCATGGCGCCAAAGAATGATTTGACCGTCTGGCCCGGATCGTCAGTCAAGGTCACGGCTAGCTTGTTCGCCGACGATGCCCCGATACTCGTTCCGGCGTCCGCGATTGTCATCGGCAATGACGGTAGCACCAGCGTTATGGTGTTCATTCCGACGGGCGGCATCGAGGGCACAGTCACACATACGCCCGTTGAGATTGCTGCCACCGAGAGTGGTGAGGTCGAAATCCTGTCCGGACTAGAGGTCGGGCAAGAGATTGTCGCCGTTGGCGCATCTACACTTGTCGATGGCCAAGACGTACGCCGTTTCACCGGTTTCGGGGGCTAAGGGCCGATCATGGATGTTGCTCGTTTCTCTATTGTTAATCCGATCTACACTTGGATCGTAATCCTGATGTGTCTGTTGGGTGGCATCTGGGGGTTCTCATCGCTCGGGCGGCTCGAAGACCCTGCGTTTACGATCAAAGTGGCTATTGTTGTCACACAATATCCCGGCGCCTCTGCAGAAGAAGTCGCGACGGAAGTGTCCGAGCCTATTGAATCAGCCATTCAAAAGATGGGTGAGGTCAAGCTGATCGAAACCATGAACCAACCGGCGCTGTCGTGGATCACCGTGGAGATGGAAGATCATTACGACGGCAGCGAGCTGCCAAGTATTTGGACAAAACTTCGCAATCGGGTCAGTGAGGCCGCGTTACCAAGCGGGGCAACCGCGCCCTATGTCAATGACAGTTTCGGCGATGTTTATGGACTCTACTATGCGATCACCGCGCCCGGCTTCAGTGATCGTGAAATCAATAATCTGGCTGATTTCTTACGGCGAGAGGTGCTCTCGGTTGAGGGCGTCGCCGATGCGGTGATTTCCGGCGCACCAAACGAACGCATCTATGTTGAGCCCGATCTGGCGCTGTCCACATCGCTAGGCATTCCGCCTGCCATGATGCAGGCCGCGCTGGCCAACGCCGATGAAATTGTCGAAGGCGGGTCTATTCAGGACGCCGAAGGCCGCACACTTATTCAACGCCCTGACGGGTCTGACAGTGTTTCAGCCATTGCGGCGCTTTCCGTTGGTGTTGGCGGGCAGATCGTGAACCTGTCAGATTTCGCAGATGTTTACCGTGGACGCGAAGACAACCCCGATCTGATTCTCCGCCACAATGGAGTTGAAGCGTTCAGTCTTGGCGTTGCGGGCCTTTCGACAGAAAACATCGTCGAAGTTGGCCATGCCGTCGACGCAAGACTGGAACTGCTAAAACAATCCATCCCCGTCGGTATTACGATCGAACCCATCTACCAACAACACGTCGTCGTCGAGGAAGCCTCGAACTCCTTTCTTGTGAACCTCGCCATGTCGGTAGCCATCGTGATCATCGTGCTCGCCGTTTTCATGGGTTGGCGGGCGGCTGTGGTTGTCGGGGTAACACTATTACTCACCGTCGTCGGCACTTTGTTCTTCATGGCGCTTGGCTCCATTGAAATGGAACGCATCTCGCTTGGCGCGTTGATCATCGCGATGGGGATGCTGGTGGATAACGCCATCGTCGTCGCAGAAGGCATGCAGATCAATATGCAGCGCGGCCAGACATCCCGTGAAGCCTCGACCGAGGCAGCCAGCAAGACGCAAATCCCACTTCTCGGGGCCACGGTCATCGGCATCATGGCCTTTGCCGGGATCGGCCTGAGTCCCGATGCGACGGGCGAATTCCTGTTCTCTTTATTTGCCGTCATTGCCATTTCGCTGATGTCGTCGTGGGTTCTGGCAATCACCGTTACCCCGCTGCTGGGCCACTACTTTTTCCGCCAAGGTGAAAAGGGCGCGAGCGGCGGCTACGATGGTGCCATCTTCCGCGGCTATGCCAGTCTGCTGCGTGCCAGCCTCAAACTGCGCTGGCTGGTTCTTGTCGGACTTATCGGCACGACGGTGGTTTGTTATGCCATGTTTGGCCAAATCAAGCAGCAGTTCTTTCCTGACAGCAACACGCCGCTCTATTTCGTGAACTATAAACTGCCCCAAGGCGCCGGCATCGATCAGACGTCCAGCGACATGCAAACGCTGGAGAATTGGCTGGTTGAACGCGACGACGTGATCGCCGTGACGTCCTATTCCGGTATGGGCGCGTCGCGTTTCATGCTGACTTACGACAGCGAAGACCCCAACCCCAGCTATGGCCACCTGATCGTCCGCGTCACCACGCTGGACGTGATCCAGTCCGAAATGGACGAGCTGGAGGCCTTTGCAGTGGAAGCAGTTCCGCAGGGTGAATTCCGCGTCAAACGTCTGGCATTCGGCCCCGGTGGCGGTGCCCCGATCGAAGTGCGGTTTTCCGGCGCTGATCCGGCGGTCCTGCGTGATCTGGCGGACGAAGCCGTTGAGCGGCTGAGTGCCGCGTCCCCCAACATTATATCCCCCCGTTATGACTGGCGTGAAAAAGAACTGGTGCTGCGCCCGATCTATGCCGGAGACCGTGCTCAGGAGTCCGGCATTTCACGCTCCGACATCACCAGCATCTTGCAGTTCGCCACCGAAGGCACCGCGGCTGGCGTGTTTCGTGAGGGCGACCGCCAAATCCCGATCATTCTGCGCACCGCGCCGGATGCGGGCCTGTCGCTGATGGACCACGTCATCTATTCCGAAAGCAACGATACTTTGGTGCCGATGGCGCAGGCGATCGACGGGTTCAGGTTCGAGCCGCAGGATACGTTGGTATTTCGCCGTGACCGCGCGAATGTCATCACTGTTGGTGCCGATATCCCCCGCAACCTGACGGCAGCCGGAGTTCTGGCCGAAGTGCGCGCCACCATTGAAGATATGTCCATTCCGGATGGGTATACGATGGAATGGGGGGGCGAATACGAAAGCTCAACTGATGCGCAGGCCTCTCTCGGCTCCCAGCTCCCGATGAGCATTATCATTATGGTGCTCATCACCGTTCTTCTGTTCAACGCTCTGCGTCAGCCGCTTATCATCTGGCTATTGGTGCCAATGTCGGTCAACGGGGTTAGCCTTGCACTGTTGGGCACTGGTTTGCCATTCACCTTCACCGCGCTTCTTGGCCTCTTGTCGCTGTCCGGCATGTTGATCAAAAATGGGATCGTGCTGGTCGAAGAGATCGACCTCACACGAAAGGCCGACCCCGACATGCCACTGGAAGACGCCATTGTAACCGCTTCGACATCGCGCTTGCGGCCGGTGTTTCTTGCGGCGGCAACGACGATCCTCGGCATGTTGCCGCTTCTTTGGGATGCTTTTTTCCAGTCCATGGCCGCAACCATTATGGGCGGACTAGCCTTCGCATCCCTGCTGACGATGGTTGCCGCACCGGTGCTGTATTACGTGTTCTTTAAGCGATCAAAGGGGCCCGTAGACAATTCCGCAAAAATGGTTGCGTGAACGGGTCCGGTGGTTCAGAGCAAGCGGGAGTTTGCGTGGTCGGCGGCAGGTTTATGTTTCATTTCATGACCCGGCGGCATGAGCGGTGCCAACGGCGAAAGCCAGCTTTTGCGCACCGAACGGCCGGAAAAGACAAACTTGTAATCATGCAAGGGAGCCATCGTTTTTTTGTGGACTACAGATACGACAGCTGTGGCCTGTTCGCCGAAGGTGTTATTCCGAAAACGGCCATTGGCGTACCTGCAGCGAAAGAGCGCTTTGTCCCGCTTAGCAGCCATCGGTGCAACGCGCAGCGAACGGCTCCTTTCCGCCATTTGCGTTGATGCTTATCAGTCGTACTCACTTTAGCGATCTTCAAACTCATCCCGCGACAACTCATACCGCTTACCAGTCAGCATGTCCTTCTTGAGCCGTGGCGTCAGATGACTGTAGTGCCGCTCAATCATGCCGATTGATGTGCCCATCTGCACAGCGAGTGCGTGGATATCCATCCCGTCGTTGAGTAGGGCAAAGGTCGCATAGGTGTGGCGTAGACTGTAGAGCGTTCTGTTCTGCCCTGTACGCGGGCATGTAATCAGCCCTGTATCCGTAAGGAACTTACGGAACGTCTGGTGGATGTTTTTGGATACGGTTCCATCGGGCAATCTGAACACGGGCAGATCGACACGCTGCTTGAGCAGGTCTTCAAAGGGGATGTGGCTTATGTCTTCACTGCGTTCGTGTATGCGCTTAAGATAGTTAATCGTGCCACTGCGGCAGATGATGTCCCTGCGACCAGTCTTACCCGTCACGCTCATCTCCAAATACTGCAGATCCTTTTCCTCAAACAGCGTCACATGCTTCCAGCGTAGGTTCAGCGCCTCTGTGCCGTGCCGCATGCCTGTATTGGCCATTATCAACACATAGTCCCGCATAAGGTGGCGCATGTCTGTGGGTTTGCCTGCCTTGCCTGCATCGATCCAGCTGGGCAGCTTGGGGATGAGCGTGGCGTATTCTTCGCGGGTAAAGTCTGGACGTCGTTCGCTCTTCTCGCCGCGGTTTACCAGCAGTGGCACATTCTTATGCGCGATAAAGCCCCGCGCGACCGCTTCTTCAAACACACGGTTCATGGCTGAGTTATGGGTATTCAGCGTTGAGGCCTTAGGCTCACGCCCCATCTTAGCACGCCGCCACTCGTAGAACTGTTGCACCTTCTCATAATCAATGGTGGTCACATACTGTGCACCGAAGAAGGGGATGAGGTAGCGCTCAACACACACGATGTAATCAGCAAACACTTTACGCCCTAAACTCGCATCCAATTGCTTGCGCATGTCGGCAATGGCCAGCTTAGCAACATCAGAGAACTTCTTGGTCACAACAGGCAGATCGTTTTTGTGGCGGAACTTGTATTCCAAAAACGTGTCGCGGGCATATTCCTTGGCCTCAGCTAAGTCACGCTTGCCCGTGCTGATGCGGATGGTGTGCCCATCAATTACAAAGGCTGCCTGCCAGCGCTTGCTGCGCTCACGCCGATACACCCGCACCTCGCCGTCCAGTATCAGATGTGTATCATCACGCAGCTGCCGCATGTCATGCTCCTCACCACAACACTACGGCAGGGCGCACCAACAAGTCTACGAAAGTGTGTGTTTGAGGGTGTGAGAAAGCTTCGATCGTGCAATTTAGTCTCGGATTAAAACTCGCATCTTCAAGCTATTGTTATTTTATTGCACTTCAAAATAATAAAATGAACCAACAGGAAATTATGATGACGTTAACTCGCCGCTATCCGAGATTTGAAATCACTATAAATACTGATCACGGTAGCTTTACTCACATCAGCTCAGCCCCAAAGCAAGCTGATGCAGTCGAGCGCGTTGTTTGAGCCTATGAAGGCAAAAACCCTGTGGTCGCTAAAATTAAGCCTCTTGGCGTTATGCGAAGAGCTCCAAATCGGTAAAGTGGACGTGGGTGTGCGCTAAGGCTAAAAAAACCAGCGCCCTCAAAGGGTCAACGCTAAACTGGACATAAGCGGGCTGTTGATCTGTCCCTTGCTCAATCAAGCCTAGGCTAGGATAGCTGTGTTGGTGTGGGACACACATGAATTTCTTGAGGATAGGCTATATGTCTCGACTGACTTTTATCGCCGAAGCTCAAGCCACAATTATTGTTACTATTGCTTATGTTATTCTGTTTGTTGTGACTTTTGGAGCTTTGATGCCAATACAGGCGCAGTTTTTTGACTGGTTGCCCATGAGCATTAGTTTGTTGTTTTTGCCTCACGGGGTGCGTGTTCTTGCTGTCTATCTCTATGGATGGCGAGCAATACTTTATCTGCTTCCAGGACATCTTGTGACTTGGGGGTATCTGAGGGTGTTTCTTGAGAGTGAGCAGGGCATTTATTCAGCTCTCATATCTATTTGCGCAAGCTTTCTGGCGGTTTGCTTGGTGTTTCGCACCTGGTCTAGTCACAGCGATAGCCAACTTCGCTCCCATTGGCTGCTAATCATTATTGCAGGGGCGGTCGCTTCAATTGGCAATGGCTAAGGTCACGCTATCTGGTACGGATCCCAATTGGACGCAACATGGATCACCCTTATGCTTGGGTTCTTCATCGGAGACGTGTCTGGATTGTTCTTCTTGCTGATGTTGTTAATAGCGTTCAACAAAGCAATACGTCAGCATGGCGCAAAGTCTTCATAAGCAGTCGATGGCAGGCGCGGTACTTTACAGGACTTTAAACTCGCCTCTCTTCTTGCGGTCTGAATGTTTGAGTAATCCATGATCTAAAATGGCTTTTAGGCATCTGAAAAATGTTGGGCGCGATATTTGCCGCGTTAGCTGATGCTCTAAAATATCTCTCGTTTGAACAAGGCCGTCTTTGGATTTTGCGGCTTGAGCAGCAAGGTATATGCTTTTTTCGGGAGGAGAGAGTTTGTCGAGACCAATATCTTGTTCCATCTCGTCAAGCATCACGCGTAGGGAGACTATCTGGTCAATTATCATGGTTCTATAGTTCCAAATTTTGTTGGCACATCAAAAAAGAATTTAAAACACGCCAAAGTCATTACCAATTATGAGTACACACATATCATATTGAGATGTGATGATTGCGTCAAATCGTAGAAATACGGTTATGACGCTGCGGCCCAGTCGTTGCCTATGAATTGTTTCTCTGTGTCCCGAACCATGTTCGCCCAAAACTCTGCCAACACAGTGTTCGCAACACAGCATCAGCCTACACTGTGTTCAACACAGCGAATCCAGAGTAAAAATAGTCAGCAACACGGCAAAAAGTGTGTTTAAGGTGTGTTTTTGAATTACACAACTTAAGCGCGCATTGCGCTCGGCTAAGTCATTGTTTTTGTTGGTAAAAATGGTGCCCAGGGGCGGAATCGAACCACCGACACGAGGATTTTCAATGGAGGTGGTGTAATTTAGACATTTATTATCAATGGCTTGCGTGGCAATATTTTTGGTGTGCGTGCGAGTGTGTTTTTGGTGTCTTTTTGAGGGTAGGGCGGAAACGCTGTGTTGGACACGGTAGTCTTAAGAGTTTAATTCTAACACACTGTTCAACATTCAAAAAGACGCAAGCCTGGACACGGACTAAATGAAGTGGACGTTCACTCGGACTATTGTTTATGGCCGAAGTGCGGACGAAGCTGCCGTTCATAAGTGACCTCTCAAGGGCCGCTTCCAATTAGTCTTGCTGTCGTTATGCGCCCAAAGTTTTGGTGCTTCGTTGGCTTGGCGGCAGGCGCTTCGTATTGTTCACCGTCGGCAACGCGCTCTCAAGGATACAAATCCTCGCGCCGATCATTGAGGTGGGAGAGTGATTTGCGCACCTGCGAAAGGTGCTCCTTGGAAATATCCGCGAAGATCAACTCCTCGTTGCCCCCAGCGCGCGCCAAATCGATCCCGTTTGGCCCCGCGATGCAGGAAAGCCCGCAGTATTCAAACGTGCCCTCGACACCAACGCGGTTGGCATAAGCGACATAGATTTCGTTTTCCTCGGCGCGGGCAGGCACGACCCGTGTCGCGACCCCGATGTAGGGCAGCATATTCGCAGTGGGGACTAGAACAGCGTCCGCACCCGCCAGTGCATAGGCACGGACCAATTCGGGAAACTCGACATCATAGCAAATGGCAAGCCCGAAGGACCAATCGCCAAACTGCACCAGTGGGCAAAGGGTGTCAGCCGCACTAAACGCCGCGCGATCCACGTCGCCGAACAGATGCGCTTTGCGGCAAATCGAAAGCACGGCGCCTGTGGCGTCGATGAAGGCGGCAGCGTTGAACACCTGCTCGCCGTCCGCTTCAGGAAAACCGCAAAGCACGCCGATGTCATGACGTGCTGCCATAATTTTCAAGCCTTGCACCATTGCGCCATTTCGTGACTGTGCCAGTTGCTTAATTCGGTCTGCGCCAATGTTATATCCAGTGAGGGCCATTTCCGGGAAGATAATCAGATCCGCTCCGCCCGCCTTTGCATTGGCGCAGATCTGGTCGAACAATGCTGTGTTTTCCGCAATGCTGCGGTCAACGGAGTTCATTTGATAGATTGCTATGCGCATGATGTCCTCGGGGGTTGGGTTCGGTAGGGGCCTGTTGCTTCAAATGCGCAGGCCAGTGCTAACAGGGCGCTGTCAGAATACGCGCGCCCAGCAAAGGTGAGCCCGACTGGCATGTGGATGTCGTGCATCAGCCCCATTGGGACGGTGACGGTTGGAATGCCTAGATGGCGGATCGCGAGGTTGCCATTTGCGACCCATACACCGTTGCGCCACGCAAGGTCGGCAGAGACGGGGTTGATATCTGCGTCAGCAGGCGCGACGTCCGCAACAGCGGGGAAAATGACCGCATCAAGGCCGAGATCATCCATCCAATTCTCAAGGTCGATGCGCCGCGATTCTTCGAGCCCGCGCAAGCCGCTTGCCAGTGTCGGGATGTCTAAAAAGCTATCGCGTGGGTTGGCACGGGCAAGTGCGGGGTAGTCTGCGATATCATCCTCAAAACCCGTATAACGATCGGGTAAGCTCCCATCTGGCGACGGAAAGATTTTGGTCCCGTCAACTTCGGCCAAACATGGCAAGTTCGAATCGCCGTTGGTTTTCAGGAAATCGTCCCAAGCCCAGACCGAAAGATCGGTGATTTCGTGACGGAGGTAGTCTTTGGGGAGGATGCCACGCGTCCCGATAGTTGGCGCATTTTTCCGGTCGCCCTCATAGTTGGAAACCACTGGAAACTCGACTGTGACGACCTCGGCCCCCGCCTTTTCAAGAGCCTGACGAGCCACATTCCACAGCGTTATGATGGATGCGCGCGTTTCAATTTTTTGGCCCGTCGGACCTCCAATTCCAGTGGCCTTGGAGGTGCCTGCATCTGCGTCTTTGTTGATATACATTGCGGGCACGCCGAACCGTTTGCCGCGCAGGGAGGTGTCAGCCAAGGCGCGGTATGACGCAGGGCGGACTTGCGACGCGCACGGCAGGGTCACCCACGGCTGGGAGCGCCAAAAATCGCCACGTGGATCAGGGTCATCTTTGACCACAATATCCAAGACTTCCAACATGTCTGCCATGCAGCGCGTCTGCGGCACGACAACATCCATGGTGGGGACCAGCGGCCAGTTGCCGCGCACAGAAATCACCCCACGGCTGGGGGTATAGGCGCACAGTGCGTTGTTGGACGCGGGCGCACGACCACTTGACCACGTTTCCTCTCCCAAACCGAAGGCGGCAAAGCTGGCGGCCGTTGCGGTGCCAGACCCGTTCGACGACCCCGAGGCGAAGGCGGCTGTCAGATAGTCGGCGTTATACGGCGATTCCGCACGTCCATAGAGACCGCGTTGCATGCCGCCATTTGCCATGGGGGGCATATTGGTAAGCCCCAACATGATCGCGCCAGCCTTGCGCAATTGTGCAATCGCAAATGCGTCATCGGTTGAGATCAGGTTCGCAAAAGCAGGCGAACCGGCGGCGACCGTCAGCCCTTTTACCTTATAACTGTTCTTGGCGGTGTAGGGGATGCCATCGAGCAGCCCACGGATTTTGCCGCGTTTCCTGCGCACGTCAGACTCCTTGGCCTCGGTCATTGCTTCAGGGTTTAACACGGGTACGGCATTCAGACAGGGGCCGCTGCGGTCATATTTTTCAATACGGTCCAGGTATGCACTCACGAGACCGGCGCTGGTGATCTCACCGTTCTCAAGGGCGCTGCGAAGGTCTGCAATCGTGGCCTCAACGACGTTCATAATGCGCCACTAAGCGGCGCGATAAACAACGCGGTTTTCGAATTCCGCTGTTTGTATCGTTTGGAAAAGGTCAATCCTAATTATCCTCCGTCGAAGGAAAAGCGGCGACCCCGAGAAAGGGACCGCCGCCACTGAAGCCTAAGTTGGCTTAGTTTTTCAAGTTCGTCCAGATTTGGTCGTAGACGGCTTGAGTTTCTTGATCGCAAACCTCAATGAACGCGCCCTTACCAGCGGTTGCTGGTGGGTTCGCCTCTGGTGCTGTCGCAAGCTCTGGGTCAAGGAATTCAGTGGCTCTCGTCACACCCAAACCATAACGGGCGTAGTTCGATACCGCTGCGATATTTTCTGGCTGAAGCAAAAAGTCCATGAAGATGAGGGCGTTGGCGCGGTTTGGCGCGTCTTTCAGTAGAACAACGTTGTCCATCCACACGACGTAACCCTGCATCGGGAAGGCGTATTTGATGGTGTCGCGTTCTGCGCGGGCCTTGGCGGCAAAGCCGTCATAGATCATGCCAACGGTGACATCGCCGGACACCAACACTTCGCGGGACGTGTCAGAGTTGAAAGACGCCCAATGTGTTTTGGCTGCCTGAAGCATATCATTGAGGGCTTGGAGTTGGTCGCGGTCCGAAGAACATTGCGGAATACCCATGTGCAAAGACGCGAGTGCCATCACTTCGCCTTGGCTGTCGAGCATGTTGATCTTGCCAGACAGTTCCGCAGGTGGGTTAAACAGCAAATCGGTTGTGTTGATGTCGCCAGTATATGTGGCGGTATCAACTGCAAATGCTGTCGATCCCCACTGGTATGGAATTGAATGCGCGCGACCCGGATCAAAAGAAGGATCAGCCCATTCAGGCGCGATATTTCCTTTGTTCGCCAACTCACCGTCTGCGATGGTATCGAGCAAGCCTTCGCCAGCCATGATCTTAACCATATAATCGCCGGGAACGGCGACGTCATAGGTGCCCATGCCGCCTGCTTTAAGGGACGCCAGCATTGCCTCATTGGAATCGTAAGTATCCATCGTGACGTTGATGCCAGTTTCAGTCTCGAACTTTTCCAGCAGTTCAGCAGGCATATACTCAAACCAGTGATAAACCACGAGCTCGCCGTCAGCAGTAGCTGTATTTGCCAGAAGCGCCAAGGCCATGGCGGATGTTGTAAGCAGTTTCATATTTTTAGCTCCCTATTGTCATTTCGTATTGTCCCACTTCGATACAAAGTGAGAAATCGTTACCATCACGATTGAGAGGCCAAGAAGCATCGTAGAAATCGCCATGATGTTGGGCTTGAGCCCTTGTTTCACCGAGCCAAATATCGCGGTAGGAAGGGTTTCGATGCCCGCTCCTTTTACGAAATTCGTGATGATGAAGTCGTCAAGACTGACGATGAACGCCAGTAGAAATCCAGAGATGATACCGGGCATCATCAACGGCAGAAGGATACGCCGGAACGCCTTGGCTTTGGTCGCGTAAAGATCCATCGCTGCGTGCTCATAGGTATCTTCGATGCCCTGCATCCGCGCCTGAATGGGAAGATATGCAAAGGGGATGCAAAACGCAGTATGCGCTGCAAGGATGGTCAAATACCCGCGCGTGAAGCCGATTGAATTAAAGAAAATAAGGGTGGATACCGCGAGCACGATCTCGGGTACCATAATTGGCAGCGTTATTAGGCCAATTGATGGGGCCCGCAATTTGTAACTTCCCCCGCGCATAATAGCCGTCGCGGCAGCGGTGGCGATCGCAGTCGCCAAAGATGCTGCGATGATTGCAATAGAGAAAGAATTGAAAGCGGCTTGTTTAAACTTAGCGCTTTCGGGGCCAACGAATACATCAATATACCAACGGAGTGACATGCCCTCCCAAACCGTGATCGAGCTTGACGCGTTGAAGGAATAGACAGTCACCACAGCCAGCGGGGCATAGAGGATCACCAAGCATAGAATGGTCATGAACCGAAAGCCGGTATACGTTTTGACGTCAGTAGTCGCGCTCATGATTGGGCCTCCGCACGGCGTTGCTGGCGCGCAAAAATCAATAGGATCACCATCACCATCGTCAACAATACCATCGAGGCGGCAGCGCCAAACGGCCAGTTGCCTGCGTTCCCTTTGAATTGCTCTTCGATCAGTGATCCGATCATGAAGTTCTTTGCCCCACCTAAAAGATCAGGCGCAAGAAACGCGCCGAGGCTTGGGACGAACACAAGGATACAGCCCGCAATGACACCGGGCTTCACAGCGGGCAATATGATGCGCCGTAAGGTCGTCAATTTGGTGGCGTAAAGATCAGCGGCTGCTTCGGACATCGTGAAGTTGTAACGCTCAATTGACGCGTAGATCGGCAGCACCATAAAGGGAAGGTAGCTGTAAAACAGTCCAAGTTGAACAGCGAGGTTAGTGTTAATGATGTGCAAAGGATCGCTAATTAGTCCAGTGCTGATGAGGAGTTCATTCAAAGGGCCTTCGTCGCGCAGCAGAAATTTCATCGAAACTGTGCGGATCAGCAGGTTTACCCAATAAGGGATAGTGACGAGGAATACCCAAAACGCGCGCGAGCCTTCAGGCCGCGTAGCGATAAAATAAGCGGTTGGAAAGCCGATCAAAAGCGACAAGATTGTCGCAAGCCCAGCCTGCCAGATTGAGCGCCAGAAAACGCTAATGTATGTCCATTGCAGGGTTGGTTCCGCGTCTCCGAAAAGACCGCGGTCGAAAAAGAACTGGTCATAGGCCGCGAGCGAAAACTCCCAGATCACGCCACCGCGAAATTCTTTGGTTAAGAATGAATAGACCAACATGACACAGACGGGCGCAAACACAAAAAAGCCCAGCACGAACCAAGACGGCATGAGAAGCCAATGACGCGCCTTTGCATAGGTGTTTGCTGCGACCGAGCCGCCGGATTCTGCACCGCCCGCCATTAGTCAACCAACAGGCGCGCGGCACCTGTCTCCATGTTGACGAACGCGGGGCTTCCCGGCTCGATCAGTCGCTTGGTGCCTCGGTCAGAGTTTGAGGTCCTGACCGTGAACTGAGGCCCGTCATCAAGGTTCACGATCGTGGTAATATCGGTCCCTATAAAGATGTTTTCAACGACAGTTCCCTTGAGGCTTTCGGCCTGTGTTGCCTGTTCGGATAAAACAAGACGCTCTGGCCGGACGGAAAGATGAACTTTGGCACCAACACCAACATCGTCCACCGCATTGCAGGTCAACGTGTGGTTTCCGCCAAGTTGGCAATATGCGCGTCCATCAACAATTTTATCAACGGAGACCTCGAGCAGATTCGTATCGCCAATAAAGTCTGCTACGAACATATTGCGCGGATGTTCATAGATTTCTCGTGGTGCGCCAAGTTGTTGTAACTCGCCCGCTGACATGACGGCGATCCTGTCAGACATGGTCAGGGCTTCTTCCTGATCATGTGTTACGAAGATAAATGTAATGCCCGTTTCTCGTTGAATATGTTTGAGTTCGATCTGCATTGCTTTGCGCAACTTCATATCAAGGGCAGATAACGGCTCGTCCAAAAGCAATACCTTTGGTGAGGGGGCAAGCGCACGCGCCAAAGCAACACGTTGCTGCTGTCCGCCAGAAAGCTGCGCAGGCTTTCGTTGCGCGAATTGGGACAGCTGCACCAACTCAAGCATCTCAGCGGCACGTTTTCTGGCCTCAGGCACCGATTTTCCGAGCATTTCGAGGCCAAAGCCGACATTATCCAGAACCGACATATGCGGAAACAGCGCATAGTTTTGAAAGACCGTATTCACTGGGCGTTTGTGCGGTGGCAAAGTTTCGATCTTGTCCCCGAACAACATGATCCCGCCTTCAGTCACATCCTCAAAGCCAGCAATCATCCGCAACAGCGTAGTTTTACCGCAGCCAGAGGGCCCTAGGAGCGTGAAGAATTCATTGTCCTGAATGCTGAGCGAGATCTTTTGTAGTGCGGTGAAGTCGCCATAGCGCTTTACAGCACTGCGTACATCGACGGCAATTTCACCGTAATCAAGCATCGGCGGCTCCCCTGAATTGCGAAGACCCAGCGCTAGCAACTCAATTCCCTGCGTTCAGAGTGGATGAATTGATGACCACTGACTTCTTTTAGCTGAGGGGACTGTAGGGGGAGTGTCGCTTATCAAAAACTCGTATTTGGCGAAGGGCAGCTTAGGGAAATCCTTTGCTCAATCAAAAAATCTTAGCCCCACCCTAATCAAGGCTAATGTAGACTATTCTTTTCACGCCAAGCATAAACCGCGACTTTGCACTCAAGCAGGCAGTGTTTACTGTCCTTTGCGCCGCTTTGGAGGGCCTCGGATGTCAGTTGAAAAGATAGACACACTTGTCGTGGGGGCGGGCCAAGCTGGCATCGCGCTATGCGAACATTTGGGCAAACAGGGGGTGCCGTATCTCGTGTTGGAAAAAAACCGTATCGCCGAAGCTTGGCGGACATCGCGCTGGGATGCTCTCGTTACGAATGGCCCCGTTTGGCACGACCGCTTCCCCAATCTGGAGTTTAAGGGCAACGCGCCCGACGAGTTTGTCAGCAAAGATCGCGTCGCAGACTACATCGAAGAATATGCAGATATGGTGAATGCCCCTGTGCGCACCGGTGTCGAGGTATTGGCAGCAGCGCCTCTCAAAAATCGGGCGGGCTTTCGTGTTGAAACATCAGACGGCATGATAGAAGCCATGCGGATCGTTGCCGCAACAGGCGCTTTTCAGCACCCCGTCATCCCGCCAATTGTTCCACAGGATGCGCACGTCGTGCAAATGCATTCCGCCCAATATCGCAACCCTGATCAACTTGCCGAGGGTGCTGTGATGGTTGTTGGTGCGGGATCGTCCGGTGCACAGATTGCCGATGAATTAAATCGCGCCGGGCGCAAAGTGTTCTTGTCCGTTGGCCCACATGACCGCCCGCCGCGTAGGTATCGCGGCCGTGATTTTGTATGGTGGCTTGGCGTTCTGGGGTTGTGGGACTTGGCCGCGCAAAAGCCAGGCACTGAACATGTCACGATTTCAGTGAGTGGCGCTTACGGTGGTCGCACGATGGATTTTCGCCGCCTTGCCAGTGAAGGCGTAGTCCTACTTGGGCGCACAGAAAAGTTTTCCGATGGTCGCCTCTCCTTTGCGGACGATTTGGGCAAAAACGTCGCGGCTGGTGATGCGAACTACATGGAAATGCTTGATGCAGCTGACGCATACGCGACGGCGATGGGTCTCGATTTGCCGTTCGAACCCGAGGCGCGTCAGGTTTGGCCAGACCCTGCTTGCATGACCGATCCTATCCACAACTTGGACTTTGCCAAAGAAGGTATCACGACAATCATTTGGGCGACGGGTTTCAAGCAGGACTTTAGCTGGCTGAAGGCTGATGCCTTCGATGCGAAAGGTGCCCCGATCCACCAACGAGGTGTCTCAAAAGTGCCCGGCATCTATTTTCTCGGATTGCCGTGGCAATCGCGCCGAGGCTCGACGTTCTTGTGGGGCGTCTGGCATGATGCCAAATTCGTTGCCGACCAGATTGCTATCCAGCGTGCATATTCTGATTATCAAGGCGAGGCTGCCATTGTGCAGGCTGCTGCAGAATAATCTCCTCAGACACAAATAAGGACATCCCATGGTGCATACACGCATCCGCAAGTTTAACACTGCGGACACTTATCCCGAACAACGCCTTGATAACGATCTTTGCCAAGCGGTTGTCACGCAGGGAGGTAAAACTGTTTGGCTGCGCGGGCAATGTCCGCAAAACCTTGACGATTTCAAAAACATCGCCAGCCATGATCCGGTCGAACAAACCCACAAGGTCATGCAGAACATCCAGCAACTGATCGAGGAAGCGGGTGGCACGATGGAGCACCTTGTTAAAGTTGTCGTCTACATTACTGACGTTCGTCACCGTGAAGCGGTTTACCGGACGATGGGCGAATACATTAAAGGCGTGCATCCTGTTTCAACAGGCTTGGTCGTTCAGGCGTTAGCCCGACCTGACTGGTTGGTAGAAATTGACGGCACTGCGGTGATTCCAGAATGACATTTTCATTGATCGCCCGCTGCGCTGACACTGGCATGTTTGGTCTTGCCATATCGTCTTCATCCCCCGCCGTTGCGGCGCGTTGCGCCTATGCGCGTGCGGGAGTCGGTGCTGTTGCGTCTCAAAACGTGACTGACCCCACACTTGGACCTCTCGCCCTCGATTTGATGCAAAACGGGATGGGCGCTGCTGAAGCGATTGAGCGTGTTCGTGAACGCGGCAAATTCATCGAATACCGTCAGGTTTTGGCGATTGATAAACATGGTGCCACTGCAATCCACTCTGGTCCGAACTCGCTCGGCATTTGGACACAGGCGCAAGGGAAAGACGTTGCATCAGGCGGCAACATGTTGGCCAGCGACGGCGTGCCGCAAGCGGTTGTTGACGGCTTTCTTGCGAGCTCCGGCCACCTCGGCGGCCGCTTGATTGCAGCGATGCAGGCAGGTCTAGCCGCGGGTGGCGAGGCGGGTCCACTGCATTCTGCGGGGATGCTTTTGGTCGACAAGGTCGCATGGCCCGTCGCAGATCTGCGCTGCGATTGGACTGACGACTGCCCGATTAGTGCAATTTCCAACCTGTGGGACATCTACAAGCCCCAGCTGGACGCCTATGTGCAGCGCGCAATCGACCCGAGACAAGCGCCATCTTACGGCGTGCCGGGCAACGAATGATCAAGGAATACTGAAATGCTGGATTACACCAAAGCCGACTGGACCAAGCGGGCCTCTGGCCTAACATTGCGCCACCAAGCCTTTATCAACGGAAAATTCGTTGATGCCGCTTCGGGTGAGACGTTCCAGTCGATCAATCCAGCGACGGATGACGTTTTGGCTGACGTCGCCGCATGTGATGTTGAGGATGTGAACCGTGCGGTATCGTCGGCCCGAGCCGCTTTTGAGGCCGGTATTTGGTCGCGCACCGACCCTGCGCACCGCAAAACCGTGCTGTTAAAATTGGCCGATCTGATCCGTGAAAATCTAGAAGAGTTCGCGCTGCTTGATAGCCTTGATATGGGTAAACTAGTCACAGACGCGGCGACAATTGATGCGCCTGGATCAGCGCATTTCTTTCAATGGTACGCTGAAGCCATCGATAAAATATATGACGAGGTTGCGCCAACTGCCCCTGGCAATTTGGCGATTGTTGCCCGTGTTCCGTTGGGGGTTGTTGGCGCAGTGACACCTTGGAACTTCCCGCTCGATATGGCGACGTGGAAAGCGGCTGCTGCTTTGGCTGCGGGTAATTCGGTTGTCCTGAAACCGGCGGAACAATCCCCGCTTTCTGCTTTGCGCCTTGCTGAATTGGCCGTCGAATCGGGGGTGCCTGATGGGGTGTTCAATATCGTGCCTGGCTTCGGCCATACTGCGGGTAAGGCGCTCGGGCTTCACATGGATGTGGACTGCCTCGCCTTCACAGGATCGACCATGATCGGCAAGAAATTCATGGAGTATTCAGGGCAATCGAACCTCAAACAAATCTGGCCCGAAACAGGCGGCAAAAGTCCGAACCTTGTGTTTGCTGACTGCGAAAACCTTGATGCGGCGGCGGATATGGCGGCGTTCGGAATTTTCTTTAATCAGGGCGAAGTCTGCTCTGCCAATTCCCGGCTTTATGTCGAGCGGTCCATCAAGGATGAGTTCGTTGAAAAATTGATCGCGCGGGCAAAAGATTTGCAGCCGGGTGATCCGCTTGATCCGGCCTCGAAAATGGGCGCTATCGTCGATAAAAAACAGACCGATGGCATCATGCGTTTTGTCGAGGCCGGAAAAAAAACCGCCAATCTTGTGGCTGGTGGTGAGCAAGTTCAGATCAACGGCAAAGGCTGTTTTGTGCAACCGACAATCTTTGATGATGTGAACCACGATGATGCTCTTGCCCGCGACGAGATTTTTGGCCCCGTGCTGTCCGTTATTCCGTTCGACACCGAAGGCGATGCTGTGCGCATGGCCAATGACAGCATTTACGGGCTGGCCGCTTCTGTGTGGACAGATAACTTAAGCCGTGCACTGCGCGTTTCTGATAGCTTGATGGCGGGAACTGTATCGGTAAACACCGTTGACGCACTAAGTGCTATGACGCCGTTCGGGGGCATGAAGCAGTCTGGATTTGGACGCGACCTGTCGCTGCATAGCTTCGATAAATACACGGCACTCAAAACTACATGGATTAAGTATGCGACCTAAAAACAGCGCTTGATACTTTTGTGTGGCGCAGCATAACAGGGGCATGGCTTTGCGTTTTACCCTTCGGCAATTGGAATACTTCGTCTCTGTTGGTGAGCACGGCTCGATTGCGCAGGCGAGTGCGCAAGTCAACGTATCATCGCCCTCAATTTCAGCGGCGATTTCCCAGCTGGAAGACGAATTTGGTCTGCCGTTGTTTGTTCGCAAACACGCCCATGGATTAAGCCTGACGCAACCAGGTCGGCAATTTATGGAGCAAGCCCGCAAGGTCTTGGCAGAGGCCGATAGCCTCAATCGTCTTGCCGGTGCGATATCTGGTGTTGTGCAGGGTCCGCTGAGCGTCGGGTGCCTTTTGACATTCGCACAGGTTCTCTTGCCTGCTATTCGCTGCGAGTTTCAACAAACGCATCCAGATGTCCGCATGTCGCAGATTGAGTGTGATCAGCAGACTCTCATCGAAAAACTGCGACGTGCAGATATTGATGTCGCTCTCTCCTACGATCTTGAGGTGCCGCCAGATTTGGAGTTCATTCCTCTGCGGTCCTTGCCGCTTTATGCTGTGGTTGCCGCCGATCACCCGCTCGCGGACCGTAAGACGGTTTCGGTCGAAACTCTAGCGGAATATCCGATGGTGTTGCTCGACCTTCCAATGAGCCGCACCTATTTTATGAGTATTTTTGAACGCGCAGGTGTTGCCCCCAATATTGTTGAGCGGACGCGCGATATGGCTGTTATGCGGTCTCTGGTCGCGAATGGATTTGGCTTTTCCGTTGCCAATATACGTCCGCATTCGGATATGTCGCCGGATGGGAGAGTATTGCGGTTCATTCCTCTTGAAGGCACACATCGCCCGATGCGATTGGGCTTCATCGTGCCTGAAGGTGCCCGCAGCATTCTATCGGTAAACGCGTTTATTGATCATACGGCGCAGACACTTTCCAATTGGGGCTTTCCGGGGTTGCCGATCACCGACGTGGCTTAACTCTAGCCTAAGCTTGGGTTCCGTAACCGCGACTTTAGCCTAACCCATTATTCTGTCACCACTGGTTCAACATCCTTTGCCTTACAGGAGTATTCCCCGTGCGTGATCCTCGGTACGACATTCTTTTTGAACCCTTGAAGATCGGGCCAGTCACGGCTAAAAACCGGTTCTATCAAGTGCCGCATTGTAATGGCGGCGGTTACCGTGATCCGTCTGCGGCCGCAGCAATGCGCGGGGTCAAGGCCGAAGGCGGCTGGGGTGTTATTTTCACCGAGCAGTGCGAGATGCATCACACCTCTGAAATCACACCGTTTATTGAGCTACGTCTTTGGGAAGACAAAGACATTCCCATGTTGCACAAGATGTCGGACAAAATGAAAGAGCACGGTGCGTTAGCGGGTATTCAGTTGGCCTATTCAGGTGTAAATGGTCCAAACCTTTACACTAAAGAGGTGCCGATGGCTGTCTCCGCACAGCCGATCCGCACGTTTACCAATGATCCGGTTCAGGCCCGCGCATTGGACAAAACCGATATCAAAGACTTGCGGCGTTGGTTTGTGAATGCGGCGAAGCGTTCCAAAGAGGCTGGCTTTGATCTGATCTGTCTCTACGGGGCGCATGGGTTCGGGATTTTCCAGCACTTTCTGAGCCGCGCAACTAACCACCGCACGGACGAATACGGCGGCAGTTTGGAAAACCGTGCGCGGTTTGTGAACGAAGTGATTGCGGACATGCGCGACGCGGTGGGTGATACCATGGGCATCACATTACGTGTCTCATTGGATGAATCTATCGGAGAACTTGGCTTCTCGAATGCCGAGGTTCGTGAGTTGGTGGAAATGAACCGCAACTTGCCTGACCTATGGGATTTGGCGCAAGGCACATGGGAAGAGTGTTCTGGCCCGTCTCGCTTCAAAGAGGAGGCCGCGCAGCATCATCTCGTCAAAGGCATCCACGAGCTGACTGACAAGCCAATCGTTGGCGTTGGGCGCTTTACCAGCCCCGATGTCATGGTCAAGATGATCAAATCTGGCACGCTGGATTTCATAGGCTGCGCACGCCCGTCGATTGCCGATCCGTTCCTACCTAAAAAGATCGAAGAAGGTCGAATCGAAGATATCCGCGAATGCATCGGCTGCAATATCTGCGTCACAGGCGACATGACAATGTCGATCAGCCGCTGCACACAGAACCCCACTTTTATGGAAGAATGGCGCAAGGGCTGGCATCCCGAACGGATGAACCTTAAGGGCACTAGCTCCAATGTTCTTGTGATTGGCGCGGGTCCTGCTGGGCTTGAGGCGGCACGTGCCGCAGCCGAGCGCGGCTATGACGTGGCATTGGCCGAGGCGGGAACGGTTCTGGGCGGACGCGTGGCCCGCGAACGCCATCTTCCTGGTCTGAGCGCATGGGGGCGCGTGGCGGATTACCGTGAATACCAGCTGAGTCAAAAAGCAAATGTCGAAAGCTATTTTGACAGCGAACTCGACGCGGATAGTATTCTTGAGTTCGGGTTTGAAAACATTTGTGTCGCAACGGGTGCAAAGTGGCGACGCGACGGTGTTTCGCGCCAACATGTCGTTCCGTTCCTGACAGATAACGCGATGCCGATTTTCACGCCAGATGACTTGATGGGAAATGTAAACCCAAGCGGCCATGTTGTGATTTATGACGACGACCACTACTATATGGGCGGCGTCATGGCAGAACTTCTGATTCAAAAGGGCTGTAGCGTCACGCTGATCACACCGGCAGCGTATGTCAGTGAATGGACCCTCAACACACTGGAACAGCATGAGATTCACCGCCGCTTGGCAAAAATGGGTGTGACCATTGAACTCAACCGTGGCGTTACAGAGATCGCGAAGGATCATGTTGTGACCAATTGCATGTTCACCGAGATGACGCGACCGCTTGCGTGTGATGCCATTTTGCTCGTGTCATCACGGATCGAGAACAACGCAGTTTATAACGACCTAAAGCTGCGCGAGGCTGAATGGGCGGATGCAGGCATTAAATCAGTCAAGCTGATTGGGGATGCCAATGCACCTGGGCCTATTGCTTGGGCAACCTATGCAGGACACCGGTATGCGCGCGAGCTGGATGGTGAGGACATCGGTGATGCGCTTCCATTCCGGCGCGAAATCACGCAGCTTGCGGTGGATTAACGCAGCAACCAGTCAGGCTTTAAAATGACATCCTCAACACGGACTCTGCAACTGTTAGAAAAGCTGGTAGCCTTTCCAACAGTCAGCCACGAAAGCAATCTTGACCTCATCAATTGGGTGCAGGACCTGTTGCAAGGTGCGGGTTTCAAGGTGACGCGCATCTGGTCTCCAGACCGAAACAAGGCTGGCTTGTTCGCTACCATTGGACCCGATGTCAAAGGCGGCGCTTGTTTGTCCGCCCACACAGATGTGGTGCCAGTTGATGGGCAGGTTTGGACGCGACCACCGTTTTCGCTAACTGACGAGGGGAAACGTGTCTTTGGTCGCGGAACTACCGATATGAAAGGTTTCCTTGCTTCGGCCTTGGCTATGGCCGAGAGGATCGGAAAAACGCCGCTCTGCGCGCCGCTCAGTCTGTCGATTTCTTATGACGAGGAAATAGGCTGCGTCGGGATACGGCAAATGATGCCTGAATTACGCAAGTTGATTGGCGAGCCACGCATCGTGATCGTTGGAGAACCAACATCGATGCAGGTTGCAACAGGGCACAAAGGCAAGACAGCCCTCAAGGTGACTTGCCACGGCCAAGCAGGCCACAGCGCTCTCGCGCCCCAGTTCGTCAATGCCATTCATGTCGCGGCCGAGTTCGTGCATCAAATCCGCAAGCTTCACGACCGACTGGCTTCTGGCCCTCATGATGACGCATATAGCATTCCGTATTCGACAGTGCATATCGGTGAAATCCACGGTGGACGTGCTTTAAATATCGTTCCTGAGACTGCTGTGTTGCACATGGAGTTTCGCCACCTTGTCGAAACCCCAGCACAGGATATCCAGCGCGAAATCGAGGACGTCGCCAAACATGTGAGCGCTGCTCATCAATCTGCACCACCCGTCACAGTTGAAGCGATCAATGCCTATCCCGGTCTGAACAGCGATCCATCAGATAGATCTGTCGTGTGGGCTCACACGATGGCTGGCAATCTTGGCATAACCAAGGTGCCCTTCGGAACCGAGGCGGGATTTTTTGCAGAGCTTGGCCTCAAAACCGTCGTGATCGGACCAGGGGACATGGCGTCTGACGGGCACAAGCCGAATGAAGGTTTAACCAAAAGTGATCTTTTCGCTTGTGACGCGATGATGGAAAATATCTTGAACGCGCTCAGGTCAGCGTCCTGAAGCATACAAGATCGCGAGGTCCTCAACACTTTCTACAAGAACGATCTTGGGTCTGGCCGAAATCTATCTGCGACCTTAGCGTGGCCATTGTTAAGTCCGTTTGTCGGTTCCCTTAACCGGGCATTCGCTGCGACACAGAAAATCGGCGAAGTGCGCTCAAACCAGCCATTCGCCGCGTTCCGCACCAATGATCGCTAAGCGGACTTTGCCGACATTGATGTTTAGCCATGTTGCTGGCGCAGCATTCATTCGCTCTTGCAGCACAGCCATCGCTGCGTTGCGGCCCAAGCCGCCAGAGCGGACATTCAGAATGCGTCAAGCGCCAGGAGTCTGCTACACTGCTGCATGACCGAGGTGAGCCCATCGTTCCAAGTGCTGAACCTTGCGCGAGCAACCTCTAAGCGTCGCCTTTTCCAGCTATGCAAGCGCCATCGGAGCTGAGATCTATCGCCGTAAGCTCTTGACACAATGACAGCGCAACTTCAGCGACGGCATTAATCAACTCCTTTTGAATTGGTCGGATGCGTTAGGTGCCTGTGACGTAGAACTCCAGAATGTCTGGCGCGACACCCACGCCGTTGACCGGCGTGACATCTTGAGGGCAAGCCGACATCACGGCGATGACGTCCATATCGGCGCGAAAGGCCATTTGATCACCCGGCTTTGACACTGGCGGCGCGAAACTGGTGCTTCCGTCAGCCTTCACAGGTACGTTCATCCAAAGATTGAAAGGGGCGGGAATAGCAGGCGCTTTGAGGCCGATGGCCATCAGCGCCTGTCGAAGATTATCAGCACAATTATCGTGATATACCGTGCAGCCCAATTGCTGGTACCGGGCATGATCGCAGCACGCAATGATCGTGTCGTGCACACCAACCGATGTGTCTTCCATGATTGTCATCAATGGGCGACGCAGGTTGGAGGTCACACCGTCACCTACTTTAGGGAAGATCGAGCCTAACGCGGTGTGCAAATGCTCCATCGAAGAATACTCGCCCACATCATCTGCTGCAAATACCCAGAAATCGCACACTTGATGGCCGCTGGGGTTTATTACTGCCAGCTGCTGCCCTGCGCGGACACGCACCGCCACACCGCATCGCGCGTCGATCGTGTAGGTGTGGTTCATTTTAGGTGTACCGTCAGCGGAAATAGCAATCTCAAGACTGCGGTTCGTACCATCAGGACTAGAGGGGTCGAACGATGCCATTGGCAGGGGCTTTCATGGATTATGTATAGACACTTGCATTGCGTCGGCGAGGGACCATGCACAAAGGAGCATAGACAACTCTCAGCACATTGGAATGAACCAAACGCGCACCTTCACTAAGACGTTCTGGCGATCAGCCCCCTTGCGTGGTCCAGTTTGATATTCCTTGGTTTGCAGGACCGCCGGCGGTCTCTTAGCAATTCACTTTCTTCATTTCCAAATCATATGAACGAATAAGCACAATAAATTTTCTAAATCCCACTGCCAATGGTAGCGTCCCAGCAACAACCGAGATTGAGAATTGAGATGGATCGAAACGACTTTAAACAGAATTTTGGCGCAACTGGTCCAGTTATCCTTCCTGTAATTCATGTCCTTGACAGCGAACAGGCAGAGCAAAACATCAAAACAGCGGTTGCTGGCGGTTGCTCGGGCGTTTTTCTGATCAACCATGACTTCGAGAAGGAGAAGCTGGTCCCAATCATCAAGGAGATGCGGCAGGCGTTCCCCGATATCTGGCTTGGCGTAAATTTCCTCGCCGTGACCGGCAAATACGCCTTCCCCATTCTCGGGGAACTGCAAAAAAATGGGTGCAAGGTCGATGGCTACTGGGCCGACGACGCACGTATGGATGAACGCCGCGCGGAGCATGATCAGCCCGAAGCAGATGAGATCGACGCAATCCGCGACTCCAGCGGTTGGACCGGGCTCTATATCGGCGGCACCGCGTTCAAAAAGCAGCGAGACGTCGATCCAGCACAGTATGGCAAAAGCGCGCGCATCGCGACGAATTACATGGACGTCGTTGTAACCTCCGGCGTGGCGACCGGTCATGCAGCCGACGTGAGCAAGATCGACACATTCCGCGAGCATTGCGGCGACACTGCGCTTGGCCTTGCATCCGGCATCACACCTGAAAACGCAGCACAATACGCAGATGCGGTAGACCTTTTCATGGTCGCGACCGGCATCAACCATGACGGCGATTTCTACAATATCGATCCTGAGCGCCTGAAGCGGCTCATGGACCTCACACAGACATAAGGGAGAGAAAAGATGGCTCAAGACAAAGGACCCAGATACGATCGTTGGTACTTTTCGCTGATGGCACCGAACACCAAAGGCGACAAGTTTGCATGGCTCGATCCGACTTCGATCTACATCAATGGCAAAGCGTATCATGATTTGCTTGACGACCTTGTTGCCGATCTAGATGCCGATGAGATTGACGTCATCGCTGGCCTCGATGCGATGGGCTTCGTCTTAGCGGCGGGCATTGCGGCCCGTATCGGAAAAGGATTTCTGCCCATTCGCAAACCCGGAAAGCTCTGCGTGGACACAGACAGCGCGTCTATGACCAACTACTCGGGTCAAACCCAGTCGATGGAAATGCGCCTGCCGGCCTTTGCACCGGGAACGCGGGTGTTGTTGGTGGATCAGTGGGTCGAAACGGGCGGCACGATGCATGGTGCTGTCCAGCTGGTTGAGCAGCAAAAGGGCACGGTTGCAGGCATGGTGGCGATTGTCATGGAAGAGAATGACAACACAAAGTCCTACCGGGAAAAATACAAGGTCGTCACCGCGATCCAGCCCGGCACCGAATGGCAGCGTCAGGCAAACGCGCAATATCTTGAAAGCTTCAAGACTTACAAACCCGAGATGGCGTTCCCAATTTAGGGGACTTCTCTGGCGCACATCATCACACACTCACTCACGAGGGGCTCGACAGATGAAATTGATCTGTGGAAATAGTAACCGTCCGCTTGCCGAAGCGATTGCCGCGCATATGCGTGTCCCTCTGGCAGAGTGCAATGTGCGCCGGTTTGCTGATGAAGAAGTCTTTGTTGAAATACAGGAAAACGTGCGGGGAGATGATGTCTATGTCATTCAATCCACCTCCTATCCCGCCAACGACAACCTGATGGAACTGCTGGTGCTTATCGACGCGCTGCGCCGATCCTCCGCCGGGCGCATCACCGCTGTGATCCCTTATTTTGGCTACGCACGACAGGATCGCAAATCAGCACCCAGAACGCCGATCACAGCGAAGCTGGTTGCGAATATGATAACTCAGGCGGGTGCACATCGGGTTCTGACAATGGATCTGCACGCAGGGCAAATTCAGGGATTTTTCGACATCCCTACGGACAATCTTTATGCGGTGCCGGAAATCGTCCGGGATATCGAAAAGCAGAAGGACCGAGACAATGTGATGGTCGTCTCACCAGACGTGGGGGGCGTAGTGCGCGCCCGCGCCTTGGCGAAACGTCTCTCGACTGGCCTGGCAATCGTGGACAAGCGCCGCGACAAGCCCGGCTCGTCTGAGGTGATGAACATCATCGGGGACGTTTCAGGCAAGTCATGTATGTTGGTCGACGACATCATCGACTCTGGCGGTACACTTTGTAGTGCTGCAACGGCCCTTTTGGAAAGCGGAGCCGCAGAGGTTTCTGCCTATATCACCCATGGTGTTTTATCCGGCAAAGCAGTCGACAGGATCAACGCTTCTGATCTATCGTCCTTGGTTATCACCGACACAATTGGCGCAACCGACGCGGTCACTGCATCATCGAAAATCCGCGAGATTTCAATTTCGCCGATGTTCGCCAAGGCCATCACGCGTATCGCCAATGGAGAGTCTGTCAGCGTGTTGTTCGAATAGAGGGTGACCAAGCGGATTACATAAAGCAAATTTATCGTTGCCCGCGCCTAATTTTTAGCACTAATGTTTTTGTATGGGCGCGGTCAACCTTTCAACAGAGCTCCTGAGAGCCTTCATCACCGTGATTGAAGTGGCAAGCTTCACGCGCGCGGCCGAGATACTCGGCCGGACACAACCGGCGATCAGCCTTCAAGTGAAGCGCTTGGAAGAAGCTGTTGGCTATCCGCTTATTGCGCGGAAAGGCAAAGAGATCTCGCTGACGGAACGGGGTGAGGCCCTGGCAATACATGCGCGTCAGATCCTCCGCCTGAACGATCTGGCGATGGCAGAATTTGAGCAACGTGATCCTGCTGCAAGATTGCGGGTCGGGTTGCCTGTGGACTATGCAGTAAACACCCTGCAAGCCTGCCTGACAGATGTCGTCCGACAATTCCCGGATACACAGATCGAAATTCGATGTGACCTTTCAAAGCATCTGCTGATGGCAATGCGCAGCAACGAAATCGACATCGCCGTGGCGCTGTTTGACGGTGACGACCAACAGTTTTTGTTCCGCAACTGGAAGGAACAACCAACATGGGTTGGTGCCAACGCATTCGAAATCCCGGAAAACACCGATATCCCTCTCGTCGCTCATCCCTATGGCTGTGTTTACCGCGATCGCATGGCCACTGCTTTGAAGTTGGCAGGAAAGAGTTGGCGCATAGCCTACTCCAGCCCCGGCATTGGCGGCGTTCAACGTGCGGTCCAGGATGGCCTTGGCCTTTCTTGCCTCACCGCTCCGACGGTCCAAAGCGGTATGCGCACGTTCTCTGAACAAGACGGCCTGCCGGTTCTCGCCCCTTTGCACATCGGGCTTTTCGCACGACAGGCTCAGTTGGGCGCAGGCGGATACGCTGCCATGGATGCCATGATCAACACCTTGGAGCAGCGTTCTTCGAGTGCCGTTGATGCATAACCGCTCATTATATGAGCATATCAACGATAAATTTCCCAAAAGTCCTGTTTTACCATACCATTTAAAAAAAATCGGACTGAACACTATGGTTCAGCGAAAAATCAAATGCTCTTTTGCTGGGAAAGAGCGACCAAATGGGAGACACAAATGTACAGACCGACCGTAACTTCATCACTATTTGGCTTGAACCGCCGCCAGCTTCTGAAAGCCGGCGGTGCAGCCGTTTTGACAACACCTTTTGTCAGCCGCGCTTGGGCTGCGACGACTGAGATCAACATGCTCGCCTGGTACGGTCATGGTGAGCCAGACGTTGTTGCCGAATACGAAGAAGCCAACAATGTGAAGTTCGTGCCAAAGTACTACGCTGGTGGCGACAACATGCTGGCACTGATCGCGCAATCGCCTCCTGGTACCTACGATCTGATCCTGTCGGACGCTGAATTTGTGCAGCAATTGAACGCAGCTGGCTACATCGAAGAAATGAACGCGGCAGATTATCCGCTGGATGACATGCTGCATGAAGACTTCTCGCAGTTCCCCGGCCACTGGGCAGACGGCAAGATGTACTCCATGATCCTGCGCGGTGGCCATCTGGGCGTGTCCTACAACAAGAATTCCGTGACCGAGGAAGAAGCCCAAAGCTATGCCTGCTTCTGGAAGCCAGAACTTGAAGGCAAAGTGGGCCATTTCGACTGGCATCTGCCCACGCTGGGCATGATGAGCCTTTATGACGGCAACGGCGCAGGCCTTTGGGACCTGAACGACGACCAATGGGCGAAGGTGCAAGAAACCACGATGAGCCTGCGCAAACAGGTTGGCGGCTTCTTTGACTATGGCGGCACGTTCAACGGCCTCAAGAACGGTGAGATGCAGGCGATGTGCGGCATCGGCGACTGGATCACCGGCGTTCTGGAAAAAGACGGCGCGCCCGTGGCCTCCGTGATCCCGAAGGAGGGCGGCATCCAGTTCACCGAAAGCTATTCCATCGGCAAGGGCAGCGAAAAAGCGGATGAAGCCAAGAAGTTCATCCAGTACATGATGTCTCCTGCTGGTCAGGTGAAGTCTGCTCAGATGGCAGCCTACCCTGGTTTCTGCGTCACCAAAGCGGGCCGCGCGGCCCTGGTCGAGGCAGATATGGCGGAAGCCAAGCGTTCGCATCAGATTGATGGTGATTCGCAGGATCCGATCACGCTGATCAAGGAAGGCCGGATTCACTACCGCGACATCCCCCAGCAGCAGACGCTGGAGGACTGGAACGACTTCTGGTCCGAGTACAAGAGCGCCTGATCTGACGGCCTAAAGACACCAAAGCGGGCGGCCCTGTGGCCGCCCCATTTTCCCAGACACGCGAAAGTCCCATGTCATCCAATCCTGAACAACGCCCAAACCTTTATGCGCTGACCTGGCGGCTGCCGATCATCTTCTGGCAGCTGATCTTCTTTGTCGGGCCGGTCCTGTTCATGGTCGCGATGTCGTTCTTCCTGGTAAAGAACTACCGCATGACCGAAGCGTTCGAGTTCGTGAACTGGTCACGGATGCTGACGCGAGGCTTCTTCTGGGACAGCTATTGGTACACGATAGGCATCGCAACGCTGTCCACTGTCTGCGCGATGTGCATCGCCTTTCCCGCTGCCTTTGCACTGGCCTTCCGCGCTTCTGAAAGCACCCGACGCTGGGCGATTTTCCTGCTGATCATTCCGTTTTTCACCAGCTATCTGGTACGCACCTTTTCATGGTTCGTGATCCTGTCCGAAAGCGGCGTGGTCAATGCCATGCTGGGTTATGTCGGCCTGGGCCCCTACACGATGCTGAACACGAACTTCGGCACGCTGGTGGGCTATATGACCCTGACGCTGCCTCTGGTCGTCATCCTGCAAACCGTCACGATGGCGAACATCGACAAGAACCTGATTGAGGCCGCGCGCAATCTGGGCTGTTCGCCCCTGCGCACGATCTGGCAAGTGATCATTCCGCTGTCCAAGACCGGGCTGATTATCGCCGCGATCTTCTGCTTTATTCTGTCCTTTGGTGACTTTGTCGCCCCCTTCTATCTGGGCGGATCGCAGGAGCCGACCCTGCCGATCTTGATCCTTGATACCACCAAATCCGGCCAGCAATGGCCCCGCGCCGCCGTGGTCGCGATCATGATGATGGTCACGCTCTTTGCCATCGCCTTCACCGGCATCGCCTTGGCCTACCGCAAGGGGAAAGGCGCGAAATGAAACAGAGCCGGTCCCTCAACTTCATCCTTGGCATCTATGTTGTTCTGATCTTCGCCTTCGTCTTTGCGCCGATCATTTTTAGCATGATCTTTTCCTTCAACTCGCAACGCTTCCCGACGATCCCTCTCGGAGAGTTCTCGACCGAGTGGTATGCAAAGGTGCTGGCCGATCCCGACATCTGGAAAGCCGCGCGGAACAGCCTGATCGTGTCCTGTTCGACCGCGGTGATCGCGACGTTCCTCGGGTTCTGCACAGCCTACTCCGATTTCCGCTACAACTTCCGCTTCAAGGGGCCCTACCTTGCGCTGATCCTGCTGCCGCCAACGATCCCGCTGATCATCATGGCGCTGGCAATGCTCGCGTGGCTGTCCAAGATCGGGATGTCGGGTCAGCTTTACTCAATCATTATCGCGCATAGCGTGCTGACCGCGCCCTTTGCGATGGCCGTCATCCGTTTGCGCTTGAACCAGATGGACCCTGATCTGGAATCTGCAGCCTGGAACCTGGGTGGATCGGAATGGCAGACCATGCGTCATGTGATCATTCCTTTCTGCAAGCCTGCGATATTTTCCAGCCTTTTCCTGACCGCCGCCGTATCGTTCGACGAGTTTGCTGTTTCGTGGTTCGTCTCCGGCCTGAACAGCACGCTGCCCGTGGTCGTTCTCGAAATCGTGCAGGGCAACATTGATCCGCAGGTCAACGCGATCGGCACTTTCGTGTTCCTCACCTCAATGACGCTGGTTGTGTTGGCGCAGCTCTTCTTCGCCAGCCGGCAAATAAAGGGCATCCAATCATGACCAAACCTCTGGTTGTATTTGACAAAGTACAAAAGCACTTCGGCAATTTTGTTGCTGTGAAGGAACTGGATTTCGAAATCCGCGAGGGCGAGTTCCTCGCGATCATGGGGCCGTCTGGCTGCGGCAAAACCACAACCTTGCGCATGCTCGCGGGCCTTGAGGCGCCGAGCATTGGCGAAATTCGTCTGAACGGTCAGGTAATGAATGATGTCGCCCCGCATGAGCGCGACACACCGCTGGTGTGGCAATCGCTCGCGCTGTTTCCCTTTCTGACGGCACGTGAGAACGTCGAATTTGGGCTCAAGATGCGCGGCGTTGACAAGGCGGAACGCAAAGAGCGTGCGTTCAAATGGCTCGACAAGATGGGAATTCTCGAATTTGAGAACCGCCATATTTCGACCTTGTCAGGTGGTCAAAAGCAGCGCGTCGCATTGGCCCGTTCACTGGTGATGGAGCCACAAATCCTGCTTCTGGACGAACCGCTGTCAGCTCTGGATGCGCATTTGGTCATCCGCATGCAGGCTGTGCTCACTGACCTTCAGCGCGAGTTGGGGATTACATTCGTCTATGTGACCCACTCGCAATCCGAAGCCTTTGCCATGGCAGACCGCGTCATCATTATGGGCAAGGGCGAGATCGGCCAAATCGGCACACCCAAGGAAATCTATCGTGCGCCTGCGAACCAGTTTGTCGCCGAGTTTGTGGGTCGCAACAATATTCTGGCGGGCAAAGTCAAATCTGTTGACGGCGGCACGGCCCGGATCACGACACCTTCTGGTGAATTCACCGTGCCCACGAACGAGGTGAATTTGGTCGAAGACCACAACGCCAGCTTCGTGATCTCCGCCGATCTGGTGCACATCGCAACCGAGGAACCCGACGGTGGGAACAAGGCCTATTGCAAGCTGATCTCTGAGGAATTTGTCGGCTCCATGGTCACCCTGTTTCTGGAAGACGCGCAGGGCCACGAGTTCAAGGTCCAGATGCAGGAACGCGAATTGTCCAAGTTCGATCTGCATTCGGGCGATGAGATCTGGCTGTCCTGGGACACCCAAAGCGCCCATGTGTTGAACGAAAGCTGACCGAGGTGCTTCGAAACCCCATTCCTTGGCCAAATGGCGCCAAATGTGCCGTGGCAATCACCTTTGACATGGATGCGGACAGCCTGATCCATATCGCTAAGCCTGAGGACAGCCATGACCGGCTCTATCCCATCTCGATGGGCCGCTATGGTCCTTTGGTTGCACTGCCCCGCATCCTCGACACCTATCGTCGTTTGGGGCTGAAACAATCGTTCTTCATCCCTGGCTGGTGCCTTGAAACCTACCCGGATGTGGCCGAGGCGATCCTGAAAGATGGCCATGAGATCGGGCATCACGGCTACTTGCACGAGGATCCTATCAAGACACGAGGAGAGCAGCGCGAGTGGTTCGAGCGCACGCTCGATGCGCATTTGCGCATTTGCGGGCAAAAGCCTCGTGGCTACCGTGCACCGGTCTACAATATCACTCACGAAGTCGTCGATCTGATGATCGAGCACGGAATTCGCTATGACAGTTCAATGATGGCTGACGACATCCCCTATCGTTTGGATACCGAGGGCGGGTCTCTCTACGAAATGCCCGTACATTGGGGGACCGACGATTGGCCACCTTTCGCACATTACGACGAGATTGGGTACATGATGCCGGTGCGCGGGCCGTCTCAGGGCTTGGCCGGGTTCTGGGAGGAGTTCGAGGCGCAGTACGACGCCGGTGGTTTCTTCATGCTGATCATCCACCCATTCCTGACCGGGCGATTGGCCCGTTGGAAACAGGTCGAAGCATGGATTGCCAAAACACAGGAAACCAAAGACGTCTGGTTTGCCACCCTTGACGAAATTGCCGATCATATGGACCATTTGCAGAAGGACGGCATCTGGACGCCAAGCGTTGAGCGGCTGCCCTATTATGACGGGCCAATCCTGGGGGACACCACATGAACGCTGACGACACACGCCTGCTGCGCATTGCTTACGAGGAGGCCAAAGCCGGGTTTGACGAAGGCGGGTGCCCGATAGGTTCAGTGCTGGCGCGCGGTGGAGAGGTTGTAGCACAGGGGCGCAATCAGCGGGTGCAAAAAGGCGACCCGATTGCCCACGGCGAGATGGATGCATTGCGCAAGGCCGGCCGCCAGAAGACTTATCGCGACACCACGCTCTATACCTCGCTTAGCCCATGCATGATGTGCACCGGGACAATCATTCAGTTCGGTATCCCGCGCGTGGTGATCGGTGAAAACAAAAACTTTGGTGGCAACGAAGAGTTCTTGCGCTCGAAGGGCGTTGAAGTGATCGTCGCAGATGACCCGGATTGCATCGCTCTGATGCGTAGGTTTATCGATGAAGAGCCGGAACTATGGGCTGAGGACATCGCAGAGTAATTGCGTCCTGCACGCAACCTCCCTGGTCAATAAGTCTTGGAAATTCGATGTGCCGGGCCCGCCTTCGGACAGATTGGTTCCCGATACTGTTGGAGAAAGCGAGCTAAGAGGGCAGGTGTGATCAAAAACGAGAGCAAGACTGTGGATCGACCGGATCTCGTGCCATCTGGGGCGTTCAGCTATCCTGTCAAAGACCCTCAGGAAACCCGGTGGTTCGGATTCCTGCTGTTGCCCCAATTCACTTTGCTTGCTTTCAGCGCTGCTTTGGATCCATTGCGTATCGCGAACCAGCTTGCCCAAAAACCACTCTATGGATGGCTGGCCATCTCAGATAACGGCAAGGCTGTTTCGTCATCCTCCGGCATCGATATTGATGTGCATGGCAGCCTGAGCGATCTGAACCCCGATACCTACCTTTTTGTTTGTTCCGGCAACAACGGTATCCAGGCTGCGTCGGACGATGTCTTGGGAGGTATACGCCGCCACGCCCGGTTTGGCGGCAAACTCGGCGGCATCTGCACCGGTGCTGCGACCCTCGCACGCGCGGGTTGTCTCAGTGACAAAACTTTTACACTTCATTGGGAAAACCAGCCCGGCTTCGTCGAGGAATTCCCGGATCTGGAACCCACGGCACAGAGGTTCGAAAGGGACGGAAGTCTGCTAACGTGCGGCGGCGGTGTGGCGGCAACTGAAATGATGATTTCGATCATCGCTGAAGACTATGGCGAGGATTTTGCAATCGCAGTCTCGGATATGTGCTTGAACGGTCCCGATGTCGCGATCCGCAGCGAACAGCGCTCCTCAATCGCCAAAGCCATCAGCTCGCGCAATCCACGTATCCTTGCTGTTCTGCGGGCCATGTATGACAGCATTGAGGACCCACTGACACTCGACGAACTTGCCACAAGCGCGGGTATCTCGCGCCGCCAGATTGAACGTCAGTTCAGGCAGTTGCTAAACGAGGCCCCGGCGCAAACCTACCGTAACATCAGATTGGAACGTGCGCGCACTTTGCTGACAGAAACCAACCTGAGTGTCATGGAAGTCGCTATGGCCTCAGGGTTCAATTCGAACAACGTATTCTCACGGCACTACAAAGAACGATACGGCGAGACACCCTATGGGCACCGAGGGCGGCTCAAGACTCTGAGTAGCAATGAATAGTTCACGAACAGAGCTGATATGAGCAGCTATAGCTGCTCATACCGTAAAGTAGGATCGGTTACCCGACGACGTTGAAGTCGGGGCCATATGGGTAACCTGTTATGTTCTCGTTGCCATCCTCAGTAATCACAAGGATGTCGTGCTCACGATACCCACCTGCGCCGGGTTGGCCGTCTGGGATCGTCAGCATTGGCTCCATGGAAATTACCATGCCAGGCTCTAGCACGGTGTCGATGTCTTCGCGCAGCTCAAGCCCTGCCTCGCGGCCATAGTAGTGGCTAAGAACGCCGAATGAGTGGCCGTAGCCAAAGGTCCGGTATTGCAGCATGTCACGTTCCGCAAAGAAATCGTTGATCTTATGCGTGACCTCGGCGCAGGACGCGCCGGGCTTGAGCAGGCTCATTCCATATTCATGGGCAGCAACGTTCGCTTCCCACACCTTAAGGCTGGCCGGATCCACTTCCTCGACGAAGAGCGTGCGCTCGAGCGCCGTATAATAGCCCGAGATCATCGGGAAGGTATTCAGGCTTAGGATGTCACCGCGCTCCAGCTTGCGGCAGGTGACTGGGTTGTGCGCGCCATCGGTATTGATGCCGGATTGGAACCAGACCCACGTGTCGCGGATCTCAGAGTCTGGGAAACGCTTGGAAATCTCCAGCTCCATCGCGTCACGGCCCGCCATGGCCACGTCGACCTCGCGCGCGCCTACCTTGATCGCTTCCTTGATGGCATAGCCACCCACATCCGCAGTCGCAGCACCGGCACGGATCAGCTCAATTTCTGCGGCAGATTTGTGCATGCGCAGACGCATCGTGGCGGGCGCAATGTCCTTCTTGGCCGAGGGTGTCAGGAATTCATCCATCAGGCCCAGTTGCGTGTAAGAGATGTGATCCCCTTCGAAACCGATCACCTTGCCCGACCCTGTCACGGAGTGGATCGCCCGCCAGTAGTTGTTCCGCTGCCAGTCGGTGTAGGTGATGTTGTCACCGTACCCGCGACGCCAAGGCTGTGCCGCGTCGATGCCTGCGCTGAACGTGACGGTTTCGGTCGCCGTGACGACCTGCGCATAAGGCCGCCCGAAGGCACAATACAGAAAACCCGAGTAGTAGGAGACGTTGTGCATAGACGTCATCACAACGGCGTCAATGCCCTCGTCCACCATGACCGCACGCAGCTTGGTCAGACGTGCTTCGTATTCGGCGTCTGCAAAAGGCAGCACCTTTTCGCCTTGGTGAAAACGGTAAAAATCGGGGCGCTGTCCTGCAACGCCAAACTCGGATATTCCGGCCATCGGACTACTCCTGTTCAGGCCGAGTGTGCTGAAGTGGAGTGCCAAACATACCGGTTGCACCTTCCCTCACCACACAGCGGCAAAGCAAGATCCCGGCGTTCAGGATGGTTGGGTAGGGATGCTCTAATCGGATGTCGACTAGTGACGACGCCATCGTCAATCCCACGATCCGTCAATAGACGAAAAGCATCATCCGATCAAGAATGGTCACCGCCGAACTTTTGAAAAAACGCAAGCTGTTAGCTGCCTTTGGACGCGTCCTCTTTCGCGCTCACCCTGACGACGACGGGAAAGTCCCGCAACTCTGTGAATTCAACCAAACCCAGATTTTGCAGCCGCTGGGAAAAGCGCAAAGCGGGCTGCGACCGCAGCATCCGTGAATATGGGCTGATTTTGTTGAAAAACTCTTACTTGATTGGCGGTCGATCGGCTGATTCAATTCTCTCAACGAATGGGAGGATTGGGGATGATGGGACCGAGGCAAGAGGCGCAGGCAGCTTTGTTCTACGAGTTCTCGCTAGAGGATCACGTTCCTCATAATCACTTGGTGCGGTCGATTGATCGTTTTGTTGATCTGACCAGCGTCCGTGCTCACCTAGCGGATTTCTACAGCCACACTGGTCGGCCCTCCATCGACCCAGAGCTGCTGATCCGGATGCTTCTGATCGGGTATTGCTTTGGCATTCGATCCGAGCGGCGGCTGTGCGAAGAGGTGCATCTGAACCTTGCATACCGCTGGTTTTGCCGGCTCGATCTGACGGACAACATCCCGGATCATTCGAGCTTTTCCAAGAACCGTCACGGTCGCTTTCGGGAGAGCGACCTGTTGCGCCATGTGTTTGAGGGGACGGTCGCGCGCTGCATGGAAGAGGGTTTGGTCGGCGGCCAGGGCTTCGCCGTCGATGCTAGCTTGATCAGCGCTGATGTCCAAAAGCAGAACTCCAGCAATCCAGAGGATTGGGCAGCACGCGAGATTAATCCGAACGATGCGCCCCGGGCGGTGCGCGAGTATCTCGACACTCTGGACAACGAAGCCTTCGGAGCAGCGACCACCGCCAAGCCAAAGTTCACCGCCCATGCTGACCCCGCAAGCCAATGGACTGCCGCGCGCAAAGGCCCGGCATTCTTTGCCTATTCCGACAACTATCTGATCGATACGGACCACGGCATCATTGTCGATGTTGACGCCAGCCGGTCGAACAAGACCGCTGAGGTCGGCGCGATGCGCAAGATGCTAGATCGGACCGAAAAGCGCTTTGGCGTGAAGCCCGATTGGATCGCGGCAGACACGGCCTACGGGTCTTCAGACACTCTGGTCTGGCTGGCATTAATGCGCCAAATCCTCCCCTTTATTCCCGTCTTTGACAAAGGCGAACGGACGGACGGAACCTTCTCGCGCTCCGACTTCACATGGGATGATGAGAACGACCGGTACATCTGCCCGGGCGGCAAAGAGATGCGGCATACATGGCGGACCTATTCTGATCCAAAACGGAATGCGCCAGTTTGGAAATCCAGAAACTATCGGGCACTGAAATCAGACTGCACAGGATGCGAGCTGAAAGCAAAGTGCTGCCCTAACGCGGAAACGCGTTCGGTCCATCGCGATAAATATGAGATCGTCAGAGACTTCGCTCGCCAATGCACTGCCTCTGAGTTCAACCCCAAGGCTCAGGCGCGACGAAAAAAGGTCGAAATGCTCTTTGCCCACCTCAAACGCATCCTCGGCCTGGGGCGGCTCCGATTACGGGGCCCATGCGGCGTTCAAGACGAATTTACCCTCGCAGCCACCGCCCAAAACCTCCGGAAACTCGCAAAGCTCAAACCGATGGAGCCCGCCGCAGGTTGAAGCGGCGGCTACGCCTTAGACATCTGAACGAAATCAGACCAATACCTCAAACAGACGCCCCGAAATCAGCGACTTTTTCAACGGAATCGGCTTGCATTTCGTTTTCGCCGCCACGTGATCTCAAATCTCTTGTGATCTGGCGAACGGCAAGCACCGTTCGCCAACATTGCCTAGATATCTATGCGCTCCGCAATACTCAGAGCATCTTCCAACTCAACGCCTAAATATCGCACCGTACTATCAACTTTTGTGTGACCAAGTAGAAGCTGCACCGCGCGAAGGTTGCCCGTCTTGCGGTATATCTCGGCAGCTTTGGTCCGGCGGAGCGAATGAGTGCCGTAACCGCTCGGTTCCAGTCCAATTGCAGTCACCCAATCACGAACAAGTCGACCATATTGCCGCGTGGAGATGTGCAGACGGTCGTGGAAGCGGCTGGGAAACATGAAAAGGCAGCCGATCATTTCAGGCGACCTAACCCAAGCAGTAATAGTTTCTCTCGTGTTTCCGGTCAGTTCAAACCGAACCGGTTTTTTGGTTTTGCTCTGGATCACCGAAACTCGTTCGCGAACGTGATCATCTTTGACCAAATCGGTCACGGCGAGTTTGACTAAGTCGCACCCTCGCAACTTGCTATCAATCGCAACGTTGAACAGTGCGAGGTCGCGAAGGTAGCCTGCAATCTCGAGCCGAGCGCGGATTGCCCAAACCTGTTTGGGAAACAGCGGTCGTTTCTGGCCGATGATCCGCCCTTTGTTCCAAGCTTTGCGTTTTGGGGTGACTGCGGGAAGTTGGACTCGTGGCATAACATGCCCTCCAATCCTCCCTCCAAACCCAGACGTCAGCACCGCGCTGACGTCTGGAGCATAGCATCGGGTCGACACACTGTGGCCCGTCAATGGTGCTTAGGTTTTTTTGCTTGGGATTTATGCGGCGGGAAAGCTCCGCGACTTGATCTTTAACTGCCATATCCATGCTCCGGGTTGTGCGAATGGCTGCTTCTTACGCCGTATTGCAGCATCAAAACCTTCGCCAATGCAGCACATTCCGTGCTGCAAGCGCACGCAGCACAAAATAAGGACTTCCGCTGTGGGGCTCTTTCTTGCCGTTCGCTGCGTCTTGGACCAACGACCGCTGTGCGAATGTCTCAATAGTAACTTTCTAAGGCATGCCTTTCAGCCTGACAGTCAATAGAGTTTCGCAGTACTTCGTTACAACGCTTTTTGCATAAAAAGCGCTCAAAACGCAGCGTAGCGCAGTAACCCTAGTTGCTAGCCACACTGAGCGCTGACGCAACGTGGTCACCGCCTACAGCCCGCGCACAGACGCTGTGTGACACCACAATACTCAATTGCCGGATATTGGTCCCTGCGCGCCCTGCGGCTTGAGCCTGTCGTAATCCGCCTGTGATGTTGAAGTTGATAGGGCTGAGGGCATGCCACCACTTGCAGCGTCTGGCGCAGCCTGTTGTTGGCTTGGCACATTGGGCTTGGGAATTTGCGGAGCTGCAATGGCTTTGCCAATGCGCGACTTTGGCTGCTTCTTGGCATTGACGTCGCCACCTTTGAGCCGTGTCTCAAGCTTGTTGGCCAAGAAGCTTGTGGTGTTGGCAAAGATCTTAATGTCCTCAATGGCTTGATCCAGCTGAACACTAGCTGAAGCCTTCTCAATCACATCTATCAGTCGGCGCAGTTCCTCGCGGTCAGTCATACTCTGCTCCTGGCTGGGGGAGTGGGGTACGCAAAAGGCCACCCCAAAAGTGTAAGTACTTCCCGCTAAAAAACCGCAGCGCAGATTTTTGAGGCTGCAAGGGGAATTTCGGATGAGATACGTCATAAATGACGTTGCAATGATTAAATCGCATTATACCGCCATCCGTTCCGGCGCACGCCAAACCGCTTCTGCCTGCTCAGCTATGGCCCTGTCACACAGCGCCTTTAGATAAGCCAAACGCTTGCCCCACGCTTGATGATCTTGCTGATTACTTTCTGCCAATCGCGCTGCATAATAGCCGAGTTTGCTCGAACATATACTGAGCGTGCCAACACTTGGTTCCGTGTTGTGATAGCGCAGCACGCGGATATAGCCCTCACTGCGCCCCAGCCAGCTGTGACAGAACTCTGGTGTGTTCTGCACGATACCGGTTGCGATCAATTCATCGCGCATGTGTTCTAAAAGTCTTATGCTCATCCAATTCTCCCAGTGTTATGGCCTCGCAAGTATTTATCAAAACACAGTTGTGTTGGAGCAAACACTAGGGCGGATAGTGTCGCTCAGCACCCAAGCCAGAAGCTGTGTTGCGGAAACTTCTTGCGACACTGTAGGGCGAGACTGTGTTGTGGGAATTTCTCAGGAGACTGTGGGATAACCACTATGTTGCAACCACAAACCTACAACACAGTGGTTCCAACACAATTGTGCGTGCCTGTTTTTGGGACACAGCATAATCTGTTTCTTCCCCGTTTTGCGCCTTCGTTGATAAATAAACATGGAGGTCCGCAATGGGATTTGAGCAGCGCAAACAGGAACGACAGGCATTGGTACAGCACTTGTTGGCACAAGACTGGAATGTGTTTGGTACGCTCAAGTTCGTGAACGGCAGAACCATTGGCCGCAACACCGCTGACAAGCTCCTGCGCAGCTACTGGAACAAGATTGACCGCGTGATCTATGGCAAAGCAGCAGAGCGCCAGAACACACGCGTGCCACGCTGGTGCTTTGCGCATGAAGGGTCAGACCATGAGAACTTCCATGTTCACTTTGTCATGCCAAGTCCACTGCAAGATACGGAGCACATGTGCTGTGTGCTCAATGCAGTGTGGGCACAGCATCACACTCAAACAGCACCGCTGGCTAAAAACTGGATCATGCCCGTACAAGACCGCGCAGCTGTCACGAGCTATGTTACGCATGAGTATTGGCGCATGGGCAATGATACAATTTCGGACGGTCTGTGTTGGGACGCCAAGCAATCAACCCCGCCGCCACAGCACACATTAAATGAGCACTACGCTGAGCAACAGGCACACCGTATTCAAAGGGCAGCCAGCCCACTCTGGCTAAAGCAGGCACAACAGGCATTAAACACACAACAGGCACGATATGAGGCAAGCGGTGATTTGCAGATGATGGAGCGTGGCTAAGCCCCTTCGCGCAGCAAACACCTGAGCAGTTTGAACAACACAGATGCCAATGGCGCAGGTCTTGGCACATCCTTGTTCACGAGCAATTGTTCGAACTAACGAAGGTTCAAAAGAACACAGAACATCAAGACTAGCTCAAACGAACTTGATCAAACAGACAGAGACATAAGAGCTAAACACAGCGTCAGCGGAGCATACCGTTAGACGCTTTTTTTGTGGGCGCGGGGTCGGTATGTGAGCGCTGCTTTCTATACACCAATCACTAAGCGCGAACACATATGACCAATGCTGCACTTATCTGCGCATTATCCTATAATCTCATATTATCACATATAATCAGTATCTTGGGCGTCTTTCCGGTAGCTCTACATTAAGTCTGAACATACGCTTTAGCTGTAACCAAACAGCAAGGAGCGCACATGACACATCTCGCAAAGCTTACATTCAAAACAGTTGATCGCAGCACCAAGCGCGATCCCATCATAGCGCGACGTGACAAACTCGTAGCAGGGCTTAAGGAACAAAAGCTGGTGCACGCGGCAGCACTCAACAAGCAAGACCACCGCGTTGAACGGCATAAGTGGATGACCAACGACATGGGAGAGCGTGTGATGGTCAAAACGCATCGCCGTGTCCGCCCGTGGTTCTTTGCACAAGACAGCGGCTGGTACGTGCAGTGCCGTTATGGAGCACGTGTGATTGCAGCTGATGGCACCAACAACGCAGTGTTTGTGAAGTCATTGGATGAGGTGTCAGCTGTGCTTGATGCATTTCTAAACGCGGCAGCTGCAGGGGAGCTGGACGCGGCCATTACCCGAGTAGCAGAGCGGCAACCACGTCTTAAACCAGGGGCGGCCAAGGCAGCAGCAAATGCCTGACGCAAATACAGCTAAAATAGCAGCACTTAATGATCGAGCGCGGCAGCGTCTTGATCATTGTCGCTGGATACTCACTCAGGGCGTATTGTCTTGCGATCCCCTCACAGTGGCAGAGCTGTTAATCGCTGTAGAGGACTTCGATGGCTTTACACCAGACAACGACCCATACGCGGAGCACGACTGTGGGGTCATCAAGCTCTCAGGTAACACGTTCTTTTGGAAGTTCGACTACTACGATCTAGACCTGCAGATGCACTCGCCGGATCCAAGTGATCCTGCTGTGACTGCACGGGTGCTCACAATCATGTTGGCTGATGAGTACTGAGCTCAACTCACACATCATCCCAACACAAACACAGCAAATCTGCCCTATAAAATGTCAGCACTGAGGGCGTGAGACAGCAATGTTCAGGTCAAACACGCTGTTTGAACTTACGGTGTTAACACGGCGTTTATTTGCAAATACTCAAACACTCCTGTTGCAAACAGCGTGTTTGACAAAAAACTCAAACATGGCGTTTCCAAACAGCGTGTTTGCCTTATTATTCAATAAAATCAATGACCCAATTTTATCGTCGCAGTGCTTTTGGGAATTCTCCACGCCCAACATTGTCTATATATTGCTCTGCAGTGCGCAAATATCTGTTGGATTGGTTGGCTATGCTGATGTGAGCGCGCTTGTTATGTCGCTCAATTGCAGCGGCACTGCGCGTTCTAGTGTGCCCGTACCTTGAGGGTGGTAAAAGGTTTGGCTTTAAACCTGCCATAATTCCCAAATCATAAGCCGATGCTTCGGAGTGCTTGCACCGCAAGTCCCACACCTTAAGCACGCGGTAAAGATTATAGGCGGAGGCATTTGCATAAATTGGGTATTTTGCCGAGGAGGTTCTGCGGCGCTCACTTATGGAACGCATAACAGTTGCGTTCCCGTAAATGGCTTTGATTTCTTCATGGATTTGATTGAATGAGCGGTAAGGATCAATGCGATACAATATATCGCCTTCCGCAATATCGGGCTGTTTGCTTACAAGAGCGCTCTGCTCGGCAAACAGATACTTTCCATGCTTCCACCAATCCTCGAACGCAATATCAAAAATATTTCCAAAGTCCTGATACAGTTTAGATAAGTGGCCCTTGCCGTTATTTGCACAGGTTATTTGATAGTTCCTGTTGCGTTTCAAAAACGCCCACCACCAATAATATATGGAGGCTTTATAAGGCTGGGCTTCCGGATAGGGCAGGTTGCGCCGTCCCTTAAACCGGCTTTTTGATGTCACACTGAGATAAGGTGGGGTGGTCTCAAACACCAGCGTTGCTGAGCTTTCATTGGCCTGATTATTGACCATGACTCCGTCTCCTTCAAAAAGTTAAGGAGTCAAAATTAGCTCGATTTAGTCTTTATAGAAGTATCAATCTGATGGTTTTAAAAATCGAAGATTGATCGGCGCAGCTCGTAGTGCCCCAAAATCTTTAAAACCCAGATGCAAACAAACAGGCCCAAGACGGCCCAATTATTGATGAAGGGAAACACTATGTCTGTTCAGACACAAATTAAGACTGACATCCACCAACGCCTCGATGCAATGCACGCAGCCCGTGCCGTGTGGGAAGAAGGCACGCTGCGTGCTGCCAACGATGAGCTCTATGCAATTCTTGAAGGGGTTTACGCGCTGTATGCGGAGCTAAAAACCGAGGTGGGCAAGCGCCGCGCGTTTGCAGCTCTTTTGACTGATCTTGAGATTAAAACTCAAGCAAACACCAGCCTTGCCCTTAAAGTGATCCGTTATGTGTTTGCGGGACAAGGTCGCCGTGAAGAAGCCTATGCACGGGTTGTGGCCATCGCTCACGACATGAAGGGGCCAGATCAGAGCTTCACCAGCTATGTGCAAGAATGTGGTGGCATTGAAGAAGTGCGCCGCGTGCCCAAATCTACAAAATCTGCGACTATGTCCAAAGAGGATTTTAAGAAGCTGGCGCTTGAGGGTCTGCAGGAAGTGCAAGTGGGCGTGAGCACGTTTGACCTGCCAACGTTCATCCAGCCAAACACAGATTACGAGGAAGACTATGCGGTCGCGCTAGTGCGCTGCAATGACAACGGCACAGGCACGATTGTTTACGGGTGTAACGAAGCGGGCATCATTGATGCTGTCTTGGTATCATCGGGCAAAGACTTGGATGAACGCGCCCAAGAAAGCCTCGCCAAGCTTGACGCAGGTGATCTGGCAACCAAGCGTGCACGTGATGTGCGTGAGTTTGCCTCCAAAATGATCCGCGTTGGTTCCGGTGCACAAGTCAGCGTGTCTGGCGGTGGCGTGCGCACAAACGGCGCAGCACCCCATACCTATGGATAAATCTAACGGTGAGTGGGGCAGTCATATTTTGCCCCACTCCATCTACATGCATCCAAAGGAGCTGAGCATGTCATTTGATCTTAAACACCTACCACGCAGCTTTGGCGATTTGGTCATTGCGGACCCGCTCAATGCCAGTGTTATTCGCTCATATTGTGAGCTGCCACCCGCTAAGCCTTTGTTGCTTGCAGGCCCACCAGGTGCAGGCAAGACAGAAGCGGCACGTGTGATCGCTCACAGTTACTTTGAGCATCACAATATTCAACACATGCAGTGGGAGTGTAATGCTGCCAGTCTTGGTAAAGACTATGAAGCCAAGATCATGTCTGAGGTAAACTATCAGATGTTTGGCAATCCTGACAAAGCCATGATCGTCATCAACGAGATCGATGAGATGGACCTACGCACAGTGCAGCCCAAGTTCCGCGAGTTTATGGATAGCAAACGGCATCTGATCCGTTTTGTGGCCACGACCAACCACAAGAGCCGCATCATGGGTGCCGTGCTCAGCAGGTTCCGCGTGATTGACCTAGACCCGCCCAGCAACCTTGATTGGGTCGATCGTGCAAAGGCTATCTTGGAAGCCGAGGGGCTGACCCCGGCAAGAGCTGATGTTGAGCAGATGCTGCAGAGCTTTCAAGGCAGCGCACGTGATCTGATCGATCTCGTTGAAGCGACGGTTATCGCCAGCAAGGCGCTAGCGCCATGACCAATGCTTTAGACACATACAACAAATGCATCGCAGCGCTTCATCTAACCTGTCAGATCGCCAACGAATACGATGTGCGGCTGTGGCATATTGTTGAAGAGGAAGTGCCAGCTTCACATGCTGATCTTGATAGTCGCGATTACGCCTGTGAGCTGGACAGCGCTGTTTCAAAGATACCTTTTGACAGCAAAATCATTTTAAGACCCAACAGCGTCATGCAAAAAATCGATGAAGAGGTCTATCTTGTAAAGCTGCAGTCGACGTTTCGTTTTGGTGATAACGTTCACGACTACTTTACCCTCAATGGATGTTCAGCCCTATTTGACGGTACATTAGAAGAGCTGACTGCGACGTATGTAGCGCCAGCTGTTGTCTTGGGCGCATTGGACCATGCCCTCTATGTTTCCAACAAAGCTGAACTCAAAGACTTCGAATTAGCTGGCTTTTATGAAAGCCACCTACGCGACCTTGCAGAAGGGCGCTTTGCTGAGTTCGCGGCGCTACTGCCTTGGCTTGAGCATTTTTGGACACGGCTGAGTGCGTTAAAGGCAGAACCTCAGTTTGCACATCTAGTAAAACAGCTGCAGGTGATCTTGCCCGCCATCGATCAAGTGCACTTGTACGACTTCGCCAAATACAAAGTACTGCTCAAGATGGCAGGCGATTTTGCTCCCTTAGTCAATCATCTGCAATTGGCAAAGCAGCAAGTCGCTGTGAGCACACCCTGAAGGCTTTAACTGCGCAGTTTTGCTTGAGCTGAACCACACAGCCCAAAACCTCATACAATCAGTATAGTATGAGGTTTTTGCTTAACTCATTGAATTCATTGACGGACCATTTGGTGCCATTTCCGGTCGCCCAACCAATACCTCAGACTTTATACTCAAAGCACACAAAAGCTTAGGTTTTGAGGGGATCAGCACATGCGCCAAGCACAGACATTGAACGAGGCGCAACTGCGCAGGGTTATACAGTACTGCCGCAGTCGTCGTCATCCAACACGTGACGAGACAATCATACTCACCAGCTTTTACGCAGGGCTGAGGGCCAAGGAGATTGCTGCGCTCACCGTGGGCAACGTGTTTGATGAAGCAGGCAACGTGCGTGAGCAGTTCATCCTAAGCGCAGCACAGAGCAAAGGTGGGCACACACGCACGGTGTATTTGAACCAGCGCCTACGCAAAGCACTTGGAGACTATGGTGCGAGTAAATACTTGGGCGATCCACAGCGCCCGCTGTTTGAAAGCCAAAAGGGCGGGCACTTCTCAGCCAACACCATGTGTCAGCTGTTCTTGGACATTTACAAAGCTGTGGGTCTCAAGGATGCTTCAAGCCATTCGGGAAGACGCACTTACATCACGAGGTTGGCCAACAAAGGCGTGGGGGTGCGCTTGTTAGCAGAGCTGGCGGGGCATAGTCACATAAGCACTACCCAGAGATATATCGATGTGAATTCTGAGCAGCTTAGCGAGGCTGTGGAGCTGCTGTAGGCGCTTTCGGCCCTTAGCGGACCTTGGTGGGTCGCGCAGCTAAGGTCGGGTCTGAGCCCTTATTCCCAGATGCTGCACTGCAAACATTTTGAAGTAAGCACGGAAACCGGCCGTTGATTCATGGAGTGCGTCGGGAAAAGAGGAGGGGCACGCGGTTGCTCCTCGCGGATGATTTTGTCGACAGCATTGCGCCTATTTAGGCTCCACAACGCCACCGGCAATGGGGCGGGCAAAAAAGTTGCTACGGGTTGGTCAACAGATACTCGCAGGTTTTTGTGTCAAAGCCCGAAATGCGAAACCCGTCCGCGAAAGCAGCCGTAAGTGCTGCGCGCACGCGCAGGCGTTCGGCAACGGCGCCCTTGAGGTTGTTCGACAGAAGTGCACCGAAATCAGCAGGGATTGCGACACGGAGGTCGCCGCCGGTGACAGGCGGGGTGCGCGGATTTTCGGCGCGGTGTACGACTTCGGGCGCGGTTAGGTGCCATTCGGCAAGCAGGCGATCCGAGGCGACACCGGCGTTGATACCCTCCATCTTGCCATAGTAATCATGGTAGTAGGTCCCGGCGGTCGCCCCTAACCTTGCGATGTTCAGGTTCGCGTTGACGCGGCGGAGCGGGTCATAGGTCCAACGCACCGTCGTGATACCTCGTTCAAGACACCAGTCGCGCTGATACCATTTCAGCTTTACGCCCAGCCCCATGCCGCGGCTATCTGGATGCACGGCTAGTCGGTGCGAATGCTGCACATCGGGTTGACTGGTTGGAAAACCAAAGAGAAAGCCCAGCATGCGCCCCTCGGAAAAAGCACCGGCAACCAATCCCCCTTCGTGCTGAATCGCGAGCATGATGTCAGAATTGTCGGCCGGGTCGTCTTGTCCCCAGACTTCGCGTTGAAACGCCTCAGAACGTTTTAGTTCTTCAACCGAGTTCAACTCGCGTATCGTCAGTTCTGGCGTCGGCTGGTTCATGTCCCAATCTCCTCAACGTGATCGGTAACGGATTTTAGATAATCGTGGTCCAGCGTCACGCCGATGCCGGGGCCGGTTGCTGGAACGGGCATCTCGCCGTTTGAGGCTTCCAGCGGTTCATTGATGATGTCACGCTTGAAATAGCGGCTGGCGCTTGATGTATCCCCGGGTTTGGTAAAATTGGCCAAAGTTGCAAGGTGGATATTATGCGCGCGACCGATGCCTGCCTCCAGCATGCCACCGCACCAGACCGGAGCCCCAAAGGCCGCACTTGTGTCGTGGATGGCACGGGCCGCGGCAAACCCGCCAACGCGACCGACCTTGATGTTGATGACCCGCGCCGCCCGCATTTCCAGGGCTTTGCGTGCATCGCTGGCGCTGCGGATGCTTTCGTCCAGACAGATCGCCGTTTTTAGCGATGCCTGCACTTGGGCGTGATCATGGATATCGTCAAACGCCAGCGGCTGTTCAATATAATCAAGGTTGAAGCCGTCCAGAGCCTGCAGAACCGGCAGGTCAGCAAGCCCGTAATCGGTATTGGCGTCTACCGTCAGCTTAATATCGGGGTACTGGTTGCGCACGGCCTCGACGATTTTGACGTCATGGCCTTGTGCGATCTTTAACTTGGTGCGTTTGTAGCCGCTGGCCAAAGCTTCGTCGATGCGATCAAGGGTTTTCTCAATAGGTGCGATGCCAAGGCTGACGCCGACATCAACAGAATTGCCCACACCGCCGAGGGCTGCCTTCAGGGGGATGCCAAGGCTTTTGGACCACATATCCCAGAACGCCATTTCAACAACGGCTTTGGCCATCCGGTTGCCGCGCCACGGCGCGAGATATGGCTCCAGCTCGTAAGGAGATGCAAATCGCTTGCCGATGATCGAGGGCAGCAGAACATCACGCAGAAAGGCCATTGCGCCGGGAATGGTTTCCTCAAGATAGTCGGGGGTTGGGTCCATCACCGCCTCGGCTATGCCCTCAAGCCCTTCGCCCTTCAGCACCAAAAGCGGGAATGTCTTGCAGGTCATAGTGCCGCTTGAGATGACAAAAGGTGTGAGCAGAGGCAGGCTCACGATCCGCAATTCGGCAGCTTCGATCAGGATACCTCCACGCAGGGCGGTAGGGGCAAAAGCGGTTGAATGTTCTGGCATATTTTTGACCTAAATGGCTTGAGATTTCAGGGCGGAAACCCCGCTAGCTTACCTTAGAGATAAAGCGCTTGAATTCTTCTGTCTTGGGATTGGTGAACATTTCCTCTGGCGGGCCTTGCTCGGCAATTCGGCCTTCATGCAGGAAAACAACTTCAGAGGATACATCGCGGGCAAAGCCCATCTCGTGGGTCACGACAATCATTGTGCGCCCTTCAGCGGCGAGCGATTGCATCACCTTCAGTACTTCGCCCACCAACTCGGGGTCGAGCGCGGAGGTTGGTTCGTCAAACAGGATTGCATCGGGTTCCATTGCCAAGGCGCGCGCGATGGCGACTCGTTGCTGCTGCCCACCCGAGAGCTGCGAGGGGTACATCTGCATCCGATCCTCAAGCCCAACGCGCTTGAGCAGTGCCTCGGCCTTGTCGCGGGCCTCTGCCTTCGCGACGCGTTTGACCTGTATCGGTCCTTCCATCACATTTTCCTGAACCGTGCGGTGTGTCCAGAGGTTAAACTGTTGAAACACCATGCCCAGACGGCTGCGGATGCTCTCGATATGGCGCGCATTCTGCGGTTTACCGTTGCGTACAATGACTTCTTCGCCCTGAACCGTCACCTTGCCAGAGGTTGGCGTTTCGAGGAAATTGAGACAGCGCAGGAAGGTGGATTTTCCAGAACCCGAGGAGCCGAGGATCGAGATCACGTCATGTTTGTTCGCTTCAAGTGAAATGCCCTTGAGAACTTCGAGGTGTCCAAAGGATTTATGGATATCTTCGGCTTTTAGAACGGTTTCCGCTTGGGTCATCCTTGGGCTTCCTTCACTGGCACCGTGGTGCCACGTGGTTTGTTATGGGCTTCGATATGGCGGCTTAGACGTCGTTCTGCTTGTCGCCAGATCAGCACAAAGATTGCAGTGATGCAGAGGTAGATTACAGCCGCCCAGAGGTAGACCGAAAAATCGAATGTCTTGGAAAATACCTGCCGCGTGCGGCCCATGATATCAAAAACCGTCACCACGCTTGCCAGCGCGCTGGCCTTCATCAGCAAAATGACTTCATTGCCCAAAGCGGGCCACGCGATGCGATACGCATGCGGGTAGACCACACGGCGCAAAGTTGTGAGGCGGCTCATGCCGATGGCTTTGGCAGCCTCGATTTCGCCACGGTTCACGCCCATGATACCACCGCGCAGGATTTCAGTTTGATAGGCGGTCGAGTTCAGCGCAAAGGTCAGGAGGGCGCAATTGAACGGATCCCGAAAGAAATTCCAGAGGCCCCATTCTGTTAAGAACGGACGAAATTGGCCCGAACCATAGTAGATCAGGAACAGCTGCGCGAGGATCGGCGTGCCGCGCATAAACGAGATGTAAAGCCTCAGCGGGGCTTGGACCATTGTCGGTGCCTGCACGCGGATCAAGGCGAACGCCGGAGAGAAAAACGCTGCAATTAAGGCGCCAAGAAGCGTCAGTTTGATCGTCATGAGTGTGCCATCAAGAAGGCGCGGCCAGTATTGGATGAGGACGTCGATCGGGTTCATTTCATGCCCTCCTTACGCCACGATTGGCACGTTTTTCCATCCGCGCCAGAACCACTTCCGACAGCAGGCAAAGCACCCAATAAATCAGGCAAGCCACAAGATAGAAGGTGAAGGGTTGTTTCGTGACCCCAACGGCCACTTTGGTCATGCGCATCAGATCATCCAAGGCGATCACCGAGACAAGCGCTGTATCTTTAAGCATGTTGATCCAGAGATTGCCTAAGCCGGGCAGCGCAAAGCGCCACAATTGCGGCAACTGGATCCGAAAGAATATCTTTCGCTGGCTCATACCGATTGCGCGGCCAGCCTCGGCCTGTCCTCTATCAAGCGAGTTGAACGCGCCTCGGATCACTTCGCCCGCGAAGGCACCGAACACCATGCCAAGCGCGATAACACCGGCTGCAAAGGGGCTGAAATTAGTGCCGCCGCCGTCAGGGTTCCACCAGCGTAGCGCCGAATTCAAAAGCAAACCAACGCCGTTATAGACCACAAACAGGGTTAGGATTTCCGGCAACCCGCGCATGACGGTTGTGTAGCCGAACCCGAAAAAGCGCAGAGTTCGCAACTGCGACAGCGAACAAAACGCCGCAAGAAATCCAAGGGCGAGCCCGACGGGCAGCGTTACGATGGCAAGTTGCGCCGTAATCGCCAGCCCGCGCAGAATTTCATCCCCCCAGCCGGCATCGCCGTATGCAAAGAGCTCATACATGGCGTGGCCTTGTGGTTGGGGGGACAAATTGCATCATTTCATCGTATAGACGTCGATTTCGAAATACTTGTTGTTGATTTCAAGATAGGTTCCATCAGCACGCATTTCTGCAAGCGCATTGTTCAGGTTCTCGCGCAATTCGTCATCTTCCTGACGCACGGCCATGCCAACGCCGTCGCCGACAAAGGCAGGATCGGTGATCGGTTCGCCTCCCAACTCACAGCATGCGCCGTCTTCGGATTTTGTGGTCCAATCCAGCATCGGCAGCATGTCACCGACTTGCAGATCAATACGACCGCTTGCCATGTCCAAATTTACTTCGTCCTGCGTAGGATAAAGGCGGACTTCGGCGTCAGGATAGGTTGCCTCGGCAAAGTCGGCCTGCGTTGTTCCCGACTGCGCGCCAATGATCAGGCCCGAAAGAGATTCATTGGTGAATTCGATGATATCGCTGCCCATTGGGACAACATGCGTCATCGCAGCAAGATAGTAAGGGTCAGTGAAATCAACCTGCTGTTTGCGTTCTTCGGTGATGAACATCGACGCAACGATCACATCATATTTGTTTGCCAGCAGGCCGGGGATGATACCGTCCCAGTCTTGGGCTACAACATCACATTCTACATCCATGCGTTTGCACAATTCCAAGGCAATATCGATGTCGAAACCGGCGATTGTCCCATCAGATTCGATGTAATTGAACGGAGGGTACGCGCCCTCGGTTCCGATTGTCACAGTTTCTGCGGTGGCTTGCACTGCAAAGGCTGCCGTGAGGGCCGCCGTCGCGATCATTGTCGTCAGTTTGGTTTTCATTTTGGTCTTCTCCCGTTGAGTTTGGTTTTCGTTACTTCATTATTTGGGTGACAGGGTCGCCCACATGGCCTGTGATGCGCCCGAACAATTCAGCGATTTGGTTCAGCCGGTCCCCTGTATCGGGGCCAAGCTCCATGAATACGCCGTTGATCAGAAGGTTGCCCAGACTCGCCATAAGGGCGGTGGAATCCCAGAACTGGTTAACTTGCGTCGGCACGGCAAACACCTCATCGGCGACCCCATTTCCCCAGTCACAATAGACGTCAGTGATCAGCGTGACAGGTATGCCCGCGCCATGTGCTTCTTGCGCCAGCACCTTGGCCTGCCGCGAATATCTGCGGGCCTCGAAGATGACCAGGCAAGCGGCGGTGTCCGACGCCAGCAATTCAGAAAAATTCCCTCCGGCAAGGTCCATCAACGTCACGCTATCGCGCAGATATTGCAGTTGGTTTGCGAAATATTGGGCGATGCCCCGTTCGGTTTGAAACCCGGTGATAAAAATCCGTTCCGTCTTGGCCAGACGTTTTACCACACGCTGCCAGTTCTTTGTTGTCGCCAATTCGTAGACAGACACCAAAGCAGCAATTTCCATCTCCATCCCGCGCGCAAGATGGGACTCATTGTTTTCCGAGTTTTTGCGAAGCTCGTTCAGACGTTCACTCATGAGCCAAGGATGGTCCCCGATGTGACCTTTCAAATGTTCCTTAAGGTTCCTGAAGCTCTCGTAGCCGATCGATCGGCAAAAGCGACCTACGGTGGCTTCGCTCACCTTCACTTTCGCTGCGATACTTGCGGCCGTTTCAAAAGGAAGTTCCGTCAGGGAGCCACTCATGTAGCTGGCAATCGCCTTGTCCGCTTTACTGCCATTCCTCATGGAATTGGAGAGAAGGGTCTCTATTGGCAGGGGCAATTGTGAACTCCGAAACGGCTTAGGGATTCGCCGTACATTGAAAGTTTTATTCCAAATTGTCAAATCTCAAATATTTCTGTCATTTTGACTGCAGAACCATGCGATACTGAAATATTATGAGCCAGTAACAGGGGCGGCGGTTGTTTTAAATGACACACTATCGCGCACAGTGTTGCATACGGGCGCAGTATTCTTGACTGGCAACAATGTGGGTTCAATTCAAAATCACCTCACTGCCCCACCGGACCGCAAGCTGCCGGGTACCCAATGGCGTCGCAGGGCCTGGAAGCCAATTCTTCGATTTCGGAGTGAAGTCCGCTCTGATCAGGTGAAACCAGACCTTGGTATTGCTTGACCGAACGGCCGCAAAGTCCCGCACAGCGGACCTCTATCCAAACCGCAGCGAACTACCGCTTTCCGCCCAAGATGTAGCCCTTAGCTACTCGCTGGTTTCTGTATGTGCATCAAACTCATCCCGCGATAGCTCATACCGCTTGCCCGTGAGCATGTCCTTCTTGAGGCGCGGTGTCAGATGACTGTAGTGCCGCTCAATCATGCCAATGCTGGTGCCCATCTGCACAGCCAGCGCATGTATATCCATCCCGTCGTTGAGAAGAGCAAAGGTCGCGTAGGTGTGGCGTAGGCTGTAGAGCGTCCTATTCTGCCCTGTGCGCGGACATATGATCAGCCCTGTATCTGTGAGGAACTTGCGGAACGTCTGGTGGATGTTCTTTGAGACTGTGCCATCTGGCAACCTAAACACTGGCAAATCTACACGCTGCTTGAGCAGGTCTTCAAAAGGGATGTGGCGTATGTCCTCTGACCGCTCGTGTATGCGCTTGAGGTAGTTGATGGTTCCACTGCGGCATATGATGTCCCTGCGACCAGTCTTGCCAGTCACGCTCATCTCTAGGTACTGCAGGTCCTTTTCCTCAAACAGCGTCACATGCTTCCACTTGAGGTTCAGCGCCTCTGTCCCGTGGCGCATGCCTGTATTGGCCATGATCAGCACATAGTCCCGCATGAGGTGACGCATGTCTGTGGGTTTGCCCGCCTTGCCTGAGTTGATCCAGCTGGGCAGTTTGCGGATCAATGTGGCGTATTCTTCGCGGGTGAAGTCTGGGCGGCGTTCGCTCTTCTCACCACGGTTTACCAGCAGTGGTACATTCTTGTGCGCGATAAAGCCCCGCGCCACAGCTTCCTCAAGCACACGGTTCATAGCTGAGTTATGCGTGTTGAGCGTTGAGGCCTTCGGCTCACGGCCCATCTTAGCCCGCCGCCACTCGTAGAACTGTTGCACCTTCTCATAATCAATGGTGGTCACAAACTGTGCCCCAAAGAAGGGGATCAGGTAACGCTCAATACACACGATGTAGTCTGCAAACACTTTACGCCCCAAGCCTGCATCCAGCTGCTTGCTCATATCGGCAATCGCCAGCTTAGCAACATCAGAGAACTTCTTGGTGACTACAGGCAGGTCGTTCTTGTGGCGGAACTTGTATTCAAGAAACGTATCCCGCGCATACTCTTTAGCTTCAGCCAAATCACGCTTGCCGGTACTGATGCGGATGGTGTGCCCGTCAATCACAAAGGCCGCCTGCCAGCGCTTGCTGCGCTCACGGCGATACACCCGCACCTCGCCGTCCAGTATCAGATGTGTATCTTCGCGCAGCTGTCGCATGTCATGCTCCTTGCCAAACAATATGGCTCAAAGCACCAACAAGTCTATCAAAGTGTGTGTTTGAGGGTTTAGCGCTTGGTAGTTGAAGCAGATTCAAGGTTGTTGAAGCTTTAAAGTTGATATTGTCGAACGCGCAGCCACGTGTAACTGAAAATTTATAGGTTATCAGCCAGCCACCACAAAGGCGTTGGTTCAATCGTCTTCGTCACATGAATCTGGTGCAGCCGTTCGAGTAGCTTCTTTTTCAAATCATCATCCCCTGAATGAAATGGACTGGTGCGCGAAACAAATTCCGGCGAGGGGTTTCTGAATTCGGCAGTCCAACTAGCCAAGTGAAACAAAATAGGTACGAAAGCGATCCCAGCTTCAGTGAGGAAATAAAGTTTCTTCTGTGCGTGATCGTCCGATTTTTGAACATTCAACAGGTCCAGCTGTACCATATAGTGCAATCGTGATGACAGCGAAGCCGAAGAAATTCCCTCACGATTGTTTTTCAATATCTCGTTGAAGCCACGTCGATCAAATAACGCAATTTCGCGGATAATTATTGGGATCCACTTGTCAATAAGCAGGTGTCCAGCCAGGCCGATTGGGCACATTTCCTCTTCGACGATTTTCAAGTTAAGCATGTCATGCCTCCAAACCACTTTAACATACAGACTAGACGGTACATCTGCGTCAGGTCAACCTGTTCTAAGAAATGGTTAGTTCAAAAAAAACTGGAGGCTTTCGGATGTCTACTCCCAAATTTATCGCCATCACCGCAGCTACTTGCCCCGCAGCAAGCAGATCTGGCGCTTTGAACGAATTGGCCAACTTCGCGCAGGACTGCCGACAAAATGGCGCAGTTCGCGTGACATATGGCAGCTTGATCTCAGGCCGCTATCCCGGGGCTTTGGTGAATGTTCAGTTCTTTGATGACCTACAAGGATTTGAGAGCGTTATGAACATGATCCCGCAGTCCTCCGCCTATTCGCGTATGATCAGCGATCACGCTGTAGCGCCCTTTGCTCGAAATGTATTTCGGGGTAAACCGATCGAATTTGAGCCAAAACTTGAGCCAACGCCCAAGTATCTGATGTTGACGAGGGCCCATCGTCGGTCTTTGGAAGAAACTGCAATGCTAGATTTGCTAAACAAGACCGCGCCCGTGTTCAAATCAGCAGGTGCACAGACCATGCGCATGGGACAAACACTTACTGGGTCTGATCTTGGGACATACATGTTGGGTGTAACCTATCCTGACATGTCGGCGATTGAGAGAACCTACGACGCTTTGGCGGCCAGTCCTGAATTTGGGCAGCTGATGAACGGTCTCGAAATCGACATGCGTTCAATCACGAAAATTGCTGGCATCCTTTAGGCACTTACGAAACTGACCGATTGGAGGACGAATATATGCAAGACTTTATACTCTATCTGGCATTTTACGGGTTGATTGTCGTTATTGTAATCTTGGCGCAAGTCTTGGTAGCGGCCCAGCAGGTCGGGCTATCGACGCTTGCCGGCAATCGAGAAGATCTCGTTCTGACAGGCCTTGCTGGGCGAATGGAACGCGCCGCGAATAACTCGCTGCTTGCGCTCGCTTTGGTAGCACCTGCAGTTTTGATGACCCATCTGTCCAATGCCGCCGACAATTTGGCTGATCAACTGATGCTGACGTTCCTCCTCGCTCGAATTGCATATGTCGCACTCTACGCGCTCGGGATCGTTTGGTTCCGAACCGCTGCTTGGGTAACGGCCTTCGTATGCACCGCTCTGCTCTATGTGGGCTTGGTTCTTTGACTTGTCAAAAATTTGTGGCGCCTTACTCGCTTAATGAAATCCAATAATTAAACCAAAGGAAAGAATAATGCCGATAGAAGTGAAAAGTTTCGCGTCTCAAGCCGATGAAGCCAAGGATATGCCGAACGCTCGTATGGAAGCTGTTAACGTTCTTGGTCAGCGTGTGATGAAGCTCACACTCGCACCAGATTGGAAATGGTCGAAGGACATCAAGCCGATCGTGGGTACAGCCAGCTGCAAAGCAACGCATGTTGGGATCATTATAGAGGGTACAATTCATTGCGTATGCGACGACGGCTCCGAGGCAACCTACACTGCGGGTGACGCATATGCCATCTCACCAAATCACGACGCTTGGTGTGTGGGCGGCAAACAAGCAGTTGTCTTTGAGTTTGCTGGCATGTGGGGAGAATGAAAGATGTCGCTCTACAAAAAAATCAAAGCCGCCCAGGATGGTAAGGACATTGAAGGTTATCTGGATTGTTTGCATGAAGACTTCGTTTTTGTTCGGCATCAGTTGGGTGCGGAGGTTAGCAAATCAGACTGGATGCCTACATTAACGGCTATGATGGAAAGCGATACATTAAGCTTCAGCAACCAACGGTGTCTCTATGAAAACGAAGAGATCATGGTTGAGCACTCACTTATGACTTTCCCAGATGGGACATCAGAGGCCGTGATGGTTGTCAACCTGCTCAAAGATGGGAAAATCATTCGCACTGAAACGGGAGCGACGCCGATCAAGTAACCTGAAACATCCAAAAGGAGAGTAGACAATGCCAATGTTAGCTATGTGCATGCCAATCTTACCGGGCAAATTGGACAAGTGGAAAGCGATGATGGAGCAGGTAAACGCTACACCTGACTTTGCAAACTCACGAGAAGCAGCCGGTGTTCATGAAAGATCATTCTTACAGCAGACACCAGCAGGAGATTTTCTCATCATTACAATGGAAGGAAATGATCCTGCTGCGAGTTGGGCACAAATAGTGTCTACAATGCCTCCTGAATTTGCTGAATTCGCCGCCGAGGTTCATGGATTAGATGTGAGCGCACCGCCGCCTCCACTTCCTGAGCTTTTTTTCGATAGTCGCGCACAATTAGGTGAGGATTGAAGAATGTTATTTATGGTCAAGCTCACGCATGATTACTCGACGTGCCAAGCGCATCATCCAGAAAAATTCCCGTTATTCAGGGATACATTAGCAAGCGTCGGCGATCACGGGATCAAGGTGCACGGTCACTATTCCAATCGTCTAGAACATACGGCTTTCATGGTATTAGAAGCCGATAACTTTGAGCAGCTTGATGCCGCATTCGATCCAATCCTTGAAATGGGGAATTTTGAGGTCACTCCGATTGTGGAAAAGTAGCCTTCGAATGCGCTAACCACTTTAACACTCATACTGGACCAAGTTTCATCGTGATGCTGACTTCATGCGTGGCGATATCGCAAATAAAAGGGAAATAAAAATGCCAACAGCCACCGATTTTTTGAATGCTTTCCGTCACGGGTTTCGGGAAAAAGATGCGTCGCAATTAGACGCTCTCACCACAGATGATTTTGTGTTTACGTCAATAAGCTCAGGAACACACAGGAGCAAAACGGAAGCGTTAGAATGGTTAGTGAGTGGAGATTGCATCTCTATTGATGACTACGTGATCATACAGGACACGGATGATTGTATGGCGGGCACGCACACTGGCTCAGGAAAAGATTGGAAGGTTAACGCGTTTTTCTTTGCAAAAAAAGTGAACGGTAAAGCTAGTGAATGGTACGTGACAGGTGTTTCAGTAAACAAGTAGTGTAAATACAAAGGAGTTGAGGAATGCCAAAAAAACTATCGATTGTTCGTTTCAAACCCAAGCCTGAATGTTTTGATGAATTCTTGCAAAATATCCAAGACTGGCACGCCCAAGTATTCGCAGATGGTGACCACCGTTTAATGCGGACTCATGAGGAAGTTGTTGCCATAGTTGTTAGAGATAGCGAGTTGCTAGAAGAAAATATCAAACGTGGGGTAGATTGGTTAGATAGTCAAAGACTGCTCTTGCAAGAATACAACGATGTAGATCGTCACACGATGCCAATGACGGGGGATCTCGTAGTCTAGCATTAGATCGACTCGTCATATTTGTAGTGCTAAAATTATTCATGCCGGTGTGTGGGACCTACTAACACCCACGGTGTTGGTAACGACACCAATCGTGTCCCAAACCACGTCCGCCCAAAAAAATCCGCCAACACAGTGTCCCCAACACAGTGTTTGAACGAAAAACTGAAAACACTGTGTTGGCGGCACACTGGGCAGCACAGAGTTCAGTGACCCAAGCCCAACTCGGCAACGTGTGAATTTATTGTTGAATGCATTTCGATGTTTTGTAGGCTGCTGCTATGTCGGGACACATTAAAGAACAGAACCTGTGGCAATCGGTGTTGTTACGTGTAGTGAAGTCAATGAATGTCAGTGCTACCCCTATAAAGGGGTCGTACGCATTTTTAATAAAATTCCAAATATTTCAGACAGCCTGTGATGTAATTTCTATTTGTGAACGAAACCGTCATTCTTCGCCCGCGCACCAATGGCAAGTTCGCCAGACTGGTTCGAGAAATCAATACAGCTATGGCCGAGAATAGGGGTGCCATTTTTCAGGAAAATACTGACAGGGCAAGTTTGAAGACATGCTCTAATTCATCCTGAGCCGCGCCCTGTTTCTGTAGCTCCATCGCACTAGCGATCTGTGCATCAATATAAAGGGCTGCCGTCCTTGAGGGTATGTTTGAGGCGAACTGTCCTTTTGACTTCGCCCTTTCGATCCACTGTTCAAGGCCACACAAGGTCTGTTCCCGGAACTTGTCGGCACTTTTCCGCGCGAGCATTCCAAGATCATCTTTGCTGCGGCACATTGTAACCTGAAGGCAGCCATCCGGCAAACCGTGCGCCTTGTGGTCCAAAAGGACGAAATCAGTGAGCGCTTGCAAGGCTTGACCAAAGGGAACATCATCCGTGAGAACATCTACCAATGGCGCCAGGATGGTCGCCTGATATGCTATCAGGGCGGCCTGTTTCAGCCCATCTTCGTTACCGAACTCCCGATAAATGCCAGGCTTGGACACACCAGCGCGGCGGCTAATCTCGTTTATAGAAACGCCCGTCGGCCCATCTGCCCAATAGCTTTCCACCGCGATTTTAAGCACATGATCCCGGTTCATGGTTTTCGGGCGCCCGCGGGCGGGTTTGTTTCCTTTTGTGTTCATAAATAAATACCCGTTAGTATTTTAAGCTTGCATGGGCATTAAAATACGCAATAGTATAAAATTAGCAACAACGTGCAGCGACTTTCGGCAAGAGAAAACTAGACTTCAGCATGCGCGTAGCGATCGAAGGGATCAAAAACTATGGGACGTGCTTGGCCAATTCTCATCCTGCTCGGGTTCTGTCAGTTCTGCGCAAGCTGGGGCTCGCTTGCCATTATCGCGGTACAGGTTGAGATGCGATCTGGCCTGGGGGTATCGGCAGAGGATGTCGCAGCGCTGGTATGGGCCTTTTCATTCTCGCTTGCGGTTGGGGCCTTGGTCGCGCAGGTTCTGATCGGCCATTGGGAGCGCCGCGCAGTGCTATTTGTCTCACTTGCCTTGCTAGGTTGCGGCGGCATGGCACTTGGATTTGCGCAAAACTGGGAGCAGGCAATGGCAGCTCGGGTAGCTATGGCCCTAGGTGCCGCTTCAGTGATGCCCACGGCCTCAGTCATTGCGGCATCACTGGTGACAGAGGCGCAGCGCCCGGCCGCTATGTCTGTGGTTTTTGGCGGGCTCACAACATCATTAGTGGTGGCCCTGCCAATCTCCAGTGCTGTGGCCGAGGCAGCTGGCTGGCGCGCTGCCTGGTTCGTGGCGGGAGGTGCAGCTTTTGTTGCCGCATTTGGCGTGGTGTTTGGCGTTTCTGGTGGCGTACGCGGCACTCGAGCCTCATTTACGGCTATGCTTGCGGTCCTGGCTGACCGTGCCACATCAATGACCATCGCCACCACGCTTTTGTTGATCTGCGGCGGCTTCATCACCTACGCAATGATCGCATTCTGGCTTATCGAGGTGGGGGAGGCACCACGCACAGCGCTGACAACGGCCCTATTGGCAGCCGGTATCGCTTCAGTGATTGGCAATGCCTTTTCCTCCCATTTGGTGCGTTTGCTTGGGCGCGATGGTACAATCCTTGGTGGCCTCGCTTTCACGGCAGTTTGTTTTCTGATCCTCTGGGCGGCACCCCACTTCTACTGGCTATCATACCCGGCGTTTATTTTCTTTGGTGTCGGCTGGGCCCTTTGCTTGGCTCCGTTGCAGGCGCGGCTGATGGAGACAGCGGGCGCACGTGCCCAACTGGCCCTAGCTCTCAACGCATCTGCGTTTTTTGGAGGTCAGGGGCTGGGCGCAGCGGGCGGTGGCGCTGTTTACGAAGCTTATGGCCCGGTTGCTTTGCCAATTGCCTCGGTTGCTGTGCTTTCGTTAGCAACACTCCTGTTCTTCATATCTAAGCAGACAAATCCGCCTTCCAAGGCGAAGACTACGTGAAAGCGGGCATTTGTTCTGTATGAAGTGGAGCGCCAGGCAAGATACCAGCTATTAGCTGCATCTAGATCCGTAGAAAATTTGGGCTTTAAGCTGATCTTAGCCGCATCGGCGGCGAATACCCGCTATGTGCCAAAAGTCGTCAATCAACTTATAAATGTCCACAATCCTGTCCGCCCAAAATCCCGCGAACACAATGTTAGCAACACAGCCACAGCCAACACTGTGTTCAACACCGTGATTCCACAGTCAAAATAGTCAGCAACACGACAAAAAGTGTGTTTAAGGTGTGTTTTTGAATTGCACAACTTTAGCGCGCATGGCGCTTGGCTAAGTCATTGATATTGTTGGTAAAATTGGTGCCCAGGGGCGGAATCGAACCACCGACACGAGGATTTTCAATGGAGAAGGTGTAAATTATTGACTTATAATCAATGACTTAAGTGGGAATATTTTAGGTGTGCGCGTAAGTGTGTTTTTGGTGTCATTTTAAGGGTAGGCCGGAAGCGCTGTGTTCAACATGACGTTGAAGTCAATGAAATCCCAAGAACCATATCGCATGCTCCCATAAATACCTTGGGAGTCTGCGATGCCCGTTTTCAGTAAGATGTCCTCCATTTAACAGTACCTCAAATTTATATCTGCTCGATTGTATGGTAGCTTATCTCAGTATCATCTTTTGTGTCTATCTTAGCCAGTTCCATTTTAGCTTCCTCGTATGTCATCGTAGCAGTGATTATATACTTTGCGTGGTCCCATTCGTCGTGCAACACCACAGCCCAAACGGGTTTATCATCTATGCTTTTCCTGCGTTCCATTCTCTTTTTCTTCGACATGTTGAGCCTTTCAGTTGTTGTTTGAGAACTATCAGGAATGGATGGTGATATTTTTAAGATCCAATAAAGTCGTTACTGGATCGAACTGATAAGATACTAAAGGCCCCTCCCGACCCGCCGAATAGTCTAAACAAAGGGCATTATTAGTTTGAAGTACTGGTTTTCCAGTCATCCAATAGTGACCAAAGAAAACTGGCTTAGAATTTGGTGGATATACGCTCTGTTTGATTGATGCCGGCAAATTACTGTCTGGCAATTGATCTAAATTCGGAACCGAGGTTGCTATTTCCTTCCAAGTAGAAGCAGTGCCATTCCACCACTGCAACCGCACTTCTGAACGGCCCTGACCCTCTTTATCATATATAACATGGTCATCCGGGAGCGTAGCCTCAGGACCTTTGGTGGTCGTTTCAACCAAAGAAAATAGCTGGCTTTTCTTGTTAGCAGCTGAGAGAAATTGCTCATCAGTCAGCCTGCCATTTTTGGTTATTTTCAACAACTCACCTATTACAGCTTCGTTCCAACAGGCGTGAACAATGCGAAAAGCATCAAACTCGATAAAAAGTGGTAAGGTCATCATCCATGAAATAACCTCAGTCGTTTTAGGGGCTTCCAGCGGAAATTCTTGAAGAAAACTGGCATGCTGCTTAAGATTTTTAGCAGAGTGCGCGCGCGCAGGCTCGCCACTTTTCGGGTCTTTGGTATGGAAATGGACTGCATTGAGCTCATGATTACCCATTATCGCATAAGCAGTACCCGCATCGACCATACAACGAACAATGTCGATAACCGCTTCATTGTCCGGCCCCCTATCTATAAAATCCCCTAAGAACACGCATGTTCGTTTGGGGTCGGTATGACGCCATGCTCCATTCTTCTGCTCATATCCGAGCGATGATAGAGCACTTCTTAATTTACCTGCCTGTCCATGAATATCCGGGATTATGTCGTACATTTTGCTTCCTTCTGACACGTTCGCAAAATGATAAAATTTTGGCTTCTCAGTTATTTTGCGACTCATTCTTCTGCTTAAACTCACATATAGTAACACGTACGACGTATTACAACAAATTTGTGTTACTTTTCTAATTACGTGTTACATCTGGCAAACAGGAGTGAAGTAATATGACTGACAAACCTATTTCTATTAGGCTAGGTGCTAGGCGCATGGATGCCCTCGAACATTACTTAGCAGCCAACCCCAATGAGAGCCGTAACGGAGTTATTGCAGGGGCAGTCGAAGCTTATCTCAAGGAAACCGGGCACTGGACTGACTCACTTCCTGCTGGCAGTCGAAATGACCACCCGGATGATCGGCGAAGACCGACTTTATCAGAGCGTGTCGCTCATTTAGAAGAAACTGTGTCTCAGTTGTTAAAGAACCATTAACGCGACAAATAAAGAATTAGAATTTCTTAGGGTTCAATACACCTTTACTAATTCACCTTTTTACACAGTCATAGGTCTAGCTACCCACGTGCAATTGAATGTCAATTATAATGAGGGATTTTTAAACAGAAGTGGAAGGGTGTAAACATGCGGCTAACGAAAAGTAGGTTTATAACAGCCCTAACCTGTCCGACCAAATTATTTTACATGGCAGATAATAATTATGCCAATCAATCAGTAGAAGACACCTTCCTGGCAGCACTAGCAGAAGGTGGGTTTCAAGTTGGAGAGTTGGCTAAACAGTATTTTCCAGACGGCGTTAATATTGCAACGTTAGACGCCACAAAAGCAGTGAACCAAACTAGTGAACTTCTTAAAAAAGAAAACATCACTATATTTGAGGCTGCAATAAAATATGAAAATTGCTTTATTCGCATCGATGTTCTGGAAAAAAAAGGCCATCTTATGAAAATTCATGAGGTCAAAGCTAAATCAGTTGATGGCAACCAACCTTCACAATTTTTAAAAAGAGATGGAGCACCGAACTCGATTTGGAAGAAGTATCTATATGATGTTGCCTTCCAAAAGTGGGTTTGTTCACGTGCGCTCCCAGGCCACTCGATCGCTGCTAACTTGATGCTGGCCGATAAATCCAAAAGGATAGCTGCATCAGGTTTAAACCAAAAATTTAGGGTACATGAAGTAAATGGTCAAAAAAAAGTTCAAGTAGAAGGTAACATACTCAAAGCTCACTTAAACCCAAAAATTTTAACTTCGGTAAATGTAGATAATATTTGTACAGGCATTTTTACTGCAACTGACCATGGACTTGGAGTTGAGGAAACTTTTGATCAGATGGTTCGAAGGTTCTCATCTGCATGTGAGCATGGACAACTAATCCAATCCCAACTGGGCACACATTGTGGTCAATGTGAATTTGTGTGCACTAAGGATAATAAATTGATCGGCAAACAAGATGGCCGCTCAGAATGTTTCAATAGAATACTCGGTGTGGATCCGTCAATTTTTGAAAAACCAACTGTTTTTGATTTATGGAATTTCAGGGGAAAACAAAAATTTATTGATGACGGAATTATAAGCTTAAGCGATCTTACTGAAGAAGACATTGCTGTTTCTTCAGCAGCTTATGGTTTATCCAATTCTGAAAGACAGTGGCTTCAAGTTCAGAAAGCAAAAGATAATGATGACACCGAATATTTAGATCTTAATGGGCTTAAGCAAGAAATGGATAGCTGGGTATACCCACTGCATTTTATTGACTTCGAAACAACTATGGTTGCCATTCCATTTGGGGCTAATCGCGCGCCATATGAGGGAATTGCATTCCAATTTTCACATCACACCTTGGATAGAGATGGCACAGTAAGACATGCTGGCGAGTTCCTGAATGTGGAGCCAGGATATTTTCCTAACTATGATTTTGTGAGAGCTCTTAAAGAAGAATTATCACAGGATGATGGATCAATATTTAAGTATTCAAATCATGAAAATACTTACCTTAATCTTATAATCAAGCAGCTTCAAACCGATGCTAAGCCGCCTCACGATGCGAAAGAATTAACCGCATTCATTAAATCCATTACTCAATCACCAAAAAAATCTGAAGACGTTTGGCTGGGTGAAAGAGCAATGATCGACTTACTAGAAGTGGTTAAAAAGTTTTATTTTGACCCTCGTACCAATGGGTCTAATTCAATCAAATATGTATTGCCGAGCATATTAAATCGTTCTGATTTTTTACAATCCAAGTACAGCAAGCCAATATACGGTAGTGCGAAAGGCATACCTAGTAAGAATTTCAAGCATCAGACTTGGATAAAACGTTCTGACGACGGTTTTGTTTCAGACCCATACGGACTGCTACCAAAACTATTTGAAGAGCACCTCGAGCAACAGGTTGTATTACTTTCACAAGATAACGAATTAAAAAATGGCGGTGCTGCGTTGATGGCCTATGCTCGAATGCAGTTTGAAGTCATGTCTGATTATGAGCGTGAAGAATTGAAGAGGGCTTTGCTAAAATACTGTGAACTAGATACTTTAGCGATGGTCATGATAGTCGAGGCTTGGATAGACAAATTAAAATGGATGTAGCACTGGTTTTTAGATGGTGGAGTGATTTTCGATCATTAATTCCAATGAAGTAGTAGTCTTATTTTGACGATTTTTACTCACCAATCATATCCAAATACTACTAAACGATCTTTCATACTTAACTTTTTGATTAATCATCAGCAAAAAGGTCGTCTTCCCAAGGCAATTTAACTCTCTCACCAGTCAGAACATAATGCAGCTCATTCTCATAAACTTGTTTGATTTTTTCACATGCTTCTGCAGTTTCTAATTCATCATTGGCTTTGTGTTTTTCAATCAAAGCAGAAATATCAACAATTTTGTGTTCAAAAAGCGCAATCTGCTCCTGTAACTCTTCGTCTGTATACAGAGGTTCATCAACGGAATGAAAGCGAGGATTCCGTTGATTATATTGAGCAGTAAATTTTTCTGCAGCAAACTTGTCTTCGAAATAGAATGTATGACTATCGTCTGGCTCAGTATGTTTAGAAAAAGACCACGCGTGTTGTTCAAAATGCGTTTTACAAAAATCCTTACCCCATCCATATCTACCTGAACACTATGCCCAGGAAACCAATTAGATTTATAGTCAGCTATCTGCAAAGGTGTAATTATCTTCTGCATCAGATGTCATCCCACACAAGGTCGTAAACCTACGTTAGTTGTTTAAAGGCCTTCAGCAAAACAGACGCCCTACTGTTACCACTCAAGTCCTCAACGGCCGCTTCTGCTATAGAGAGATCGATAGCACAAAGAGACACAAAGAAAAGGTCACAGGTGCCAGGCCGATAAAGTGATTTAGTTCGCTTAGCTTTTGTTTGAGCTGCAATAATGCGTTTTGATATTTTTCTGGTTTCAAGTAAGATTTTCGGTGTGAAACGCGTCATGATATCATTTGGATGATCCCAATCTACTGAATGAAGTCCTGCTAATAAATCTTCGGCACCGACACTAAAATCCATTTTTACGGGCCCGATTTTTTCCCCAAAATGGTTCAACATAAACGATGACAATTCATCTTTGTCACAAAACCTCTCGTTCTGTATTTGACTGTCACGTTTTTCTTTCTCTTCCCTGATGTTTCGAGAGGCAAGAAGACTTTGGATGATGTGATCGCCGCTCTGGGTCAAAAGACCCAACGAATGAATAGCTCTTTTCTCGTCGGAAGATAATTTTCCAGACTTTTCTTTATAGATAGTATCGTGTTCGATCTCGTTCCAAACATGCGCCAGCATGCTGGTAATTTGAAGTTCGCAAGAATCTATCAAAGTTTCTGCATCATCTTTGCTAAGGTCCTCTTCACGCAAACATATTTGCATGTGTGTAGCTCGATAATGATTTTTGTCATTCTGTTTTATGCGTGGGGAATTTTCTAAGATTTCGGTTCCGAAATCTTTTAAATTATCAGGACTTTTGAATATTTTTGTGGCCAGATTATAAACCTTAGACCGATCACTTTCAGTATAAGTCATGACGCGAACAGCAGCCAGATCACTAAGTTCAAGGAGCGTAGCTTCCGGAGAGCTTAGCCGCTCTGTCTTCCCTGAATCAGGCTTCGCCCATTTTAAAAGTTTACCCCGTAGGCTCGCTGGCTTTTTAACTCGTGCTGCTACGCGAGCGGGAATACCATCCTTCTCAAGCTCAGCCTCCAGGCGCTCAGTAATTATTGGGATAATTTTTTGTAGTCTAAAAATAGTATTAGTTTTGTAAAACTGAACAATTTGATCGATTTGCTCTTCAGACATATTCAAAAATCCTATTTGACTGCTCGTTGAATTATCAACTTCAAAGTTACTACTCAAAACGGCACTAAATTAAACCCTCAAGGCACAAACATTGTAATCAGCACCTAAGATGGAGAAGCTAATTGGTAGACTTGTATGACGCGCCTGCGCGCAACCGCTTGATTGTCGTCGATTTGTTTCCAAAGGCTGCGAGGAAAGCATAAGAAAATTCGTCAGGGTCGAATGGCAGCTCTGTAAGTTCAGATACTTGTTCTTCAATTTCAACAGCGTTCATGCTCACAGCCCACTAAATTTTATGAGAAGGTTAGGGCATTTGAACTATGCCTGCCAGCAGTTTGAGCAATGAACATTTACAAGCTATGGTTTGTGGCAATCTGCACGGTTTCATCCCAAAAGCAGCGTAGCGCAGTAACCCTAGTTGCTGGCTACACTGAGCGCCGACCTAACGTTGTCGCCCCCTATAGCCTGCGCACAGACGCTGTGTGACGCCACAATACTCAGTTGCCAGATATTGGTCCCTGCGCGCCTTGCGGCTTGAGCCTGTCGTAGTCTGCCTGTGATGTTGCAGTTGCTACAGCGGAAGGCATGCCATTAGCTGTAGAGTTCGCAGTGGTCTGTGGCTGCTGCACATTGGGCTTGTGAACAGGCGGAGCGGCAATGGCTTTACCAATACGTGACTTTGGCTGCTTCTTTGGCTTTACGTCGCCACCCTTGAGCCGTTTTTCTAGCTTGTTGGCCAAGAAGCTTGTGGTGTTGGCAAAAGTTTTAATGTCTTCAATGGCTTGATCCAGCTGAACGCTGCTTGAAGCCTTCTCAATCACATCAATCAGTCGGCGGAGCTCGTCACGGTCAGTCATACTCTGCTCCTGGCTGGGGGAGTGGGGTACGCAAAAGACCACCCCAAAAGCATAAGTACTTCCCTAGAAAAATCCGCAGCGCAGATTTTTGAGGCTGCAAGGGGAATTTCGGATGAGATACGTCATAAATGACGTTGCAATGATTAAATCGCATTATACCGCCATCCGTTCCGGAGCACGCCACACGGCTTCTGCTTGCTGAGCTATGGCCCTGTCACAAAGTGCCTTAAGGTTTGCCAAACGCTCACTCCACGCTTGATGATTTTGCTGATCACTTGCCGCCAATCGCGCTGCATAATAGCCAAGCTTGCTTGCACAAACGCTCAGGGTTTCCACACTCGGTTCTGTGTTGTGATAGCGCAGCACGCGGATGTACCCCTCACTGCGCCCCAGCCAACTGTGACAGAACTCTGGTGTGTTCTGCACGATGCCTGTGGCGATCAACTCATCGCGCATGTGTTCTAATAGTCTTATGCTCATCCGATCCTCCAATGCGTTGTTTGCATTGTATTTATCTCAGCGCTGACGAGCAGACGCATCTTTATGCCGAGCGTGACGCGTTAAACACTGCACTACCATTTCTGCCCCGTTTTGCGCCTTCGTTGATAAATACATGCGGAGAACCACAATGGCATATGAGCAGCGCAAACAAGAACGACAGGCATTGGTACAGCACTTGCTGGCCCAAAACTGGAATGTGTTTGGTACGCTCAAGTTCGTGAATGGCAGGACCATTGGCAAAGAAAGCGCCAATAAGCTCCTGCGCAGCTACTGGAACAAGATAGACCGTGTGATCTATGGCAAAGCCGCTGAGCGTCAAAACATGCGGGTGGCACGCTGGTGCTTTGCTCACGAGGGCGCTGACAATGAGAACTTCCACATTCACTTTGTCATGCCAAGTCCACTGCAAGACACGGAACACATGTGCTGTGTGCTCAACGCAGTCTGGGCACAGCATCATGCTCAAACAGCGCCGCTGGCAAAGAACTGGATCATGCCCGTACAGGATAGCAATGCTGTGGCCAGTTACGTCACCCACGAGTACTGGCGCATGGGCAGTGACACAATCTCAGACAACCTTTGCTGGGATAGTGCACAGTTAAATCTGCCGCCACAGCACGCATTAAATGAGCACTACACCCAACAACAGGCACATCGCATTACACGGGCGGCCAGCCCTCTCTGGCTACAGCAGGCACAACAGGCATTACACACACAACAGGCACAATATGAGGCAAGCGGTGATTTGCAGATGATGGAGCGTGGCTAAGCCCCTTCGCGCAGCAAACACCTGAGCAGTTTGAACAACACAGATGCCAAAGGCGCAGGTCTTGGCACATCCTTGTTCACGAGCAAGTGTTCGAACTAACAAAGGTTCAAAAGAACACAGAACATCAAGACTAGCTCAAACGAACTTGATCAAACTGAGCTACCCCCCGAAATTCGGACAGTGACGTAAGCTACGATTTGCAGTCTGCTGATCTTCGACGAAAAGGAGATCAGAGATGTCGAAACGCAAACAACATGCGCCTGAATTTAAGGCGAAGGTCGCGCTGGAAGCCTTGAAGGGTGAGGAGACCGCCGCCGAGCTGGCAAGCCGGTTCGGGGTGCATCCGACGATGATCCATCAATGGAAACGTGCGCTCCTTGAGGGCGCCTCCGGCGTGTTTGAACGCGGTGGCAGAAAGAATCCCGAGATCAATGAGGAGCAGGTGAAGGAACTCCACGCCAAGATCGGGGAGCTGGCCGTAGCCAACGATTTTTTGTCACGAAAGCTCAAACCATGGACCGGCAAGTGAGGCACGACATGATTGAGCCAAATAATTCCATTTTGTCCATCGGGCAGCAATGCAGGTTGCTGTCGATCTCGCGCTCGTCATTCTATTACAAGCTTAAGGGCGAGACCGCGCAGAACCTTGATTTGATGCGGCGGATCGACGAGCAGTTCCTGGAAACACCCTTCTTCGGTGTCCGGCAGATGACCTGGTACCTGCGTAACGATGGGCATCTTGTGAACGAGAAGCGGATACGCCGGCTGATGCGCCTCATGGGGCTGATGCCGATCTATCAGAAGCCTAATACCAGCAGGCCGGCGAAAGGGCACAAAACCTATCCCTACCTACTGAAAGGGTTGCGGGTGGATCGGCCCAATCAGGTCTGGTGCGCCGATATCACCTACCTGCCGATGCGGCGAGGGTTCTTGTATCTGGTCGCCATCATGGACTGGCATACCCGGAAGGTCCTGGCTTGGCGCATCTCGAACACGCTGGAGGCCGACTTCTGCGTCGAGGCGCTGAACGAGGCCATCCACAAGTTCGGCCCGCCCGAGATCATGAATACAGATCAAGGATCTCAGTTCACGTCCTTTGCCTGGACTGACCGGCTACGCCGATCCGGCGTGCGCATCTCAATGGATGGGAAGGGCCGCTACCTGGACAACATCTTCATTGAGAGGCTCTGGCGAACCCTGAAATACGAGTGTGTCTATCTGCATGCTTGGGAGACCGGATCAGAAGCGAAGGCAAGTATCCGGAAATGGATGACCTTTTACAACAACAAACGCCCACACTCAGCCCTTGGCGGCAGGCCACCAGCCGTGGTCTATTGGCTGAGAAATGACAAAACACAACCCGATCAGCAGGAGCAGAGAGTAGCTTAATTTACGCCAGATCCTGTCCAACAAATGGGGAGTAGCTCAATGCCATCACTCCACATGCAATTAAACAGCAGCAATACTGCACACATATACGCAATTATCCATGGGTAAAAATTAGTTATTTAAAATCAGTATCTTGACTGTCTTTTCGGTCGTCCAATGTTTCATTTGAACATACGCTTTAACTGTAACCAAACAGCTAGGAGCGCACATGACACATTTGGCAAAGCTTACATTTAAGACAGTTGATCGCAGCAGCAAACGCGATCCGATTATAGCACGACGTGACAAACTCATAGCAGGGCTTAAGGAGCAAAAGCTGGTTCATACAGCAGCACTCAACAAGCAAGATCACCGCGTTGAACGACACAAATGGATGACCAATGACATGGGGGAACGTGTGGCCGTCAAAGCCATGCGCACAGTGCGTCCGTGGTTCTTTGCTCAAGACGGCGGCTGGTATGTGCAGTGCCGCTATGGGGCTCGTGTGATCGCGGCAGATGGCACCAACAACGCGGTGTTTGTGAAGTCATTGGATGAAGTCGCTGGTGTGCTTGATGCCTTCCTCAATGCAGCAGCGGCAGGGGAATTAGATACTGCCATCACCCGAGTGGCAGAGCGACAACCACGTCTCAAACCCGGAGCAGCTAAAGCAAGTGCCAATGCCAATGCCTGAGGTTGATGCAGCCAAAATAGCAGCACTTAATGATCAGGCACGTCAGAGCTTCACAAGCTGTCGTGTCATTATCACCCAAGGCATACAGGCCATGTCCGATGTGCCAAGCATACTGGATCAGGTGTGCCGGTATGATGCCTTCACGTCCGACAATGACCCATACGGCGAGCATGACTTTGGATCATTCAGACATGCCGCAGAAACCATCTTCTGGAAGTTCGACTACTACGACGTCGATCTGCAAATGCACTCACCCGACCCAAGTGATGCCACTGTGACCACTCGTGTGCTGACCATCATGCTGGCGAACGAGTATTGAGATCATGGGTCATTTAAGTACAAACACAGCAAATCTGCCCTACAAAAAGTTAGCACTATTCCCTGATTCAGCGACACAAATGCAATTCAAACACAGTGATCAGGTTTACAGTTCAAACACAGTGTTTCGATTTACTGCGTCAAACATACATGTTGCAAACACTGTGTTTGCCATTTTTTTCAAACATACTAAATCCAAACACAGTGTTTGCCTTATTACACATTAATATCAATGGCTTAATTTTTACCGACGCAAGGCTTTGGGGAACTCTCCGCGCCCAACGTTGTCAATATACTGCTCTGCCGTGCGCAAATATCGGTTGGTTCGGTTCGCAATGCTCGTGCGCGCTTGCTTGTTGTGGGCATCCGCTTTGATTGCGGCGCGTGTGCGTGTTTCACCATATTTAGGTGGGGCCAGAATGTTAGCTTTGAAGCCAGCGAGCACGCCTAGATCATATGCAGATGTGTCAGGGTGTGCACAGCGCAAATCCCAAACAGTCAAAACCTTGTGCAGCGTATGCGCAGAAACATTTGTGTAAATTGGATATTCTGCAGACGAGGTTTGTTTGGGTGGAGCCACTGGCATGATCGCATGCGCGTGCATGTGAAGGGCTTTAATCTCTTCCTGAATCTGGCTCAGCGGTCTTTTGGGGTCAATATGATACAATAAAGTGGAGTTCAAAGGGTCTGCGCCAACCTGTTCAATCAGCGCTGTCTTTTCTGCAAACAGCCCTTGATGGCACTGCCACCACGTTAAAAAATCACTTTCAAAAATATCGCCGAAGTCATGATAGAGGCCAGCAAGCTTACCTTGGCCCGATGTTGCGCAAGTGCGTTGATAGTCTGCGTTGCGCATCAAAAAGGCCCACCACCAATAATAAATGGACGCTTTGTAGGGTTCAGCGTCTCGATATGGCAGATTGCGTCCTCCTCGAAACCTTCGCCGTGACGCCATGTGAATAATTGGTGGTGCTGTCTTGAAGCTCAGTACGTGCCGCGTTGCATTGGCCTTGTTTGTGACCATGACTCCATCTCCCTCCGGTGGAACATGGAGTCAAAACTAGCCAAATCTTCCAACTATAACAGTCTCAATCTGATGGTTTTAATATCGGCATATTGTGCAGCACAGCCACTGGCTGCTCAATTTCCTCAAAGCCCAGATGCAAACACATGAGCCCATATGGGCGCAATTATTGATGAAGGAGACCATTATGTCTGTTCAAAACGACCTCAAAAACAATATCCAAAAACGCCTTGATGCTATGCATGCGGCACGGGTGACTTGGGAAGAGGGCACATTGCGTGCCGCCAACGAAGAGCTTTACGCCATTCTTGAAGGTGTCTATGCGCTTTACGCTGAGCTTAAAGCTGAAGTGGGCAAACGCCGCGCATTTACAGCACTGCTCACAGATTTGGAGATCAAAACCCAAGCCAATACCAGCCTTGCATTAAAAGTAGTGCGCTACGTCTTTGCAGGGCAAGGCCGCCGTGAAGTTGCCTACTCAAGTGTCATATCAATCGCTCACGACATGAAGGGGCCAGATCAGAGCTTCACCAGCTACGTGCAAGAATGTGGTGGCATTGAAGAAGTGCGCCGCGTGCCCAAATCCACAAAATCAGCGACTATGTCTAAAGAAGATTTTAAGAAACTGGCGCTTGAGGGTCTGCAGGAAGTGCAAGTGGGCGTGAGCACGTTTGACCTGCCAACGTTCATCCAGCCCAATACCGATTATGAAGAAGACTATGCAGTTGCGCTGGTGCGCTGCAATGACAACGGCACAGGCACGATTGTTTACGGGTGCAACGAAGCGGGCATCATTGACGCTGTGCTTGTGTCATCGGGCAAAGACTTGGATGAACGCGCTCAAGAAAGCCTCGCCAAGCTTGACGCAGGTGATCTGGCAACCAAGCGTGCACGTGATGTGCGTGAGTTTGCGTCCAAAATGATCCGCGTTGGATCAGGTGCACAAGTCAGCGTGTCTGGCGGTGGAGTGCGCACAAACGGCGCGGCAACCCATACCTATGGATAAATCTAACGGTGAGTGGGGCAGTCACATTTTGCCCCACTCCATCTACATGCATCCAAAGGAGCTGAGCATGTCATTTGATCTTAAACACCTACCGCGCGGCTTTGACGATTTGGTCATTGCGGACCCGCTCAATGCCAGTGTCATTCGCTCATATTGTGAGCTGCCACCCGCCAAGCCTTTGTTGCTTGCGGGCCCACCAGGTGCAGGCAAGACAGAAGCGGCACGTGTGATCGCTCACAGTTACCTTGAGCAGCACAATATTCAACACATGCAGTGGGAGTTTAATGCTGCCAGCGTTGGTAAAGACTATGACGCCAAGATCATGTCTGAGGTGAACTATCAGATGTTTGGCAATCCTGACAAAGCCATGATCGTCATCAACGAGATTGATGAGATGGACCTACGCACAGTGCAGCCCAAGTTCCGCGAGTTCATGGACGCCAAGCGTCATCTGATCCGCTTTGTGGCCACCACGAACCACAAGAGCCGCATCATGGGGGCCGTGCTCAGCAGGTTCCGCGTAATTGACCTAGACCCGCCCAGCAACCTTGATTGGGTCGATCGTGCAAAGGCTATCTTGGAAGCCGAGGGGCTGACCCCGGCAAGAACCGATGTTGAGCAGATGCTGCAGAGCTTCCAAGGCAGCGCACGCGACTTGGTCGACTTACTTGAAGAGACTGTTACAGCAACAAAGGTGGTGGTGTGATGAATATTATTAATTTGACGCCGCCAAACACGGTTCGCCTCACACCTGAAGAAACACAGCTGCTTGATTTGTGGCATGCGTGTGGCTTAAGTGTTGTGCTGGAAAAGGCTCATGGTATTGACCCCATATTGCTGTATTTGCAACAAGCGCCAGTATCTACAGAGCCAAGCTGCTTAGCATCAAACCTGAGTGGTCCATATTACCGGATTATCAAGCGTGGTCTGTGGCGTAGTGCGTTAAATCAGCTTCCCCTTGGTGATGCGCAAAGCTTTATCTGGGTGTTTCGCAACATCCCGTATGAGACCATGCTCAGACTGCTTAAGGCCACATTGTCTGGCCAATATACTGGGCCCAAATATCAACCATCACTATATGGTCCACAGCATCCAAATTTTGCTAAGCATGAGGCTGCTTGGGCAAAGTACTGCACGCTGTTGGCGCTTGAAGGGTTTCCTCTGCACGTCAGTCACAGTTCAAATCGAGCAACGGAATGGCTGTCCAGCTATGAGAGCTTAGAGTGTCGTTTTGCAGGTGCGCCAATCCTTGTCAGGATGCGCAAAAGTGTATTGCGCTTAGCAAACCGAGGACATCATGACTTATTTGAGGCTTTGGGCAAGACCGCTATGAAAGTAAAACCAAAGACAGCGGGTGCCCGCAAGTACATGAGCCTCAAAGGATTTGATCGTTTGTCGATGATGCGGCATCACGCGTATCGCAGCAAAGACGCTGATTAAGTGCTTCAACTACTCTGCTCTAAGCTAATCAGTATATGTGCTGATGTTCAGCTCGGACAAAACAACTTTGCTCCGTTATCTGCGCAGTTGTTGGCTAACAGAACGACACAGCACAAAACCTCATACAATCAGCATAGTATGAGGTTTTTGCTTAACTCATTGAATTCATTGGAATACCAATTGGTGCCATTTCCGGTCGCCCAACCAATATCTCAGACTTTATGCTCAAAGCACACAAATGCTTAGGTTTTGAGGGGATCAGCACATGCGCCAAGCACAGACATTGAACGAGGCGCAGCTGCGCAGGGTTATACAGTATTGCCGCAGTAGACGTCATCCAATGCGTGACGAGACAATCATACTGGTGAGCTTCTACGCAGGGCTAAGGGCCAAGGAGATTGCTGCGCTCACAGTTGGCAATGTGTTTGATGAAGGGGGCAACGTGCGTGAGCAGTTCATACTAAGCGCAGCACAAAGCAAGGGTGGGCAAACGCGCACTGTGTATCTCAACCAGCGCCTACGCAAAGCACTTGGAGACTATGGCGCGATTAAATACTTGGGCGACCCACAGCGCCCACTGTTTGAGAGCCAAAAGGGCGGGCACTTCTCAGCCAACACCATGTGTCAGCTGTTCTTGGACATCTACAAAGCTGTGGGGCTCAAAGATGCATCAAGCCACTCGGGAAGACGCACTTACATTACGCGGCTGGCCAACAAAGGCGTAGGAGTGCGCTTGTTAGCTGAATTGGCGGGGCATTCGCATATATCGACTACTCAGCGGTATATTGATGTCAACGCGGAGCAGCTGAGTGAAGCTGTAGAATTGTTGTAATCGCTTTCGGCCTATACCAGACATTGGCCGATCTTTCCAACGCTGCAATAAAACTTTCCGGTAGCGGACATTGGCGCTTGCTACATCGTTTCAGATTGCCTGCTCGATCACCCTTATCTCCTCGTAGCTCAGGTCGTAGAGTTTGTAGACGGCGGCATTGATTGCGTCTTCGAGGCGCTGGATCTCCTCCGAGCGCGCTGATCCGGCTTTCTCTTTCACGATCTCAGTGACGAGTGCAGAGATTGCTAAATCGTCTTCCGTGCTCACGGTTGCGGGGAGCGGAAACGGGTTGATGTAGTTTGTTTTCATTCTTCTGGCGTCACCTTGCAAGGTGTCGCCAGTATGCTTTAGGAACCACCAAAACACAGCTGAGTTCAAAATCGCAGAAAACGTCTCGTAAGATACGCCTGCGTCTTGGTGCTTCACAAAGCTGTAGACCGTGGTCGAATGATAGATATTAGAAAAGTTAAGAGCTACATTTGCGTGATTTGAACAGATTTCCATGGCCGTTAGTTTTCGTTGGTCAAATTTTGTCAGGTTCTTCTCGTAAATGTACCCAAACCACTCAGCTAGCTTCGCGGCCTTTCCATTTTCCCGCTTTTTGAAGGCGTCTTCATACGCTTCAACATATGAGTAGGTTTTTGGGTGCCTGGTTTTTAGGTCTTCGCTTGAAACTAGTTCTGCCCTACCACCGTGAATTTGATACGGGAAAAAAACCAACAAATCTGTTTCAAGAGAGTCATACCTGTGGACATCCCGCCCCATCAAGAATGGCCTAAAAAGGTCCTTTTCGACATCAAATTCTGCTGCCGGGATACTGGGCTTTGCCACTTTATTTTCTGGATTTACGGCTATCCGATAAGTCTCGGAAGTTTCGGAGACTTTCTTTACCACGTAGAGTAGATCACGGCTTGTTTGAATGCCTACAAATACAGATAGAACTTCGCCCAGTGGCACAGAAGACGAGTAAATCTTCTGAAAACACTCAAATCCAGTATGATCATCAAAGAAGATCCACTGATTGTTGCCATACGAGGCAGACGCAGATGCAACATGATCATAGCTAAGATTAGAATAGAGCGCTTCATTTGCAAGTTCGTTTTCATAGTCTTCGGTAAGGCTGAACCTCTTGAAACTGAATGTCTCCGCTGGCTCAGTGTTGAACAATGCGATGCATGTGTACGTAAGCGCACTGTCAAAGACCTGATTAGCCCCAAAATGCGTGATGTGCTTCATCGCCCGTGTGTTCATCAAATATTCACGTAGCGGGGCCCCGTTGGCGGAGTTAAAAAGCTTGTGCGGGAAGATAAAGATGTTGTTGTTGCCGTTGGGTTTAGCCAGTCGAACCGCCAATTCGAAGAACAGGTTTGCGAGGTCGTAGGCACCGTGTGCTGTCCGGTAATCCCGCTCATAGAACTCACGCTGTGCGGGCTGGGTCGCTTCGATCTCCTGGACCCGCATGTAGGGTGGGTTGGCAATAATGATGTCAAAGCCAACATATTTACCCTTTTCATCCAACACTTCAGGGAACTCGAACCGCCACTCCAAAGCTGCAAGAAACGTCTTATTTTGCAGTAGTTTGGTGCGTTTAGCATTCAGATCAGCAATCTTCTTCTGAATTTCATCAATTTTGGCGTCTTGCTTCGCTCGTTGTTCCTCTCCCAAAACGAACAGGTCGGCCTGCGCTTCATCTGCCTTCAGCTGAGCGATAGTTGCATCAATTTCTTTTGTCAGACGCCCCATCGACTCTTCTTGAAAGCGCGTTTTCGCTTTGTCGATCTTCTCTTGCAGGTCGCGCTTTACAGCCTTGTCTTTTGTACTTTTGTAATCGCTAACAAGTTTACGGTATTCGGTCACAGTCAGTTTTGCCTTGCTGAATGCATCCGAAAGGCTTTGATCCAATTTGAAGCGAGAAAGAAGTGAGTTGCCGCATTTGATGTTGATATCAATGTTCGGCAACGTTTCGAGCTGGGAGTCTTGGCCGTCCCGATAATAGGCACTCTTAAGAAGTTCGATCCACAGCCTGAGCTGGCAAATACGTACCGAGTTTGCGTTGATATCCACGCCGAACAAGCAGTTTTCGATCAGCTTCTGCTTCTCATGGAAAAGGGTTTGTTGGACCTGCTGTAGGCGTTTCGGCACTTGGGTACCGTGCACTTGATAAGCGAAGACCTCGTCTGTGTCGGCATTCACTATTATGAGCTCATCGTTGTCCACCTCCACGACATAGTCAGACAACCTGTTGCCATCTGCATCGGCCAAAATGCCGAGCCGAGATTTGAGAGCAATCAGTTCATTCAAACACGAAACAAGGAAGTGACCCGATCCAACGGCTGGATCACAGATCTTCAGATTATCGATCACTGCGTTATGACGCAGCGTTGCCGACTTGGATCGATCATCTGAGATGTTGTTTCGGAGATCGTCCGTATCGGTAAGCGTCCAGCTTGGGTTTTCCTTTTGAAAGGCTTCAAGGACGGTTTTCTCGATCACCTTTCGCGCCATGTACATCGTAACGTAGCCTGGCGTGAATATCGCGCCTTCTTTGTATCCGTTGATCTTTTCAAAGATCAAACCAAGTACGGCAGCGTTGATTATGGTCTTGCTTTCCTCCTGAACATCCCCACCGCCAACGGTTCCAAAGTCATATGCATCAAGAAAATCAAAGATATAGGACAGAGTTCCTTTCTTTCCTGAAGCGCGTCGGCCAGTCGCATCACAAAGTACAGTTCGGCTGAACAGCGGTGCGTCCAGTCCGTTATTCAGGGCATTGATTCTGAAAGATTTCTCCAATTTGGTCAGTTCGAAGAGAGAACTGTTGAGGTAAGGCACCTTTTCGTATTTTGCCGCTATGAGCGGGGGCCGTTCAGACGGCGCAAAAGCAAGTACCTTGAAGAACAGGTCCGACAGATCATCAAAGTCGGCGACCATTGAAGTCGATAGAAACTTGTAGGCCGGGTCTTGACCGTGGAACTTGAAGATTTGGGCTTCTAGAAGCTTCAAGAAGAGGAGACGGTTCACCCATGTAAGGCATAGTTCCAAGGCGATATTGAACTCGCGTTCATCGTTCGATGAACCGTAGGTCTGAATCATTGTCGGATCATTGAAGTCGTCTTCATACCTTATTTGGCTGATTGCATTTTCCAAAAGTGACCCAGGATTTCGCTTGGACGCTTCGAGGCGGCCGATCACACGCTTTGCGCCTTCCTTTCGTTCTTCCAGCCCGATGAGATGAAGCAACTCATCATAAAAGGCTTTGTTCAGGCTGTTACTATCGTTCGACAGTTCTTTAGAGATCAAGCCGTGAGGGCCGAGCAGCTTGAATAGTTTGACGAACGCTTTGTCGTCGGCACCATCCTTTAGTTCCGTTTCGTAGCTCCTCAAGTCAATGTGGACGGCCTTAAGTTCGGCGTTACTGGCAGCGATGAACTTCGCAGCTATTTCTTTATAAAAGAAATCGGTGGTACTATCAGACTTTTTACCGGCTGCCCAGTCTTCAAAATCTTTTCGAAGAGCTTTGTTTTGATAAAAAGTTCTCTCAAAATCAGATGCTTCAAAGACATACATCTCAAATTCTGTGCAGATTACTACATGACGAATATCCGTATTGCCCGCGTGGCGCTCCCGAAAAAAGTATAGAACAAGTTCGTGCAATGCTTTGCGATTGACATCGTCCTGTCGGATCATGTCAGCTTTGTTGAGTTCGCGCTTGGCTTCAAACAAGACCGCGGCAGGGCTGCCCTTACCGCCAGTCCGAATAACGAAGTCGATGTCACCATACTGTTCAATCGTATGAGACGGTTGGTAAGTCGGCTTGAGAAGCCCCATAAGATGTGTTTTGAGATTTTCCTCGGTTTCTTTGCTATTGATATGATCTAGGTAAGATTTGAGGTTTTGGGCAAATCCGTCAACATCAGCTCGTTTCGGTTTAAATGCTTTTAGGCTTGGGGACAGTTTTTTCGAAACCGATTGTATTTCTAACTTCATCAACAATTACCCTTCATGGTTTCCCAAGGCCCAAGGCCGTCTGGCACTTTGACATATTAATTGCAGAGTTCGAAGGGATCTGGAAGCTTTCGAGCAAAAATAATTGCTCAAGATAAAACCCAATATATAGACTAGCTACGCCTGCTTTTGATCACGTTAGGAATTATTCGCACAAGCAGCGAAAGCCTGCTTTTGACCCAAGGTGTAGCCCTTAGCTACTCACTAGTGTCCTGCCCGTCAAACTCATCCCGCGACAACTCATACCGCTTGCCCGTGAGCATGTCCTTCTTGAGCCTTGGGGTCAAATGACTGTAATGGCGCTCAATCATGCCAATGCTTGTGCCCATCTGTATGGCCAGCGCATGAATATCCATACCATCGTTGAGTAGGGCAAAGGTCGCGTAGGTGTGACGTAGACTATAAAGCGTTCTGTTCTGCCCTGTACGCGGGCATGTGATCAGTCCTGTGTCTGTGAGGAACTTGCGGAACGTCTGGTGGATGTTCTTGGACACTGTGCCATCTGGCAGTCTGAACACAGGCAGATCGACACGCTGCTTGAGCAAGTCTTCAAAGGGGATGTGCCTAAGATCCTCTGACCGCTCGTGTATGCGCTTGAGATAGTTGATCGTGCCTGACCTGCAGATGATATCCCTGCGCCCAGTTTTGCCTGAAACGCTCATCTCTAGATACTGCAGATCCTTTTCCTCAAACAACGTCACATGCTTCCACTTGAGATTCAGCGCCTCTGTGCCGTGGCGCATGCCCGTATTGGCCATGATCAACACATAGTCCCGCATAAGGTGCCGCATGTCTGTAGGCTTGCCTGCCTTGCCTGCGTTAATCCAACTGGGCAGCTTGCGGATGAGCGTGGCATATTCTTCACGGGTGAAGTCAGGACGTCGTTCGCTCTTCTCACCACGGTTCACCAGCAGTGGCACATTCTTGTGCGCGATAAAGCTCCGCGCCACAGCTTCCTCAAACACACGGTTCATGGCTGAGTTATGCGTGTTGAGCGTTGAGGCCTTTGGCTCACGGCCCATCTTGGCACGCCGCCACTCGTAGAACTGCTGCACCTTCTCGTAATCAATGGTGGTCACATACTGTGCACCGAAGAACGGGATGAGGTAGCGCTCAATACACACGATATAATCAGCAAACACTTTACGCCCTAAACCCGCATCCAATTGCTTGCGCATGTCCGCAATGGCCAGCTTGGCAACGTCAGAGAACTTCTTAGTCACAACGGGCAGGTCGTTCTTGTGGCGGAACTTATACTCAAGGAACGTATCACGGGCATACTCTTTGGCCTCAGTCAGATCGCGCCTACCCGTGCTGATGCGGATGGTGTGTCCATCAATTACAAAGGCAGCCTGCCAGCGCTTGCTGCGCTCACGTCGATACACGCGCACCTCGCCGTCCAGTATCAGATGTGTATCTTCACGCAGCTGCCGCATGTCATGCTCCTCACCACAACACTATGGCAGAGCGTACCAACAAGTCTACGAAAGTGTGTGTTTAGGGGCCTGGTTAAACGTAAACGCATAAATTGGGGGAAGGCGGCCGTTCGCTGCAGGCTCTTCGATGTCGGCTCCTGCGATTGTTTAAGGAATGGTGTTTCTTGTGTGCCAGTTCTATCAAAATTCGGCTGATGTAGTTTAGTCAATTTCATTTAATATGTGACCCAATACCACCCATAGGAATTCCAAAATGCCCACGAAGACCGATTATATCCTGCGCAGTCTCCAGAAAATCCGAAACAAGAAATGGGAATTCTTTATTATTTCGCGGATTATCCATGCGCTGGACGACGATGAAATCGAATTTGTAACACAGCAATATGTACGAAAGAATGACGGTGCCTATGCGCTGACAGACCTATATTTTCCACAATTTGATCTTCATCTTGAAATTGATGAGCCGCCCCACGAGAAGGAGATCCAAAAACAGAAAGACACGCTTCGGACACGAGACCTCGTTTTGGCGACGGGCCATACAATCGAGAGATTGAAGACTCTGAAAGAGGATGGGACTCTCAAATCTTTACCTGAAGTCAGAAAAGAGGTTGATGCATTCGTTGACAAAATGCGCATTCAAAAAACGATGATATCTGATTTTTTACCTTGGAATTTTGAAACGCGATATTCGCCTGAACCGGTGATCGAGCGCGGGTTCGTAAAAATTGCGGACAACGTTGTGTTCCGGACGCAGATCGACGCGATGCGGTGCTTCGGGTTCAAGGGAAACGGCTGGCAAAAAGGAGCATGGAAAATTCCCGATTCCGACTGTTATCTTTGGTTTCCAAGGTTATTCGAGCACGGCATGTGGCAAAATGAACTTTCGGAAGATGGGAAGGTAATCCATGAGAGGGCGATAAACTCTGATGGAAGAGCGTCGATCGCAAAACAAAGACGAGATATTAGCGAGTATCCAAACCGGAAGGCCATCGTCTTTGCAAAGGCGAAAGATGCACTTGGGTACAGCTTGCTTCGATATGTAGGCACCTTCCAGCCACGAATGACAGAAACTCACCCGGACGTTATTTCTTTCGACCGGATAAAGACATGTGAGAAGGTTCGCATTTGAAGTAACCGCACAAAACCCAGCTCAAAACTCAAGCAATTGCTGAGTGTTTTTGACTTTTGCCTGATAGCTGACATTAGCTGGATTGCAGAAATTTGGTAAAGTGGGCTCACAACTGACCTTTGCTGTGTGTCGCCCCAACGTCCGCTAAATCTAGAAAGCGAGTAGGGGCTGCCACTCATTGTCCTAAACCATGTTGTCCCAAAACCCCGTCAACACTGTGTCCTAACACAGCCACACCCAACACTGTGTCCAACACAGCGATTCCACAGGCAAAATAGTCAGCAACACGGCAAAAAGTGTGTTTAAGGTGTGTTTTTGAATTACACAACTTTAGCGCGCATTTCGTTTGGCTAAGTCATTGATATTGTTGGTAAAAGTGGTGCCCAGGGGCGGAATCGAACCACCGACACGAGGATTTTCAATCCACTGCTCTACCCCTGAGCTACCCGGGCACGGGTGATGCGGTTTAAACCGATCTGGGTAGCGGCGTTCTAGGCGAGGGGCGGGGCGGTGTCCAGAGGCTTTTTGCGCAAAATTTCAATGCGGCTTCTGCGCCTGCTTTTCTATCTCGTCCGCAAGGTGTTCTGCGTCCTCCGGATCGTTTGAGGGCAGGGCATATCCGCCTCCCAGCCATTTAGAGAGGTCGATGTCGGCACAGCGCCGTGAGCAGAACGGTTTATAGCGCGTATCTGTTTCATTCGCACATATCGGACAGCTCATGACAGCAGCCCTGAGAGCAATTCACTCAGCGGCAGGCGCGCACGTTTGCGTTGCAGCTCATAGTGCCCGAGTGGCGTGAAGCCTGCGAGCACGGTGTCGATGCCGTCTGCTTTAAGAGCGGCACGCAGGGAGGCCTCAAAGCCGCGGCGGTCCTTTTTTGGCATCGGAGCCAAATCGATTGTGATCTGTCCGCCTAGGCCGCGCAGCCGCAGCTGTTTAGGCAGTTCTTTGGCACAGGCAAAGTTGGCGCGTGTGCCCGCTGCAAAAGAACCGTCCACACCGGTGTTTACATCCACCGCAATCAGCGCACGTGTCGGCTCAATTGCGAGTGAGGCTCCACCAGCAAGGCGCACTTCGGGCTCTCTAAGAGCGTCTAATGCCTCAAGAACACCATGGCTTTCAAAGCTGCCCGCATCGGTCACAACATCGGCGGGTTCAACCCAGTCACGCCACGCTAGGACATGCGGGCCGTCGCCTTCGGTCAAAGTTTCGGGTTCTGCGGCTGTGTCGTTTACAACTGTCTGCGCCAGATCAACCATCGCACGCAGATCTTCAGCGATGTCTTCATCTTCGGCTTCTTCGCAAGACGAACGCAGAATCAGGCCAAAGCCGAGGCCTGCCATTTCTTCTTTTGCAATCATCATCAAAGCGTCGCGTCGCTCATCTTCCCGTATCTGACGTGAGATATTCAGCCCTGGCGCGTCCGGCGTGACAATCGCATAGCGTGACTTAAACATCAGCTTGGTCGTCACTGGCAACGCCTTGCCCTCATCGGCATAGCCTGTGAGTTGGACAGTCAGCATGTCGCCAGGCGCAATGCCCTTGACCTGTTTCAAAAATGCATTGCCGTCGGGCGTTTCCAAAAACATCCCACCTTGCCCTTTCTGGGGCTTGGTCGCACGAGCGCGATAGACCGTTCCTGGCCGGGGGGCGTCCGCATCGATCAGAAGATCGTGGAGTTGCCCGTCTACCATGAGCGCCGCGGCTTCGCGTGCACCGAAATGGTCGAGAATAATCTGACGTCCCTTCATGGGGTCCTCCAAAGCGGATAGCCCGCAGCTTGCAACAGCGCTGCGGTTTCACTGAGTGGCAAGCCAACAACGCCCGTAAACGAACCTTGTATCCAAGGTATGAGCGCGCCAGCGGGCCCTTGAATTGCGTAGCCGCCAGCTTTGCCTTGCCAGTCATTTGTAGCAAGATAGCCTGCGATCTCGCTGTCGGAGAGCCGCTTCATCTTGACTGTAGTGACAACGTCGCGCTCCCAGAGCGTCTCGCCTTTCTTCACAGCCACAGATGTAATGACTCGGTGACGTCGCCCAGAAAGCTGGCGCAAGAAACGCTCAGCCTCAGTGACGTCTTCTGGTTTTCCCAAAATGCGCCGCCCGAGTGCCACGGTGGTATCCGCGCAGAGCACGATCTCATCCGGCGCAGCGACAACGGCCTCGGCCTTCTCCCGCGCCATACGCGCGCAATAGGGGCGGGGCAGCTCGGCCTTTTGCGGAGTTTCATCAATATCTGGCGGACGAATAGCATCGGCCACAACGCCGATTTGCGCCAGAAGTTCCTTCCGACGCGGGCTGCCTGAGCCGAGGATCAGTTTCATGCCTATTTAAAGCGGTAGTTGATCCGACCTTTCGTCAGATCATATGGTGTCATTTCCACCTGAACTTTGTCGCCAGCCAGAACGCGGATGCGGTTTTTGCGCATCTTGCCTGCCGTATGTGCGATGATCGTATGGCCGTTTTCCAGCTCGACCAGGAATGTCGCATTCGGCAGGAGTTCCTTTACGACACCGGGGAATTCGAGCAGTTCTTCCTTGGCCATGGTCTCTCCTAGAGTTTCGCAAGCCAGTCTTGGCAAGCGCGGCTTAAATGCGCCTATCAGCGCGGTTTTTCAAGGACTTTCTTAGGCCAAGGCCTCCAGTGTGACATCTGAGGCGCGTGGGGCCTGCTCCCCCCAATGCAATGCATTGAGAACATGGCCATCGGCGCGGACATGCGCGATCTTGGCCCTATCCACACTGGCATAGGTCCAGCCAGCTTTGTTCAGGTTCCCTTCCGCCAAAACGCCTGTGGGTGGAAACCCCTGATCCATCGGACCAAAGATCCCGCCCATTCCAGAGTTGCTCTCCACACCGAAGAGGCGCGGTTCGTTGCCAATCAGGCTGGACATGACAGTGACGCACTGCCCCTCAAGCGCGCGCGCCATTGCACCAACACGTACCCGCCAGTACCCTTCCAGCGCTTCTGTGCAGGAGGGAACGAGGATAATTTCGGCACCGGCTTCGACCAGCGCACGCCCCAGAAGTGGAAATTCGCTGTCATAGCAGATGAGCACGCCGACTTTGCCGATTGCCGTCTCAAAGAGCTTCAATGGCCCGCCACCTGACACATTCCAATCATCGCGCTCAAAGCGGGTCATGATTTGCTTGTCCTGAAACCCTGCAACGCCCGTTGGGGTAAAAAGCCCTGCACGGTTTACGGTTCGGGTGGCTTCTCGCACCGGTGCTGAGGGCGCAAGAATATGCATCGCAAATTCTTCGGCCAGATCGGCAAAGAGCTTGTTCATCTCAGGCTGGCGTTCACTCACCGCATCGATCGAGCCTTGGATGTCGCCTGCGGCCGTTTCGCCAGCCAGCGCTGCCAGCTCCATCGCGCCATATTCGGGGAAAACAATTAAATCCGCCCCATTGGAGGACGCCTTCATCACCCAGTCGCGCTGCTTTTGAGCATAGATTTCCCATGTCGAACACCAGCTGACAGGGTAGGCTGCAGTTGCAATCTTCATTGACTCGCTCCAAAGCAAAGGCGGGGTTGAGATGGGATCATATGGCTTTTGAACAGTTCTTGAAAAGGCGAAACCCGGTAAAGAGCGCAAAATTGACGTTGCGCCGGGGCTATTGCGTGAAAACTCAAACCCCTACACTATATGTGTATAGAGTGCCCAAAAAATGGGCCAATGGGGAGGAAATGCAACATGAAGTTTGGGTCACTACAAGATAGTTTAGACATGACCAATGAAATGCCGTGGAGCGCACGTGATGTGCCAACCACGGTTTATGAAATGCTCGCAGGGACGGCGGCAAAGTTTCCGGATCGTCCTGCAATAAGTTATCAGCTGATGTCTGGCGCCACAGATAAGGCTGAGACATTGAGCTGGAGCCGGTTTCATGATCAGGTCTGTCAGGCCGCCAATCTCTTCCGCAGTCTTGGTGTAGGGGAAGGCGATGTTGTCGCGCTTGTCCTTCCAAACGCCACAGAAACAGCCGTTGCCCTGATGGGCGGCATGACTGCAGGTATCGTCAATCCGATCAACCCACTGCTTGAGCCTGAGCAAATCGGCGCAATTCTGCGCGAGACCAAAGCCAAAGTCGTGGTGACCCTGCGCAACTTCCCCAAAACAGACGTCGCACAAAAAACGGCAGAGGCGGTCAAGCATGCGCCCAGTGTGCATACAATCCTCACGGTGGATCTCAACCGCTACCTCACGCCGCCAAAGAGCTGGATCGTCCCCCTTGTGCGTCCGAAGATGAACGTCAATCACCACGCGGATGTAAAAAGCTTCAACGCAGAGATGGCAAAGCAGCCAAAAACGCTCAGCTTTGAAGATCGCAAAGTCGACCGTGTCGCAGCCTACTTACACACAGGTGGAACAACGGGCATGCCAAAAGTCGCGCAACATCTTAACTCTGGGATCGTGTACCAAGGCTGGCTCGGTCAAGAACTCTTGTTTGACGAATACGAGAGCGTTATGTGCCCACTGCCGCTCTTTCATGTCTTCGCTTGCCACGTCATTCTCATGGCTATGGTCAAATCAGGTGCTCACGTGGTCTTCCCGACACCTGCAGGCTATCGCGGTGATGGCGTCTTTGATAACTTCTGGAAGCTTTGCGAGCGCTGGGGCACAACATTCATCATCACAGTCCCGACGGCGGTCTCTGCTCTGATGCAGCGACCTGTGGATGCTGATGTGTCCAAGGTCAAAAACGCCTTTTCAGGCTCGGCTCCGATGCCTCTGGAACTCTTCAACCGTTTCACAAAGTCTACAGGCATTCAGATTATTGAAGGTTACGGTCTGACAGAAGCAACAGTTCTTGTCTCGATCAACCCTGTGGATGGGGAAAAACGCGTGGGCTCTGTCGGGCTTCCATTCCCCTATAATGACGTGAAAATCATCGCGCAGAAAGGCGATGGGCCCGTTGAATGCGCCCCTGACGAAATCGGTGAAATCTGTGTCGCGGGTCCAGGCGTCTACGCGGGCAATACCTATACAGAGGCGGATAAAAACGTCGATCTTTACTATCATGACAAATATCTGCGCACAGGTGATCTTGGTCGGATCGATCCAGAAGGCTACATCTGGATCACTGGCCGTGCGAAAGACCTGATCATTCGCGGCGGTCACAATATCGACCCTGCCGAAATTGAAGATGCGCTTCTAACCCATCAGGACGTTGCTTTCGCAGGCGCAATCGGCCAGCCTGATGCCCATTCGGGTGAGCTACCCTGTGCCTATGTCGAGCTGGTGGCCGGTGCAACAGCGACGGCGGATGATCTTATGTCCCATGCCAAAAAGCATATCCACGAGCGAGCGGCGATCCCCAAGCATGTTGAGGTGCTCGTCGAGCTTCCAAAGACGGCTGTGGGAAAAGTCTTCAAGCCGGATTTGCGCAAATCAGCGATTACGCGTGTCTATAATGCGGCTCTTGAAGAGGCGGGGGTCTCTGCACGTGTCACATCAGTTGTTGATGATAAAAAACGCGGCCTCGTGGCCCAGCTCACGGCCAACAGCGCAACAGAGGAAGAGGTGAGCCAAGTCCTTGGCAGCTTCGTGCGCCCGTGGGAATGGACGTCTTGAGCTGATACTATCTGCCGTGAACACAAGAGCGAGCCGCAGGAGACATCTTGCGGCTCGTGTCTTTTGCCCTAAAAGTTGCTGATGACGTCACTCAACCGCAAGGCTCCCCCAATGTCAGACAAAAAAAACATTCTCTTCATCATGTTTGACCAACTGCGCTGGGACTACTTGAGCTGTTATGGTCATCCACATCTTCACACCCCAAACATTGACTGGCTCGCAAGCCAAGGCGTACGCTTCAACCGTGCGTATATTCAGTCGCCCATCTGCGGCTCCTCGCGGATGAGCACATATACGGGCCGCTATGTGCAGAGCCATGGTGCAAGCAACAACAAGATCCCGCTCAAGGTCGGCGAGCTTACTCTGGGCGATCATTTGCGCGCTGCGGGTGTCGACTGCTGGCTGATTGGCAAAACCCATATGGAAGCCGATGCTGAGGGCATGGCACGCCTCGGGCTTGAGCCAGACAGCGTGATTGGTGTGCGTGTTGCGGAATGTGGCTTTGATGTCTTTGAGCGCGATGACGGCATGAAGCCCGAAGGTCCGGAAGGCGAATATGACCCACGCGGCGCTCTGGCCTATAACGACTGGCTGCGCGCCAAAGGCTACGAAAGTGACAACCCTTGGCACGACTTTGCCAACTCTGGTCTTGATGAAAATGGCAACGTCATCTCAGGCTGGTTCCTGAAGAACTCGGCCTATGCCGCCAATATCGAAGAGTCCGACAGCGAAACACCCTACCTGACGGGCCGTGCGATGGAGTTCATAGAGAAAGCCAAAGGTCCGTGGTGCGCGCATCTCAGCTATATCAAGCCCCACTGGCCCTATATCGTCCCTGAGCCATACGCGTCTATGTTTGGGCCCGAACATGTCTTGCCTGTCGTCCGCTCTGATGCGGAACGTCAGAAGGCACACCCTGTGCTGAAAGCTTTCATGGATACGCCAGTCGGACAGTCTTTCAGCCGCGATGATGTGCGCGAGAGCGTAATCCCTGCCTATATGGGCTTGATCAAACAAGTCGATGACCAAATGGGTCGGCTTTTTGAGTGGCTCAAAGAAACAGGCCGATGGGACAATACCGTGATTGCTCTGACTTCTGACCACGGTGATTTTTTGGGCGATCACTGGCTTGGCGAAAAGACGTTCTTTTATGAACAAAGCGTTCGGGTTCCGCTCATCATCTATGATCCCAGCCCGCAGGCCGACGCCACCCGTGGCACAGTCAGTGAAGCCCTGGTGGAAAGCATCGACCTCGCTCCAACTTTCCTTGAGATGTCAGGTGGCAAGGCACTGCCCCATATCCTTGAGGGGGAAAGCCTTGTTCCCTTGCTGCACGGAACCGCTCAGGACACAGAGCGCAGCTTTGTTATCTGTGAATACGACTACTCTGGAGCACCCGTCGCCCGCCTTACAGGAGCAAGCGTTTCCGAAGCCAACATGTATATGGTCGCCGACGCGCGCTACAAACTGATCCACTTTGAAACAGGCGATAGGCCGATGCTGTTTGATCTGGAAAATGATCCCGACGAGCTCGCCGACCTTGGCGCAAGCGAGGCCCACGCCGATATCATCTCGGCTATGTATGAGAAGCTGCACAGTTGGACGCGCCGTGTCTCCCAGCGCACCACGATCAGCCACGACAGCCTTATTGCCCGCCGCAGCCAGCGCAGTACCAAAGGCATCGTTATTGGTGTGCCAGAGGAGGGTGATATGGACGCTGAGCTCACGATTAAATACCGTGGCCAGACCGCAAAGCCCTGGCAGGACATTAAGAAGAGTTAGGTCGGTCGAAGCGCATTCATGCTCCGACCGTCTGGGGGCTATGCCCCCAGACTCCCAGAATATTTAGAGAAAGAATAAGAGCTGCGGGTTAGCCGAGCAGTCTTCGTGCGATCACTTGTGCCTGAATTTCTGCTGCACCTTCAAAGATATTGAGGATGCGAGCATCACAGAGGATACGGCTGATCTGGTATTCCAGTGCGAAGCCGTTGCCGCCGTGGATTTGCAGCGCATTGTCAGCAGCGGCCCAAGCCACCCGCGCGCCCAGAAGCTTGGCCATCCCGGCCTCAAGGTCACAGCGGCGATCGTTGTCTTTTTCCCAAGCTGAGAAATAAGTCAGCTGCCGTGCCACCATGATCTCGACGGCCATCATAGCGAGTTTGCTTGCAACTCGGGGGAACTGGACCAGCGCCTTCCCAAATTGCTTGCGGTCCTCGGCATATTGCAAGCCTACATCCAGTGCAGATTGGGCTACACCCACAGCGCGCGCAGCAGTCTGGATCCGTGCGGCCTCGAAGGTTTGCATAAGCTGTTTGAAGCCCTGTCCCTCTTCGGAGCCCAAGAGGTTTGCGCCTTTCACTTTAAAGCCGTCAAACGCCAACTCATATTCTTTCATGCCGCGATAGCCGAGAACCTCGATTTCGCCGCCCGTCATGCCCTCGGTGGGGAAGGGAGCCTCGTCGGTTCCCGGCGTCTTCTCGGCCAAAAACATCGACAGGCCTTTATGGTCGGTGCTGTCAGGATTCGTGCGTGCCAGAAGTGTCATGACATGAGTGCGGGCCGCATGGGTGATCCATGTCTTGTTGCCAGTGATCTCATAGTCGCCCGCCTCGTTTTTCACGGCACGTGTGCGCAGGGCGCCGAGGTCGGAGCCAGTGTTTGGCTCGGTAAACACAGCAGTCGGTAGGATTTCTGCACTCGCGAGCTTGGGCAGCCAGTGCTCTTTCTGCTCTTGCGTACCGCCTGCGAGGATCAGTTCAGCCGCAATCTCAGAGCGTGTGCCGAGCGAACCAACCCCGATATATCCGCGTGACAGTTCTTCGGAGACAACAACCATCGAGGCTTTGCTAAACCCAAAGCCACCAAATTCTTCTGGAATAGTGAGACCAAACACGCCCATCTCGGCAAGCTCTTCGATCACTTCCATCGGGATCAGCTCGTCGTTCAAGTGCCACTCATGCGCAAAGGGCGCGACCTTGTCCAAGGCGTAGCGACGGAATTGCTCACGGATCATCTCCAGCTCATCCTCAAGACCAGTCTTGCCAAAGGTGATCTCGGCTTTGCCCTCTTGCATCAAGGCCACGAGCGCCAAGCGCGCGGCTTGGGTATTGCCCTTTTCGCACAAGAGGCTCACTTCAGTGTTCATCAAAGCACGCGCGTCATCTTGCGAGAGCCCAATGTCCTGAAGGCGCACAACTTCGCCTTGGTTCATCTGGATCCCGCCGTAGATCTGCCAGAGGTATTCGCCAAACGCGATTTGGTGAATAAGCTGTTCCATTGTGCCAAACTGGCCATTGGCCTTTAGGCCTTCGGCCCATTTTTGCATCTGGCGCAGGCTTTCAACATACGTGGCCAGCCAAGCGAGCCCGTGCGCGGCTGTTTGGTTCTCTTCCAAGAGCTGCGCCGATACGCGGCCTTCCGAGCTCACATCTGTGCGCACGCGCTCAATGGCCTTTGCCAAAAGAGACTCGGCTGGGGCTACTGCCGCGCCTGTCAAAGTCAGCAAATCGGGAAGAAGCGTATCTTGAGCCATTGTCATATGTCCGTCCATGAGTGAATCAGCCTTTTTTCTCTGGTGAGCCGTTTTTAGCTATTATGCAGGTGCAGCGCAATATTGCTACGTTGCGCTGCGGCAAAATGATCAAAAATTACGCGTGTATTTTGATTTTTTGAGGCGTAAGACCTTGCCATGGATATTATTTCTTCTGGTCTTACGCCTGCTCTTTTCTGTCTGGCGCTTGGTGTGACGCTCCTCGCAGGGGTCGTCAAAGGCATGGTCGGCTTCGCCATGCCGATGATTATGATCTCGGGCCTTTCAAGCTTTATCGCGCCCGAGCTCGCGCTTGCTGCGCTGATATTGCCGACCGTGGCAACAAACCTTCAGCAAGCGTTTCGCCATGGCGCTGACGAAGTTTGGGGCGCGGTAAAGCGCTTCAAGATATTCCTTGTGGTCGGCGGTGTGTTCCTCTTGTGCTTTGCCCAGCTGGTGAATGTTATACCGTCCCACATTATGCTTTTATCCATCGGCATAATTGTCAGCCTGTTCACAGCGATCCAGCTTTTGGGGTGGTCGCCGAGCTTTCAACATGCACCGAAGCGCTTTGAAGCGTTGTTTGGCGCTGCTGCAGGGGCCATTGGCGGCCTATCAGGAATATGGGGTCCTCCCACCGTGATGTATCTCAGCGCGCTCGATGTTGCCAAAAAAGAGAGCCTGCGCATTCAAGGGATTATCTATGGCTTGGGTGCGATCCTCTTGGTCATGTCCCATATCGGATCAGGCGTACTCAATGCCAAAACACTGCCCTTTTCGGTGGCTATGCTGGTACCGGCTCTCCTTGGCTTGCAGATTGGCTTCAGGTTGCATGACCGCATTGACCAGAAAAACTTCAAGCGCCTTACGCAGATTTTTCTGTTCGTGGCAGGGCTCAACCTGATCCGCAAAGGTGTAATGGGCCTCTGAACGGAAAACGGCGCCTCCAAAGAGACGCCGTTCAATATCTTGAAGAGTGAGGGTTATCCCCACGCCATTAGCCGATAGCAGCCGCTTTTACATCTTCGTCGATGAATGGCAGGTATTGCTGGAAGTTCTCAGCAAACATTTCCACAAGCTTTTCTGCCTGTGCATCATAGGCATTTCCGTCGGCCCATGTGCTGCGTGGATCAAGAAGCGCCGCGTCGACGCCTTTGACGGTCACAGGAACATCAAAGCCGAAGTTCTCATCCTTGCGGAAGGTTGCATCATTCAACGAGCCGTCAAGCGCCGCTGTCAGCAGAGCGCGCGTCGCTTTGATTGGCATACGCGAGCCAGTTCCATATGCGCCACCTGTCCAGCCTGTGTTCACAAGCCAGCAAGTTGCGCCATGCTTGGCGATCTTGTCGCGCAAGAGGTTGCCATAGGCTTCTGGACGGCGCGGCATGAAGGGCGCACCAAAGCAGGTTGAAAATGTGGGCTCTGGCTCAGTCACGCCGCGCTCTGTTCCAGCAACCTTCGAGGTGAAACCCGACAGGAAGTGATACATGGCTTGTGCTGGCGTGAGGCGCGCAATGGGAGGCAGAACGCCAAACGCATCACATGTGAGCATGATCACATTTTTGGGGTGACCACCAAGGGCAGTCTCCGACGCGTTTGAGATATACTCCAGCGGGTAGGCACAGCGCATGTTGGCCGTGAGGCTGTCATCATCAAAATCCAGCTCTTTGGTTTCTTCATCAAAAACCATATTCTCGATGACCGTGCCAAATTTCTGTGTGGTTGCATAGATTTCTGGTTCGGCTTCAGCGTTGAGGTTGATGGTCTTGGCGTAGCAGCCGCCTTCAAAGTTGAATGTGCCTTTGTCGGACCAGCCGTGCTCGTCATCACCAATCAGCGTACGCTGTGGGTCCGCAGAGAGTGTTGTTTTGCCAGTGCCCGAAAGACCAAAGAAAACCGCGGTGTCGACAGGGTTTCCAGTGGCGTGGTTGGCCGAGCAGTGCATCGGCATCACACCTTTTTCTGGCAGCAGGTAGTTCAGCAGCGTGAAAACAGACTTCTTGTTCTCGCCTGCATATTCTGTCCCGCCGATCAGGATCATCTTGCGATCAAAGTTCATCGCAATAACAGTCTCGCTGCGGCAGTTGTGCTTGGCAGGGTCAGCTTGGAAGCTCGGGCAGTTGATCACTGTAAAGTCGGCAATAAAGCTATTGAGCGCTTCGCGCTCTGGGCGGCGCAACAGGTGACGGATGAAAAGGTTGTGCCACGCCAGCTCTGTCACCATGCGCACATTGATCGCCAGCTCCGGATCAGCTCCGCCCACCAAGTCCTGCACATAGTAGTCACGGCCCTTCATGTGGGCGATCATGTCTTCATATAGCGCATCAAACCCTTCTGGGCTCATCTCGGCGTTGTTTTCCCACCAGATTGTGTCGGCCACAGAGGCAGTTTTGACCACATGTTTGTCTTTGGGCGAACGGCCCGTAAACTTGCCAGTGGTCACAAGGAATGTACCGCCTTGGCCCAATGTGCCTTCGCCCGCTTTCAGCGCGGCTTCTACAAGCGCGGGTTCCATCAGGTTGTAGTAAACAGCGCCAAGCCCTGTGATACCTTGATCGTCTAGGGTGAATTTGGGGTTTACGCGTCCTGATGTCATGCGGAATGCTCCTTCGCCAGTTTTGGCAGTTCTTGTTAATGGGCGGCGCCCGAAGGCGGGACCAAACTTGGCTTGCTCATAACATGACGGTTTTGTGTCGCAACAGGCGCAACGCCACAGTTAGCGCAATCAAGGCAAGTTTAGCGCAACCAGAGGCGGTATCTTGCCCCTATCAAAGGCAGCAGATGGAGAAAGTGAGGCAATTTAGCCATTTCTCAGGACTTTGTGAGACAAAATCGACTCACCCGACAAACTGATTCGCTTCAAGGGATTGATCAAAAGCCCAAATAAGGCAATGGTGGACGAAAAAACGTGGCATTAAGAGTAGTATAAGGAAGAGTAAGATGTCTAAAATCGCCCTTGTGGACGATGACAGGAATATTCTGACATCCGTAGCAATGTGCCTAGAAGCCGAAGGCTTTGAGGTCGAAACATATCACGACGGTCAGCAAGCGCTTGACGCGTTTAACAAAAAACTCCCCGACATGGCAGTGCTTGATATTAAGATGCCTCGCATGGATGGCATGGATTTGCTCCAGCGCTTGCGTCAAAAAACAACAATGCCTGTGATTTTCCTCACGTCAAAAGACGATGAGATCGACGAGGTGCTTGGCTTGCGCATGGGCGCTGACGACTACGTCAAAAAGCCTTTTTCACAGCGCCTTCTTGTTGAGCGCATCCGTGCGCTTCTGCGCCGTCAGGATGCGATTGCTGGCGAAGTGATCCCCGAAACAGAAGAAACCAAAGTCATGGACCGTGGTGACCTCAAAATGGACCCGCTGCGTCATGCTGTTGCCTGGAAAGGCAAAGATGTCTCTCTCACGGTGACAGAGTTCTTGTTGTTGCAAGCGCTCGCACAGCGTCCTGGGTTTGTGAAAAGCCGCGACCAGCTGATGGATGTGGCCTATGATGATCAGGTCTATGTTGATGACCGCACAATCGATAGCCACATCAAGCGCCTGCGCAAAAAAATGCGCTCTGTTGACGAGACATTCTCGGCGATTGAGACACTTTATGGCATCGGTTACAGATATAACGAAGAATAATAGCCGAGAAGGGCAGGGCCAAGAGGATGGCGGTGCAAAACATGGCACCAGAGCGAAACGGTGATGTGGTGCTGGGCGATGATTTTGTCGCTCCGCGCAGCACGGTTGATGAGAATATCCGCGCGCGCCGTGAGCGCCGCGGTTTTTTCTCATTGCGCCGCTCACCGTTGGCTCGAAAAATCATCACATTCAACCTCATCGCCATGTCGCTCCTTCTGGCGGGAATTCTATATCTCAACTCCTCACGTGACGGCTTGGCACTGCAGCGCGCCAAAGGCCTGATCAGCGAAGCCGAGCTTGTCGCTGATGTGATCGAAGCGCAAATGCCTGTGGGTGCGCCCGTCAACCTCGCGACAGGAGATGGGATTGATCCGGAGGCTGCACTGCAAGGGCTCGATCTGCGTGAAGGCCTTGAAGTTCTGCTTTTTGATCGCGCCGAAACCTTGGTGGCGCGCATGGAAGGCCGCGGTCTGAGTGCCGATCTGGAGAGCGTGAACGATGAGCCCGCGGCGACCTATCTGACCGACGGCCTCAACGCGCTCTGGTCTTTCGTCTCCGCACCTGTTGGCGGCGGGAAGGCGGAAAAGCCCCCCCTTGAAGTGATGGCACGCAGTATCGTTGTTGGCGCAATGGGCGGCCAATCCCAGATCAACAACGCTCTTGATACAGGCGGCAGCTTCACCGTGGCGACACCCGTGCGCCAAGGCCAGAACGTTGTGGGCGTCGTTGTGCTCGCCTCTACATCAGGTGAAATCGATTATCTGGTGAGGCTAGAGCGTGAGCGAGTGCTCCAGATGTTCCTCGTCGGTGTGATCATCTCAATCGGCCTCAGCCTCGTGCTCGCCTCCACAATCGCAAACCCGCTGAGTGATCTCGCCGCATCTGCCGAGCTTGGCCGTGATCGTGACAGCCGCAATGTTGCCCCTGGCCGCATCCGCATTCCCGATCTTACTGCACGGCCCGACGAAATTGGCCGCCTTTCAGGGGCTCTGCGCGGTATGGTCTCCGCCCTCTATGACCGTATCGACGCGAACGAACAATTCGCAGCTGATGTTGCCCATGAAATCAAAAACCCGCTTGCCTCGCTTCGTTCAGCAGTGGGTACACTCCGTGTCGCAAAGCGTGATGATCAGCGCGACAAGCTGCTCAGTGTGATTGACCATGACGTTCGTCGCCTTGATCGTCTTGTGAGCGATATTTCCAACGCCTCAAGGCTCGATTCAGAGCTTGTTAAAGAGGAGCAGGAAGAGTTTGACCTATTGAAAATGCTAGATAATCTTTGCCAGTTTCTCGGCGAAGATGCCAAGTCTAAAGGTATTGATTTCATCTCAGACCTGCCCAAGCAGCCTATCATTCTTGCAGGTCTTGAAGCCCGTGTCGCCCAAGTCTTTGTCAACTTGATCAGCAACGCAATTTCCTTCTGCGAAGATGGCGATGCCATTCGCGTTTGGGCGCGACAGCGCGAAAACCGTGTGCTTGTCGTGGTCGAAGATACAGGCCCCGGCATCCCTGAGGAGGCTCTCACCAAAATCTTCAAGCGCTTCTATTCTGAGCGACCAGAGCAACAGTTCGGCAATAATTCTGGCCTTGGCCTCGCAATTTCCAAACAGATTGTCGAGGCGCACGACGGTGTCATCTGGGCTGAAAACATCCGTCCAACCGATGTTGATGCTACATCCGAGCCTCTTGGTGCGCGCTTCGTCGTCGGCCTTCCGGTTTAAGCGCAGATGGAACAACCTGACCCGTCTGTTCCCCTCACCGTTCACGCCAGCACTGTCGCCTGCAATGGGCGGGCTGTGCTCATCACGGGGGCTTCGGGGACAGGGAAGTCAGCGCTCGCCCTTCAACTTATGGCGCTTGGATGTGAGCTTGTCTCTGATGACCGTACAGTTATCACGCGCAAGGGGGACAAGTTGATTGCTTCCGCGCCCGAAGCGATCCGTGGCCAAATCGAAGCGCGTTTTGTAGGAATCCTCAATGCGTCACCTGCAGAGCCAACACCCCTTGCTCTTCTTGTCAATCTTGACACAATAGAGCACCAAAGATTGCCCGCTTCGCACACAGAGCTGCTGATGGGACTTTTATTTCCGAGTGTTCACAAAGTCGAGGGGAGCCATTTTCCTGCTGCGATTTTACAATATCTTAAGGACGGGCGTTTCGCCTGATAGTCACGCTCGATTGTACGGGCACAGCCTTGAAAGGGCACAGCGTGGAAACGCCGCACAAACAGCTGGTTCTTGTTACGGGACCCTCAGGGGCAGGGCGCGGAACGGCGATTAATGCGCTTGAAGATCTTGGCTACGAAGCCATCGACAACCTCCCTTTGAGCATGATTGGACGCCTGCTCGACGGCCCGCCCCTTGATCGTCCACTCGCGCTTGGACTTGATGTGCGCAATCGAGACTTTTCTGCCGTTGCATTGCTTGAGGTTCTTGAAGAAGCAATTGGTCTGCATGGTCTTGATGCTGAGCTGCTCTATCTCGATTGTTCTGAAGATGTGCTCCAGCGCCGCTATTCTGAAACCCGTCGTCGGCACCCGCTGTCTCCCAGCGAAGACCCAGCCATCGGCATCACACGAGAGCAGGACATTCTCGCTTCTGTTCGCACGCGTGCGGATATTTTGATCAACACCTCTGAGCTGTCCCCGCATGATCTGCGTGACGAGTTGGGCCGTCTCTTTGGTGGCGAAGCGGGCGCGCGCCTGTCTGTTTTGGTGCAGTCTTTTTCTTACAAACGCGGCCTGCCGCGTGGCGCGGACATGGTGTTTGATACACGCTTTCTGCGCAATCCTCATTGGGACATCTCTTTGCGAAGCGGTGATGGCCGCGAACGACCAGTGCAAGCTTATGTCGAGGCTGATGCGCGCTTTGAAAGCTTCTTTGATCGCGTCAGCGGCCTCACTCGCGAGCTGCTCCCTGCTTACCGCGACGAAGGCAAAACCCATTTCACTATCGCATTTGGCTGTACTGGTGGGCGTCACCGTTCTGTTACCCTAACGGAAAGACTGGCGAAAGCCCTTGCAGAAGAGGGCTGGCAAGTGTCAATTAGACACCGCGAACTGGAGCGAGCAGCGCATGGCGTAAAGCCAACTGCTACGCAGCCTATAGAGGAACGAAAGACGTGATCGGGATCGTGATAGTCGCACATGGCGGATTGGCAGCGGAATATCTGGCCGCAGTCGAACATGTCGTGGGCCGCCAGCAAGGTGTGCGCGCAGTCACGATTGAAGCTGATTGTGACCGTACTGACAAAGAAGCCGAAATCTGCGCCGCAGCTGATGGCGTCGATCAGGGACAAGGCGTCGTCGTTGTTACCGATATGTTTGGTGGGTCCCCCTCAAATCTCTCTCTTATGGCTTGCCGTTGTGACAATCGTCGCATCCTGTACGGGGCCAATTTGCCCATGCTCGTCAAACTCGCGAAATCGCGCCACAAATCTGTACCCGATGCGGTGCGTCTGGCGCTTGATGCGGGACGTAAATACATAGACAGTCAACAAATTACATAAAGCTCACAGATATAAGGAGCGCGCCGATGTCGGGGACACATCAAAAGCGACTGGAAATTATTAACGAGAAGGGCCTTCACGCCCGCGCTTCAGCAAAGCTCGTCGAAGTGGTCGAAGGCTTTGATGCTCGGGCCGAAGTTTCAAAAGACGGGATGAGCGCCAGCGGTGACAGCATCATGGGACTTTTAATGTTGGCAGCAGCGCGCGGAAGCTCTATTGACGTTGAAACTTCGGGCCCTGACGCCGAGGCTCTGGCTGTTGCGCTTGAGGCTCTTGTGGCAGACAGGTTCGGAGAGGACATGTAGGCGCAAACGCGCAGGGTAACCCGGAGCACACATTGGTAGAGCACACGCAAAACAAGCCGATCGTGACGGAAGAGGGCGTGGTGCCAAACACCTACGACCGACGCTCGCTCACCTACGCCAACTCTTTTGACAGCCCCGCTAAGGCAATCATTATTAAAGCCATCGAGTGGTTCACTGGCAAGCTGACGATCCTGCGACTTGTGCGTAAGTTTGAGCGCCAAGGTCCACCCACTGGCCAAGCCTTCTGGCCTGCCGTTCTCAAAGTGATGGGCATCGAGCTCAAAACGCCTCAAGAACAGCTCGACCGTATTCCCACAGATGGCCCTGTTGTCGTTGTTGCCAATCACCCCCATGGGCTGGTTGACGGGATGATCTTTGCCGATCTCGTTGGACGCGTGCGCAATGACTACCGTATTCTCACGCGCGCTCTGCTCACAGGGATAGACGAGGCCGCTACCGAATACATGATCCCTGTGCCGTTTCCCTATGAGGACGATGCGCAGAAAAAGTTTGTCGAAATGCGTGCCAAGGCTATGGCGCATCTCAAGCAGGGTGGCCTTGTCGCGCTCTTCCCTTCAGGCGTTGTCGCCTCATCTGATACAGCCTTCGGCCCCGTAATCGAGCGCGAGTGGAACGTCTTCACAGCCCAGATGATCCGCCGCTCAGGCGCGCGCGTGGTCCCGATCTTCTACCCGGGGTCCAACTCACGCCTCTACCAGATCGCCAACCGCATTTCCGCCACCCTGCGCCAAGGCCTCTTGCTGCACGAGGTTGTCCACAGCTGCAACAAAGACCAAGCTCCCGTCGTCGGCGAGCCACTGACCGACGCGCAAATGGAACTGCTAGAGAAAGACCCCCGCGGCTTCATGAGCTGGCTGCGAGAGCATACGCTGTCATTGAAGGGCTAAGTTCCTTTAGCCCACAAAAGAAAAGGCCCGCCAAATCAGCGGGCCTTCTTTTTGTCTTTGGCGTGTTGCTTACAGCTTTTCCATCAACTCTGGCACAGCGGTAAACAGATCCGCGACGAGGCCGTAGTCCGCGACTTGGAAGATCGGCGCTTCCTCGTCTTTGTTGATCGCCACGATGATCTTGCTGTCTTTCATGCCCGCGAGGTGCTGGATCGCTCCAGAAATCCCGACAGCCACATAAAGCTCAGGTGCAACAACCTTACCCGTCTGACCCACTTGCCAGTCGTTCGGCGCGTAGCCTGAGTCCACAGCCGCGCGCGAGGCGCCGACGGCTGCGCCGAGCTTGTCGGCGAGCTGTTCGATCATCTTAAAGTCATCCAGCGAGCCGACACCACGGCCACCAGAGACAACCACACCAGCCGAAGTCAGCTCAGGGCGATCAGAGGCCGCGACCTTGTCTTCAACCCATGACGAAAGCGCAGGGTCTGCAACTGCTGAAATGGTTTCAATGCTTGCTGAGCCACCTGTCTCTGCCGCATCAAAGGTTGATGTGCGGAAAGTGATGACTTTTTTGGCGTCTGACGATTTGACCGTCTGGATCGCGTTGCCCGCGTAAATCGGACGCTCGAATGTGTTGCCATCTACAACGCCTGACGCGTCAGAGATCACCATCACATCGAGAAGTGCCGCAACCCGTGGCATCACGTTCTTGGCGTCTGTTGTCGCTGGCGCAACGATATGCTCGTAATCGCCTGCAAGGCTGACGATCAGTGCTGCCGTTGGCTCCGCAAGGCGGTGGCCGAGGCTGGCATCTTCAGCCACGAGCACTTTGCTCACGCCTTTGATCGTCGCCGCTGCCGCACCAGCTGCCGCAGCAGATGCGCCGCACGCCAGAACCGTGACATCCCCGAGCTTGGCAGCCGCTGTCACGGCCTTGGCCGTCGCGTCCATGGCAAGCTCGCCATTGTTTACTTCTGCGAGAAGAAGAACCGACATTACACTGCCCCCGCTTCTTTGAGTTTCGCCACAAGCTCGTCTACCGAGCCAACAATTTCGCCAGCCTTGCGCGCTTCTGGCTCTGTTGTCGAGACAACAGCCAGACGCGGTGTGACATCAACGCCGTAATCCGCAGCTGTCTTTTCATCCAGCGGCTTTTTCTTGGCTTTCATGATGTTGGGCAGGCTCGCATAGCGCGGCTCGTTGAGACGCAAATCAACGGTGATGATGGCAGGCATCGTCACATTGATCGTCTGCAAGCCGCCGTCTACTTCACGCGTGACAACAGCTTTGTCGCCCTGCACGTCAAGCTCGGAAGCAAATGTGCCTTGCGACCAGCCGAGAAGCGCTGAGAGCATCTGCCCTGTCGCGTTCATGTCGTTGTCGATCGCTTGCTTGCCCGCAAGCACGATACCAGGCTGCTCTTCTTCGACCACTTTGGCGAGAATTTTGGCAACAGCGAGTGGCTCAATATCCTGATGAACATCATCTGTCGCAACCACAAGGATCGCACGATCCGCACCCATCGCCAAAGCGGTACGCAGAGTTTCCTGCGCTTGCTTCACACCGATAGAGACAGCAATGACTTCCTCGGCTTTGCCAGCTTCCTTGAGGCGAATGGCCTCTTCCACGGCAATCTCGTCGAATGGATTCATCGACATTTTTACGTTGGCAAGATCAACACCCGATCCATCCGCTTTAACACGAACTTTCACGTTATAGTCGATCACGCGTTTGACAGGCACAAGCACCTTCATTGGCGGTCACTCCTTTAAGGTTTCATTTGGCCGCTGAAGCGACTCCATATTTTCCTCTGCCTGAATATCGCCTCGCTCGAAGGCATAACAGGGCAAAATCGTCACGTTTTGTCTCAGAGACGCCGCGTTATGGCTTTTTCAGGCCTGATCTTTGCAAAAATATTACGACACACAGCTTTTCCGCAGAGTAAGCGCCCCGCGCCCATCACCAAAAACAAAAACGCCCCGCGCAAGGGCAGGGCGTTTTCTCATGTGATTGGCGTAAGACTTTCGGCCTAGCGGTTCGCGCCCGGAACCCAAAGTACATCGGCCTTGCCGCCGTCATTGCTATGGCGCGCAGCAACAAAGAACCAGTCAGACAGGCGGTTAAGGTATTTTACCGCCCATTCGTTGACTTCTTCTGTCGAGGCAAGCTCGGTTGTTTTGCGTTCAGCGCGGCGTGAAACGGTGCGGCAGATATGGAGATGTGCCGCCAATGCCGATCCACCGGGCAGAATAAAGCTGCGGAGCGGCTCGAGGTCCGCATTCATCACGTCAATCTCGGCCTCCAAGCGCTTCACCTGCTCTTCGATCATGCGCAGGGGCGGATATTCGGCCTGTTCGTCCTTGTCGATATCAGGCGTACAAAGGTCAGCGCCAAGATCGAAAAGATCGTTCTGGATGCGCGCCAATGCTGCGTCCATCTCGCCCTCAGCATTCAGACGCGCGACACCAATCGTCGCGTTTAGCTCGTCTGACGTGCCATAGGCCGCAACGCGTGCTGAGTGCTTTGCAACCCGTGAGCCATTGCCCAAAGCCGTGTCACCACGGTCGCCAGTGCGCGTATAAATTTTGTTCAATACAACCATAGTTTTATCCTCCCGAACGCAACCAAACGAACAGCAGGATCAGCGCGACAGCAATAAACTGCGCTCCGATCCGCCAACGCATGATGCGGTTTGCGTGTTTGCGGTTAAATTCGCCGCCTTTGGCGAAGCCGCCAACACCGATCATCAAAATGATCAGAACAGCCACACAGGCTACGGCAGTAACAAGAAAAAGTGGATCACCAGCCATGACTTGGCCCCCTTTTTTATAAGCTTTCATCCCATCTAGAGGTTTTTTTCAGGATTACGAGGGCAAATCTGGCGCACGGGTCAGATTGCCGCTAGCGTCGCGCCATGACACAGCCTTCAGGCCCGCGTGCGGGCGATAACACTGTTCTCGCCATCCTACTGTGCCTCGCGGCGCTGCTGTTTTTTGATTTGATGGGCCTGATCATCAAGCATCTTTCGCCCCGCTATACCTCGGCAGAGCTGTCTGCATACCGCAATGTCTTCGGCCTCGTGCCAAGTCTTATCGCGCTGTATGCCTCGGCGCGCTGGCGCAACGCAGGCAAGCGTTGGAAAATCCGTCAGTGGAAACTCGGCTTTCTGCGTGGGCTGCTCGTTTCGTTCGCGCAGCTCATGTTTTATGGCTCGCTTGTCTTTATGCCCTTCGCGACAGCTTCAACCCTGAGCTACGCCTCCGCCATTTTTGCCACCGCGCTCGCGTGGCCACTTTTGGGCGAAAGGGTCGGCCCGATGCGCTGGCTCGCTGTTCTGATTGGCTTTTTGGGAGTGATCCTTGTCGTTGGGCCAAGCAGTGAGGCGTTTGGAGCCGCCGCGCTCTTGCCCCTCGGAGCAGCTGCGCTTTATGCAAGCACTGCCGTCACGGCGCGTCTCTTTGATGAAGATGTCGTGACCCCGCTGGTCAATGTCTATTCGGCCAGTGCCGCGCTGTTCGGGTCGCTTGTGCTCGCCTTCTTTTGGGGCGGGTTCAGCTTGTTACAAAGCTGGACAGACCTTGGATGGATCATGCTGATGGGCTTCTTCGGTGGCGTCGCTGTGCTGCTCTACGTTATGGCCTACCGCATGACCGAGCAAAGCAACCTTGCCCCCTTCAGCTATTTTGGTATTCCGATGGCTTTCGTCCTCGGCTGGCTCTTTTACAGTGAAACGCCTTGGTCTGATCTCTTCCCGGGCGCGTTTCTCATCGCGGCAGGAGGGCTATTTATCGTTTGGCGCGAACGCCGTCTCAGCTCTTCGCGATCAGCCAGTCTAGAAGTCGAGTTGGCAAAATCCGCCGCGCCGCCGCCATAAGATAGGTCGGTGTGGTGACAAAATATCTTGGTTTCGGGCGCGCGCTTTCCAGCGCATGAATGAGCTTTTTTGTAACAGCCGAGGCTGGAAGCTCAAAGCGATCAGGCCCTTCGGTGGGTGTATAAAGCCGCTTCAAGAGACTGTCCTCATATTGCGCCCGTCGTGGCGAGGCCTGCCAATTTACGTGCCGCTCAAATGGTCCGATTGAGTTCTTGCGGATATCCGAAGTGATCGGCCCAGGCTCAACCGTGATAATGTGGATCGGCGTGTCGCGCATCTCGATGCGCAGCGTATCCGTAAGGCCTTCAAGCGCAAATTTCGTGCTGGAATACGCGCCACGCCAGCGCATAGGCACAAGGCCCAGCACAGAAGAACAGTTGATGATCCGCCCGTGCCCCTGTGCGCGCATTACTGGAATGATCTTGCAGCTCAGTTCGTGGACACCAAAGAGGTTTGTCTCGTAAATCTCTCTCAAGCCCTCTCGCGGTAAGTCTTCGACAGCGCCGGGCAGAGCAAAGGCTCCATTGTTGTAGAGCGCATCCAACGTTCCCCCCGTGCGCCCAAGAACCTCGGCGACGGCCGCGTCTATGCTTTCGCTTGATGCATAATCGAGCCGAAAACTCTCTAAGCCTTCGCCCCTGAGCCGCGCACAATCTGCTTCCTTGCGGCAAGTTGCAAAAACCCTCCAGCCGCGTTGTTTCAGCCCGTGTGCCGCGTCATAACCAAGCCCCGAGGAGCAGCCTGTGATCAGAATTGTTTTGCTCATCTTGCCCGCTTACGTGGCGCATCACGTTCTGGCAAGGCTCAGTTGGCTGCGTCCGAAACCAGAAAATCAGCCATATACCCTATGCGTCCAGTCTCAAGGACGCGCAGCTTGACCCAGCCGTTCTCTTCAGAAAGCACCAAGACTTGCTCGCCGTGGGTCAGTCTGCCGACGGCGTTAAAGTTTGTTCCGGGTCCACGGCGCAGGTTCACACGCCCGCCCGTGACTTCGCGAATGTCGTCGCCAAAGGCGGTGTTGGTAGATGCGCTGGCTGCAACTTCGGTGAGGTTTTCGGCTTTCGCCACATCAATTACTGCTTGGTCGAGTGTCACCGCGCTGGGCTTTGGCAGCGGCAACGCGCTTCCACCAGCAGAGGCCAGAACAACCGTGTCATCGCCACCGGTAATCACTTCAGCAGCGACGGGAAGGGGGGCTTTTTCTCTCGGTTTTGCTTGAAGAAATGCGAGGCGCTTTTGTTCTGCGGCTTGGGCGCGTTCTGCAGCCACTGATTGGCGCGATCCGTCTTTTGGCGCGTAGTCCGCGCCGCCACTCAACTCATAAAAAGCAAAAAACAAAAAACCGAAAGTTACTAAAATAAAACGCCACATTTGGCACAACCCCTTACGTAAAACCCACAAAACCCTTGGCACCACCTTACGCGATTCGCGAGCAAAAAGGAGGAGAATCATTTAGGGAGTTTCCCCATTTTGTATAAATGCAACGTCAACAGGCATTTTGGGGATTCAATCCGCCTGCGAAAGCCTTTACACACGCCCCATGAGCGATTTGATCGATGATGAAGATACGCCCGAGGTCGAGCACCTAGAGCCGCTGCGCCGCGCCATTGGCGAGCGCTATCTCACCTATGCGCTCTCCACGATCATGCACCGTGCGTTGCCCGATGCCCGTGATGGCCTCAAACCCGTGCACCGCCGTATCCTCTATGCGATGAGCCGCTTGCGCCTCAGTTCTACAGGCGGTTTCCTCAAGTCTGCAAAGATTTCTGGCGACACAATGGGTGATTTTCACCCTCACGGTGATGCTGCGATCTATGATGCGATGGCTCGCCTCGCACAGGACTTCAACGTGCGCTATCCGCTCGTTGACGGACAAGGCAACTTCGGCAATATCGACGGCGATAACCCTGCCGCCGCGCGTTATACAGAAGCGCGCATGACAGTGGTTGCCGAATCTATGCTCGAAGGTCTGGCCGAAAACGCGGTAGACTATCGCCCCAACTACGATGGGCGTCTCGAAGAGCCTGCGGTTCTGCCTGCGACCTTTCCCAATCTCCTCGCCAACGGCTCCACAGGGATCGCTGTGGGCATGGCGACAAATATCCCGCCGCACAATATCGCTGAGCTGATCGATGCCTGCCTTCATCTGATCAAGACACCTGATGCGCGCGACGATACTCTGCTTGGTTTTGTGCCGGGCCCCGATTTTCCAACAGGCGGCACAATTGTCGAGCCGCGCGAAAATATCGCGCAGGCCTATCGCACAGGCCGTGGCTCGTTCCGCCTACGCTCCAAATGGGAGGTCGAAGACCTCGGGCGCGGCCTCTGGCAGATCGTGATCACGGAAATCCCCTATCAGGTGCAGAAGTCCAAGTTGATCGAAAAGATCGCCGAGCTGATCCAGCTGAAAAAAATCCCGATCCTTGGTGATGTGCGCGACGAATCCGCCGAAGATATCCGCCTTGTGCTCGAGCCGCGCTCCAAGAACGTCGACCCTGACGTTCTGATGAACATGATGTTCCGCAATTCAGATCTTGAGACGCGCTTCTCGCTCAACATGAACGTGTTGATTGACGGCGTTACGCCCAAGGTTTGCTCGATGAAAGAGGTGCTGCGCGCCTTCCTTGATTTCCGCCGCGAAGTCCTCATCCGGCGCAGTCAGCACCGGATGGAAAAGATTGATGTGCGCCTTGAGGTGCTCGAAGGCTTTATCATCGCCTTCCTCAATCTCGACCGTGTCATTGACATCATTCGCTACGATGACGAGCCCAAGGCCGCCTTGATGCGGGAAGACTGGGGCCAGACATTTGTGCGTGCCACTGACGAGAGCGACTATGTTTCGCCCAAAGCTGGCTCGGATGATGGCCTGACAGAGGCGCAAGCCGACGCGATCCTAAACATGCGGCTGCGCTCTTTGCGCAAACTTGAAGAGATGGAGCTTGTCGCCGAGCGAGATAAGCTCATGGAAGAGCGCGCAGGCCTTGAAGACTTGCTCGAAAGTGACAGCCTGCAATGGGCCGCCATTGCCGATCAGCTCAAGCTTGCCAAGAAAACCTTTGGCAAAGACTACGAAGGCGGCGCGCGCCGTACGCTCTTTGCTGAGGCGGGCGAAGTCGAGGATGTACCGCTTGAAGCTATGATCGAGAAAGAGCCGATCACTATCGTCTGCTCTAAAATGGGCTGGATCCGCGCCATGTCGGGCCACATTGATCTGACCCGTGAGCTCAAGTTCAAAGATGGTGATGAAGCCCGATTTGCCTTTCATGCCGAGACCACAGACAAAATCGTATTGATGGGCTCAAACGGGCGCTTCTACACGCTGGGTGCGGCCAATCTTCCAGGTGGCCGAGGCATGGGCGAGCCCTTACGTCTCATGGTTGATCTGCCCAATGAGGCCGAGATTGTCTCTCTCTTTGTGCACCAAAAGGGCCGCAAGCTGTTGCTCGCGTCCTCAGAGGGGAACGGCTTCGTTGTTCCCGAAGAGGAAGTGTTGGCGCAGACCAAATCAGGCAAACAAGTGCTGAATGTCAAAGATGATGCTCGCGCTATGATCTGTAAGCCGCTCACTGGCGATCATGTCGCCATCGTCAGCCAAAACGGCAAGTTCCTTGTGTTCCCCGTTGCAGAATTGCCTGAGCTTGGCCGTGGCAAAGGCGTGCGTTTGCAGAAGTATAACATGGCTCGCGGCAAGCAGGGCGCGCTTGAGCTTGATGGCGGCCTCTCTGATCTGACCACATTCACGTGGTCCGAGGGCCTCAGCTGGGCGATGGGTGGCGGTAAAACCCGCACAGAACCCGACCTGTCTGACTGGCTCGGCAAGCGGGCAGGGGTCGGCAAACGCCCACCCTACGGCTTCCCACGTAATATGAAGTTTGACTGAATAAACGCAATATAACTTGCGTGATTAGCCCTATGGCCTTCATAATCTTGGTTAAGCTTTCAGCGCGAGAGCGATTTCAACAGTGAGGATTTAAAGAATGAGCACATCAGGGCAAATTAATGGCCAGTATCGCGGCACGAGAGGAGAACTTTTCCCTCTCGCGATAAGCGTAGCTCTTCTCACATTTGTGACACTCGGTATTTACCGCTTCTGGGGCAAAACGCGCATCCGCAAATATATCTGGTCCTCCACAGTCGGCGATGGCGACGCATTTGAATACACGGGCACAGGCCTTGAGAAGTTTCTCGGGTTTCTCGTCGCGATTGTGGCCCTCGCGATTTATCTGGGCGTCGTGCAAATGCTGCTCTTCTTTTTGGGTCTGAGCTACTCTGTCGATCTGGAGACACCGCAAGGAATACTTGCCCTGAATGCCCTGATTTACATCAACCTCTTTGCCTTGCTGCCGCTGATATTTTACGCCATGTATCGCGCCCGCCGCTATAAAATGGCGCGTACCCGCTGGCGGGGCGTGCGCTTTGGCATGGAAAAAGGCGCATGGGGCTTCGCCGCGCGCGCCATCGGCTATGGTCTTCTGACATTGGTGAGCTTTGGCGCTCTCTTTCCTCTCGGCAATTTCAAACTTGAAAAATACATGGCCGATCGAAGCTATTTCGGAGACGCCCGCTTTGAGCAGGGCGGAAAATGGACAGCACTTTATGGGGCCGCAAAGCATGTGTTTATCGGTCTTGGTGTGCTCATCGCAGGCGTCGCCATCGGCGGCGCTGCCCAGTCCGAAGCCCTTATGGGTATCGCAGCCCTTGTTGGCTATATCTGGCTCATGGTCGGCTTCGTCTACTACCGCGTCCACAGCTTTCGCTACATGGCCGAAAACCGCAGGCTCGGTGATCAGATCACCTTCACAGCCACCCCGACAACAGGCGAAGTCATAAAAATCTATATCATCGGTGCATTGATCATGGCCGTCGTTGTGGCAGTTTTGGTCTTTATCGGCGGGCTGCTCTTTGGCGCAGCGATGAGCATGGCTGGCATTGGCAATATGGGTCTGGTCGGCGTTCTCGGGGTTGTCCTCTATCTGATCGCGCTTGTGCTCCTCGGTGCGATGACGCTGGTGTTTATCACCCAGCCCACCATCGCGCATTTCATCACAAATTTTACTGTCCATAACGCGGACGCCCTCAACGATATCCAGCAACGTGCGATGGAAACAGGTGTGGATGCTGAAGGCTTTGCCGATGCGCTCGATATTGGTGGCGCAATCTGATGCTTGAAGCGGAGGGGAGCTTCTTTGACGGCTCATCCGCTGCCAAACACAAAGTCATCCTCCGTCTTGATGAGGTGCGGGGCCTTCTGAGCTTTGATGGAGAAGCGCTTGAGCAGCCCGAAGAATGGCCGCTGGCCGAGTTGCGCCTCTTGCGCGATCAGCCTCAAGGCGGCTGGCTTAGCTTTGCGCTTCATATTGAAGGCGAAGACGAAACTCTGCACCACGAAGCGCGTCTCTCTTGCCGTGATGGTGCAATGAATGCAGCCTTGCGCCGCGCAGCGCCCTATCTAACCCGCCGCGACATTCACAAAGGCACGGGTGCACGGGTGGTTGCAAAGCTCACAGTGGCTGTTGTCGCTGTCCTCGCGATGATCTTTGTGATCTTGCCTGCTATGGCCACAAGCCTTGCTCATATCATGCCGCGTGAGCGCGAGGTCCAGTTTGGCCGTGCCGTTGTCAATCAGATGGAGTGGTTTCTGGCGGGCTCGGCAGAGACTGACCTCACCTGCAATAACGAAGCAGGTCTCGCTGCGCTGCATAAAATGGAGGCGCGCCTCATCGAGGGACGCGAGATGGAGTATGACCTTGATATCAAGGTCTTTGATAATGAGATGGTCAATGCCTTCGCGGCCCCTGGTGGGCAGATCGTGATCGTGCGTGGACTTCTGGACAAGGCCACAAGCGCAGATGCCGTCGCGGGCGTTCTGGCCCATGAAATTGGCCACGTCGAAAACCGCGACGCGACCATCGGCGCTTTGCGCGCTGCGGGCTCTGCAGGCCTATTGTCCATGGTTCTGGGCGATTTCTCTGGTGGTACGCTCGCAGTTCTTGTCACAGAGCATCTTATTTCGACAAGTTATACCCGTGAGGCTGAAATTCTCGCGGATGATTTTGCCCTGGAGGCACTGCATGAGGCAGAAGTCAGTTCCGAAGGCCTCGCCAGTTTTTTTGATTACATTCTCGGACTGGAAGGCGGCGGCCCCGCACTGCCCGCTTATCTCAACACTCACCCGCCCTCACAAGCGCGCGCCGACAAATCCCGCGCTCATGCAGAAACACAGTCCAAGACGTCTTCTGTGCTGACAGATGTTGAATGGACGGCGCTCAAAGCGATCTGCGACTGACTGGGTCAAGCGCGGCTGATCTGCTTGCTTCCTCTTTCCAGAAATATCCTAGGGGGTGGGGGGATTGGTCCCGCGCCTGAGCGCCGTGGCTCACACACATCGTAAGAGCTCAGTGCAAGAGCGTCACTTCTAGGGGTGACACCCCACCAGCGCTCCGCTACCCTTCACAAGTGAACAAGGAGGGACTCATGTTTTACGGGATCTGGAACAAGAAAGGGTGATCGCCAAAGCCCCGGCGAAAAACCTCCAAAGCCCGCGCCGTGCTGCGCGGACATATCTTATTTCCAAGGCTCCAGATCATGAAAAAGCTTTTCACCTATTTCGAAACCCTCGTTGATCCCTATACATCCTATCCACATGAAGATGTTCCGCCCAAAACACTTTGGCGCTTCATGCTCGGCTATACGCGCCCATTCAAAACTGTGTTCTGGGCGGCAGGCATTCTCTCGATTGTCGTCGCCGCCATCGAAATAGCCCTGATCTATTATACAGGCTGGCTGGTTGATGTGCTGACGGGCACGCCCGCTGATGTCTGGGCTGCGCATGGCAGCTTTCTGATCGGGCTGGCCCTCTTTGTGCTGCTCATCCGTCCCGCAATCCAGTTTCTGGATGTGCTGCTTCTCAACAATACGATCCTGCCCAATCTTGGCACATTGGTCCGCTGGCGTGCGCACAATCATGTGCTGCGCCAGTCCGTCGGCTGGTTTGAAAACGATTTCGCAGGCCGGATTGCCAACCGTATCATGCAAACTCCTCCCGCCGCAGGTGAGGCGGTGTTCCAAGTTTTTGACGCTCTCACATATTCTGTGGCCTATATCGTGGGCGCGGCGGTCCTGCTCTATGGGGCCGATATGCGCTTGATGCTGCCGCTCGCAGTCTGGCTCATAGGCTATGGCTTGCTCATGCAATGGACATTGAAGCGTGTTGGCCCCGCTTCGCAAAAGGCCTCCGATGCCCGCTCCGCCGTCACAGGTCGTGTGGTGGACAGCTATACCAATATCCACTCAGTCAAAATGTTTGCCCATCATGACGGTGAGATCAACTTCGCCCGCGAAGCTATTGAGGAGGCCCGTCGCACCTTCATTGAAGAAATGCGCATCTATTCGGTGATGGATTTTGTCCTCACTCTGCTCAACGGTGTGCTTATCGTGGGCGTGGTGGGTTGGGCGATCTATCTCTGGATGCAAGGCACAGCTTCCGTCGGCGTCGTCGCGGCGGCTTCGGCTCTCACGCTACGGCTGAATGCAATGACGGGCTGGATCATGTGGGCGCTGACTTCGTTTTTTCGCCAGCTTGGTGTTGTGGCCGAAGGCATGGAAACCATTGCCCAGCCGATTGACCTTACCGATGCAAAAGGCGCTGCGTCCCTCCAAATCGCCAAAGGCGAAATCAAAATTGAAAACCTGACCCACCGATATGGCCGCGATATTGGCGGCCTTGAAGGGGTGAACCTGACCATCAAGGCAGGCGAAAAAGTTGGCCTCGTCGGGCGCTCGGGTGCGGGTAAGTCGACGCTGGTGAAGCTGCTGTTGCGCTTTTATGATGCCGAAGCAGGGCGCATCTTGATCGACGGTCAGGACATCGCCCGTGTGACCCAAGACAGCCTGCGCCGCCAGATCGGCATGGTGCAACAAGACAGCTCGCTTCTCCACAGATCACTGCGCGAAAACATCGCCTATGGCCGCCCCGATGCAACGGACGCCGAAATTTGGCAGGCAGCAAAAGAAGCTGAGGCGCTGGAGTTTATCGACACATTGCAAGACCCAGAGGGCCGCCGCGGCATGTCTGCTCATGTGGGCGAAAGAGGTGTCAAGCTTTCGGGTGGTCAGCGTCAGCGCATCACACTTGCCCGCGTGATCCTCAAAAACGCTCCGATCCTGCTGCTCGACGAGGCAACAAGCGCTCTGGACAGCGAGGTCGAGGCGGCCATTCAGGACACGCTTTATGGTATGATGCGCGGCAAAACCGTGATCGCCATCGCGCACCGTCTTTCGACCATCGCGCAGATGGACAGGATCGTCGTTCTCGATAAGGGTCTCATCCTTGAAGAGGGCACACATAAAGAGCTGCTGGCGCGTGGCGGTGTCTATGCCGATCTTTGGGCGCGCCAGTCAGGCGGGTTTCTCGCCGACGGCGCAGAAGAAGAGGCAGCAGAATAATGGCCGACACCGCTTATCAGCGCCTCGTCTGGAGGGCCGCAAGCCTGATTGACCCGTCTCGCCCTGCGCGTGGCGCGCCGCCAACCGAGCTTTGGGGCTTCGCGCGCTGGTGTATTAGCGGTGCATGGCCCGTGATCGCTCTGGCAGGGTTTATATCCGCCTTGTCAGGGGCCTCCGAAGTCCTGTCGATGTATGTGCTTGGCGAAGTTGTTGATCTCACAGCAAGCGATGCCCCTTTGGGCGACCACATCTCGCTGCTGGCCTTCGGAGTGTTCCTCCTCATTGGCCTGCGCCCTGCCTTCTTTGGCCTGAATGCAGCGTTTCAGTCGGTTGTGCTTGGGCCCAACCTTTTCAAGCAAATTTTGGGGCGTCTCAACCGTTGGACGCTGGGTCAATCGGTCGGATATTTTGATGACGACTACGCGGGTCGCCTCGCGCAAAAGCAGGTGCAGGCCACCCGTTCGCTCACCGAAGTGGTGATCGAGACGGTCAATGCTATCCTATTCGCGCTCGCCTCGGTGATCGGCTCCGCTATCCTCGTCGCGGCAATTGATCTGCGGCTTCTGCTCATCCTCTTTGGCTGGATCGTCCTATACGGTGGCTATCTGCGATACTTCCTGCCGCGTATCCGCGCCCGCTCAAAAGTGCGCGCCGCCGCGCAAGCCATGGTTTCAGGGCAGGTGGTCGATACAATCACCAACATCAAAACAGTAAAGCTTTTTGCTGGCGACGCTGTTGAAGAAGCCGCGACAGCCGATGTCCTCGAAACCCTGCGCGAGCGTGCAGTTGATTTCGGTGAGCTGAGCTCAATCTTTCGCTATGGCCTGATCTTTATTGCAGGCTGTCTGCCCGTGGCGCTTCTTGGCGCTGCGCTCTTCTGGCGCGACTCAGGCGTTACGCCAGGCGATATCGCGGCCACAGGCGCTGTTTCTATCCGCCTCGCGCAAATGTCGGGTTGGATCAGCTTTGTCTTGATGACAATCTATATGCACCTCGGTGAGGTCGAAGACGGTATGCGCACACTCGCCCCCGCCAAACGCCTGCGCGCTGGGGCAGGGGCCTCGCTCGCAGTGCCCAAAGGTGAAATCAGGTTTGAGAATGTGACGTTCTCCTACGGCCGCGAGATTGGCGGGGTCAACGGCATCTCACTCAAGATCAAAGCTGGCGAAAAGCTCGGGATCGTGGGGGCCTCAGGCGCAGGCAAGTCCACGCTCGTGTCTCTTTTGCTCAGGCTTTATGATCCAGAAGCAGGCCGCGTCACGATTGACGGGCAAGACATATCAGATGTGACAGAGCCAAGCCTGCGTCGCGCGATCGGCATGGTCACGCAAGAGACCGCACTCTTCAATCGCTCGGCGCGAGACAACATCACTTACGGCCGCGACGATGCGAGCGAGGCTGTCCTCGCTGCGGCTGTGAACAAAGCCGAAGCCCAAGATTTTATCGAAACTCTGCAAGATGGGCAGGGCCGTCGCGGGTATGATGCCCATTTGGGCGAGCGCGGCGTGAAGCTCTCGGGCGGTCAGCGCCAACGCATCGCTTTGGCCCGCGCGATCCTGAAAGACGCACCGATTCTTGTGCTGGATGAGGCCACAAGCGCGCTTGATAGTGAAGTCGAAGCCTCGATCCAGACTGCGCTGACGCGTGTTATGGAAGGCAAAACCGTGCTGGCGATTGCTCACCGCCTCTCAACCATCGCCGCCATGGACCGCATCATCGTCATGCGAGACGGTGCGATCGTTGAACAAGGCACGCATGATGCACTCATCGCCAAGGGTGGCATCTATGCAGACCTTTGGGCACATCAATCAGGCGGCTTTCTTGCCAGCTAGACAAACGAGAAGCGCAGCCCGCCGAAATCTGCTCAAAGAGCACCTCTATCGGCTTGACGGGGCAGGTGATTCCGCCTAATGACACCAAACAGAATTCACGGAGGCCGTTTTTCGGTGTCCTATTATATGGCCGCAGTGATTGCTGGCTCTAAGACTAAAATGAGGATGAACCCATGTCACGCGTTTGCGAATTGACCGGAAAAGGCCCGATGGTTGGCAACAATGTGAGCCACGCCAAAAACAGAACGCGCCGTCGCTTTCTGCCAAACTTGAACGACGTGACGCTCCAGTCAGAGACACTGGGCCGCGGCTTCAAACTGCGTATCTCTGCTCACGCTCTGCGCTCTGTCGATCACCGCGGTGGTTTGGACAAGTTCTTGGCAAAAGCCAAAGACGCCGAGCTCTCAGCGCGCGCGTTGAAAATGAAAAAAGACATCAGCAAAGCTCAAACAGCTGAAGCTTAAGCTCTTTTGACGTTTCGTTATTTGAACAGCCCTGCCTTTCGGCGGGGCTGTTTCATTTTGTCCCCTTGCAACTTTCGCGCTGTCGCTTAAGTCTCCGCTTATGAAAGCTTTGCGCTCATATATCTCCGCCTTTGTGGTCGCCGTTCTGGTGCTCACAGGGCAAGCTATGGCCGAAGCTCGCATGATGACCTCGCCAACAGGTGAGATAGTCATTTGCACAGGCACTGGCCCTCTGGCCGTGTCAGTTGATGCCTCAGGCCAGCCCACGGGCCCCGCCCATATCTGCCCTGAGTGTGCCCTTGCTCTATTTGCTGATTTTTCCGCCCCCGTCACGGCGCCGCTGCGCGTGATGGTCGGGGGCGAGCGCGTAAGCTTTACCCATGGAGCGCGCGCGCCCGCTCTCGGCATCTTAAAAGCCAGCGCTCGCGGCCCGCCCGCAACCGTCTGATTTTTTACAGACAGGCCTTTGGGCCACCCTAACTCTTTATAAATTCACTGAAAGGTAGAGCTATGACTCTCAAAACGACTCTTATGGCGGCCGTTGCCGCTGCTGCCCTCGCGATGCCGGCCTTTGCCGATGGCATGATGATCAAAGACAGCTATGCCCGCGCGGCAGGCATGAGCGCCTCCGCAGGCGCGGCCTTTATCGTGATCGAGAATCACACAGGTGAAGACGATCGCCTGATTGGCGCAAGCTCGGAGATTGCGAAGCGCGTCGAGCTTCACACCCATATCGAAGACGCAAACGGCGTTATGAAAATGACCCATGTTGAAGAGGGCTTCCCTGTTGCCGCAGGCGAGACCATCATGATGCAACGTGGCGGTCAGCACGTTATGTTCATGGGCCTCAACGACGCCATGGAGCAAGATGATATGGTCACGGTCACATTGACCTTTGAGAAGGCTGGCGATGTTGTTGTCGAAGTGCCAGTCGATCTGGAGCGCAAGCCCATGCACGGCGGTATGCAGATGAACCACGGCACAATGAAAAAAGACGGCGACAGCTGATCTTCAAGGGGTCGCGCTGCATGTCGGTGCCGCTCAGTAGGGGCTCTGCCCCCATGTCATAAGCCTTAGGGCTTATGACACGCCCCTCGGGATATTTCTGGAACGAAAGAGCTGAAGGGTTAGGAGAAGTCGGCAACCCACTCGGGAACCGTCTCGCTCGCAGGGCCGATCCGCACCTCGTCAAACATCGAATACCCCGCAGATGGCTCAAGGTTGAGTTCAACCGTGGGCACACCAAGGCGGCGCGCCTCGGCGACAAAGCCTGCTGCAGGGTAGACATTGCCACTGGTGCCGATCGAGGCAAAAAGCGTGGCTTGGCTCAAGGCCGCGTCGATTTTTTCCATCCCGTAAGGGATTTCGCCAAACCAGACGATGTCAGGCCGCGTGGCCTTTGCGCCGCAGCTCGGGCAGGCATCAGACACAGTCATGACCAAAGGCGCATCCCACCGCGCTTGGCAGGTGGCACACATCGCGCGCGCAAGGCTTCCGTGCATGTGAAGCACGTTTTTTGATCCTGCGGCCTCGTGAAGCCCGTCAACATTCTGTGTGACGATAAGCACATCGTGTACCGCCTCAAGGGCAGCCAAGGCGCGATGCGCTGCATTGGGCGCGGCTTTGACGGCTTCCGCGCGACGCATGTTGTAAAATCTCTGCACAAGCTCCGGATCACGCGCGAACCCTTCGGGAGTCGCCACATCTTCGATCCTGTGCTGCGCCCAAAGCCCTCCCTCGTCCCGAAAGGTTCCAAGCCCGCTTTCGGCCGATATGCCTGCGCCCGTCAATATCACAATATGCTCTGTCATGGCTTCAGTTTACCCGCTCACAAATCCAAAACCAGCGCCTTTTGCACTTGCTGCTGCCAAGACTTCGGCGCAAACATGCGCCATGTTTCAAACGGGTCCAACGCTGTTTTCTGTGAAAGGTCTCTTCGGCGTGCGCGTCGATGTTAGCCAGTCGCTTGTCATATTGGCCGGTCTACTTCTTTTTCTTGCGGGGCTGAGTAATATCCTCTGGGTTGGCATCCTTGTGGCGATGCTTCTCACGTCAATCTATCTGCACGAGCTTGGCCACGCTTGGGGGTGCCTCATCCAAGGCGTGCCTGTGACGCGGATCGTGCTTCATGGCGGTGGCGGCTTTTGTGAACATGCGCGCTCTGCCTCCCGCCACCAGCAAGAGCTGATTGTCGCTATGGGACCGCTGGTCAACCTTGCGCTCTGGGCGCTGGCCTCGCTTTTGTCTTGGTGGATTTTTTCAAGCCCTGCGATGGGCTTAGATGCGATCGGCAGCTATCTCATGCTCTTTGCCCGGCTGAATCTTGCGCTCTTTGTCTTCAATCTCATTCCTGTACAGCCGCTGGATGGCGGCAAGCTTCTTCAGCTGGGCCTCTTGCGGTTTCTCCCGCAAAAACAGGCGATCCGTATGGCGGGCGCTGTCGGCCTTGTCTTTGCTGTGCTTTGGTGGCCCGCGCTGATCTATGTCTACCTGACGTTTGGCTGGCTTCTGCTCTTTGCCCCGCCGATTATGTTGCATTGGCATATGGCACGCGGTGAATACAGGCCCTGATCGGCGCGCTTGTGCCGGTTGCGTGACTGTCTGCGGAATTCTTCGCTGACTCTCCCGGCCTGCTCCGCTAGGCTTGGCTGAAACTGAGAAGAGAGACGCCATGAAACACCTGCTCACAACCACAGTCGCCTTCATGCTGATGACCGCAGCGACAACGGCTCAGGCCGAAACAGCCCAAGAGCGCAAAGCGCGCTGTGAAGCCCAAGGCGAGATTGTGACGAAGGCCGTTGCACTACGCCTCAAGCGAACCAACGAGACCAAAGCCAAAGAAGCCATCAAGGCCAGCACAGAAGAGGCGCTCCAAGGCGCAATCCCTCTGCTGGTCGGCTATATTTACACTTTGCCGCGCAAAGACTTGAAGGCCAATGATGTGCCCGCAGTCTTCATTGAACAATGCGCGGCCTTTGAGCCCGAGTAAGTTACGTTTGAGCGCTTGCCGCCCGCGCGCTCAGGCCCCATATTAGGCAGATGTCGCTGCCACCCGGATTTCTTGATGAGCTTCGTACCCGCACCTCGCTCTCGCAGGTCGTGGGCCGCAAAGTCATGTGGGATCAGCGCAAGTCAAACCAAGGCAAGGGCGACATGTGGGCACCATGCCCCTTTCATCACGAAAAATCCGCCTCCTTTCATGTCGATGACCGCAAGGGCTATTATTATTGCTTTGGCTGTCACGCCAAAGGTGATGCGATTTCCTTCATAAAAGACACAGAAAATGTCGGCTTCATGGAGGCCGTTGAGATACTGGCTCGTGAGGCAGGTATGCCGATCCCCGAACGCGATCCGCGCGCTCAGGAAAAGGCTGACAAGCACACAGAGCTCGCCAAAGTGATGGAACAGGCGGTGCAATTCTACCGCCTCCAGCTCAAGACAGGGGCTGGTGCGCCTGCGCGTGATTATCTGGACAAGCGCGGCCTCAAAGAGAGCACACAAGAGCGCTTTGAAATCGGCTTTGCCCCCGACGGCTGGCAAAATCTTTGGGATCACCTCACAGGCAAAGGCGTTGCGCCCGATCTGATCATTGAGGCGGGTCTCGCCAAGCCGAGCGCAAAGGGCGGCAAGCCCTATGATACGTTCCGCAACCGGATCATGTTCCCGATCCGCGACATCCGCAAACGCTGCATCGCCTTTGGTGGCCGCGCGATGGACCCCGCCGACAACGCCAAATATCTCAACTCGCCAGAGACACCGCTCTTTGACAAATCCCGCACGCTTTACAACCACGCGCCCGCGCGCGAGGCGGCGGGCAAGGGCGCGCCCTTGATTGTAGCCGAGGGCTATATGGATGTGATCGCGCTCTCAGAGGCGGGGTTTGAAGGCTCCGTTGCGCCGCTCGGCACAGCCGTCACCGAGCATCAGCTCCAGATGCTCTGGCGTGTCTCCGATGAGCCAGTGATCGCGCTTGATGGCGATACCGCCGGCCTTCGTGCCGCGCACCGCGTGGTTGATATCGCTTTGCCATTGCTTGAAGCGGGCAAATCTCTGCGCTTTGCGCTGATGCCCGAGGGCAAAGACCCAGACGATATGATCCGCGCCGAGGGAGCAGGGGCTGTACGCAAGCTCGTTGAGGAGGCCATCCCCATGGTCAACCTCCTGTGGAGCCGCGAAACCGAAGGTCGCGTATATGACAGCCCCGAGCGCAAGGCTGCACTCGACAAGGCATTACGTGAGAAAATCAAGCTGATCCGCGATCCCTCTATTCGAAGCCATTACGGCGAGGCGATCAAAGAGATGCGTTATGATCTCTTTCGCCCCAAACGTGAGGCGTGGGCGCCTTCGGGCGGCGGGCAGCGGCAAGGCGGCTTTCAAAAGACCCGTGGCAAAGGCGGATGGCAGCCGCCGCAGCCGCCTGTCCTCACGGAAACAAAAAACAGCTACCTCGCTGCAGGCAACGACGCCTCCCAAGAGCGCATGCGCATCACTGTCATTCTGGCCATGCTCCTGCGGCATCCTTCGCTTGCGCGCGACTTTGACTACGCATTGGAGCGGATGGATTGCCACACGCCAGAGCTTTCAGCTTTGCGCCATGTCGTCTTGAGCCTCAGATCGACAGCCTATGACGCCGCCTATGAAGAGGCCGCCGAACGTTTGGGCTATGAGACGCTTGAAAATCTGCTCGCCACCCCCCATCTGCGCATAGTCCCCGCGCTCAAAGAGGCGGCGGACGAAGACCTCGTGCGCATGACATTGGCCGAGGAGCTCGCCAAACTTGAGGCCCACCGGGGGCTCAAAGCCGAAATCGCCGAAGCCGAGGAAGACCTTGCCCATTTGGCCGACGAAGCCGTGACGTGGCGGCTGTCTCAGGCCGCCGCAGCTGTGGGGCGCGCGCAAAGTGGCACACAGGAAGACAACACCGAATACGACCTCGGCAAGAACGGCGCTCGAATCAGTAAGTCCGAACGTGAGGCCTTTGCGGCGCTCATGGCGCAGATTGGTCACACTGATTCGTCAGATTAATGCGTTTTCGTGAGGAAGCGCTAACCAAAACAGGGTAAACGGGTTGCGAATCACTTCGTAAAGCCGATGATTCGGTTAAAAGCGAATCACCCGCGATCCAGTTCCGAAGGAGCAAACCATGGCTGCAAAAGACAACGATGAGCGCAAGCCCGACGCAGACGACAGCGACGGCTCCCTTGATATGAGCCAAGCGGCGGTCAAAAAGATGATCGCCGAGGCGCGCGAGAAGGGCTACATCACTTACGATCAGCTCAACCAAGTCTTGCCGCCCGAACAGGTCAGCTCCGAACAAATCGAAGACGTGATGTCGATGCTGTCGGAAATGGGCATCAACATCATCGAAGATGAAGAAGCCGAAGAAGAAGAGCAAAAGCAGGGCGATCTGGTCACTATGGGCCAGAAGGGCGAGCTGACGCTTGGTTCGGGTACGTCCGAAAAGCTCGACCGTACCGATGACCCTGTGCGCATGTACCTGCGCGAAATGGGCTCTGTCGAACTGCTCTCGCGCGAAGGCGAAATCGCCATCGCCAAGCGTATCGAAGCGGGCCGGAACACAATGATCCTCGGGCTTTGCGAAAGCCCGCTGACCTTCCAGGCGATCACGATCTGGCGCGACGAACTTCTCTCAGAAGATATTCTCCTTCGCGACGTGATCGACCTTGAAACAACCTTCGGCAATCAGCTTGGCGAAGAAGGCGAGGTTGGTGCAGGTCCGGTTGCCGCGGGCGCGGCCGCTGCGAATGTAACATCTGCTCCCGGCCGCGATGACGCCAGCCCTGAGCTCGACGCCGACGGCAACCCGCTCATCAAAGAAGATGATGACGACGAGGATGACGACGAACAGGCCAACATGTCGCTCGCCGCGATGGAAGCCGCGCTGAAGCCCCGCGTGCTCGAAACCCTCGACCAGATCGCCGACGCCTACACAAAGCTCTCGGAGATGCAGGACAGCCGTATTTCGGCCACGCTGAACGAAGACAGCAGCTTCTCTGACAAAGCAGAGAAGAAATACCAAAAACTGCGCTCCGAAATCGTGCTCCTCGTGAACGAGCTTCACCTGCACAACAACCGTATCGAAGCGTTGATTGACCAGCTCTACGGCATCAACCGCCGGATCATGCAGATTGACTCCAACATGGTCAAACTGGCGGACCAGGCCCGCATCAACCGCAAGGAATTCGTTGATGAATACCGCGGTCGCGAGCTTGATCCGACATGGATGGAAGACATGGCGGAGAAAGCGGGCCGTGGCTGGCAGATGTTTATCGAGCGCTCCGCCGATAAAGTCGACGAGCTGCGCGCTGAAATGGCCCAAGTCGGTCAATATGTCGGCCTTGATATCTCTGAGTTCCGTCGCATCGTCGGTCAGGTCCAGAAGGGCGAAAAAGAGGCCCGTCAGGCGAAGAAAGAAATGGTCGAAGCCAACCTGCGCCTCGTTATTTCGATTGCCAAAAAATATACAAACCGTGGCCTGCAATTCCTGGATCTCATTCAGGAAGGTAACATCGGCCTCATGAAAGCGGTCGACAAGTTCGAATATCGCCGTGGATATAAGTTCTCGACCTATGCAACATGGTGGATCCGTCAGGCGATCACGCGCTCCATCGCGGATCAGGCCCGCACGATCCGTATCCCTGTACATATGATCGAAACGATCAACAAGCTTGTGCGGACAGGCCGCCAGATGCTTCACGAAATTGGCCGTGAGCCGACGCCCGAAGAATTGGCCGAAAAGCTGCAAATGCCGCTTGAGAAGGTCCGCAAGGTGATGAAGATCGCCAAGGAGCCGATCAGCCTTGAAACGCCGATTGGCGATGAGGAAGATTCACAGCTCGGTGATTTCATCGAAGACAAGAACGCCGTTCTGCCTCTGGACTCCGCCATTCAGGAGAACCTCAAAGAGACAACAACCCGTGTTCTCGCTTCGCTGACACCACGCGAAGAGCGCGTGCTGCGCATGCGTTTCGGTATCGGCATGAACACAGATCACACGCTCGAAGAAGTCGGGCAGCAGTTCAGTGTTACGCGCGAGCGCATCCGCCAGATCGAAGCCAAAGCGCTTCGCAAACTGAAGCATCCGAGCCGCTCCCGCAAACTGCGCAGCTTCCTCGATCAGTAATGCAAAAGAGCCCTTCGGGGCTCTTTTTCGTTAAAGCCTGCGCCCCCAGCGGTGCATCACATCAACGCCCACAGCGCGGCTTTCTAGAAGCTCAAAGCGTGGCGCTTGTGTGAGCCGCTCAAGCCCCATTGCCCCAATCGCAGGCAAGCCTTCTGCGCCAATTGCGAGCCCTGCGGTGTAGCCGACAAGTTCGTCGACGAGATTTTCCCCAAGCAACGAGGCCGCCAAAGCCCCGCCACCTTCACAAAACACCCGCGTCAGCCCCGCCGCGCCCAGAGCGTCGAGCACCGAGACAATATCAAGCTGCCGTCCGCGCAAGCCGCATGGCAAAAGCCGCGCACCGATACCGCTCCAAGCCTCGGTCAAGTAACTGTCCGCATCCGACCCGTGGCAGAGCCAGAGCGGCACTTCTTTCGCACTCATCGCGAGCTTGCCCATCATTGGCAGATCAAGGTGGCGCGAGACGATCACCCGCACAGGCTGGCGCACATCGCCGTGGCCGCGCACCGTGAGCATAGGATCGTCCGCCCGCGCCGTGCCGCCACCCACCATCACAGCGTCATGGCATGCGCGCAGTCGGTGCACATCGGCACGTGCCGCCGCCCCCGTGATCCACTGGCTCTCGCCTGTGGCCGTTGCGATGCGCCCATCAAAACTGCTGGCAAGTTTGAGCGTCACAAAAGGCCGTCCCATCGTCTGGAGCTTCATAAACCCAGCGTGATCGCGGGCCGCCTCTTCCGTACAGACCCCAAGCAAAACCTCTATGCCCGCCGCGCGCAGCATCTCAAATCCACGCCCTGAGACGCGCGCATCATTGTCTTCAAATGGCGCAACAACCCGCGCGATCCCTGCTTCAATCAAAGCGTTCGCGCAGGGTGGCGTTTGTCCCTGATGCGCGCAAGGTTCTAGCGTAACATAGGCCGTGGCCCCGCGTGCTTGCGCTCCAGCTTGCGCCAGAGCGACGGTTTCAGCATGCGGGCGCCCGCCTGCTTGCGTATGACCGCGGCCCACAATGCGGCCCGCGTTCACAATCACACAGCCAACGGCAGGGTTGGGCCATGTCTGGCCCATCCCGCGCCGCCCCAGTCCAAGGGCGGCACGCATATAGCTGTCGTCAGACTGGCTCACTTGTCTTCAGGTTTCACGTCCGGCCGCAGCTCGCTGACAAATTTGTCAAAGTCGTCGGCCGCTTGGAAGTTCTTGTAAACACTTGCAAAACGCACATAAGCCACGGTGTCGATCCGTGCGAGCGTCTCCATGACAATCTCACCAATCACGCGTGATGGAATATCCGTCTCGCCTTGGCTTTCTAGCCTGCGCACGATTCCCGAGATCATCTGATCAATCCGCTCAGGCTCAACTGGGCGCTTTTGCATGGACATACGAATAGAGCGTTCGAGCTTATCGCGGTCAAAGTCTTCGCGCTTGCCGTTGGTTTTGATCACGACAAGATCGCGCAGTTGGACGCGCTCATATGTGGTGAAACGCCCGCCACAGGCAGGGCAAAAGCGCCGACGCCGAATAGACACATGGTCTTCGGCTGGGCGCGAGTCTTTTACTTGGGTGTCGATGTTTCCGCAAAACGGGCAGCGCATAGGCCGTCCCCCTTCTTTTCTTGTTCCGCCTCAAAGATGTGGGGTTGGCCCCCACTTATCCACAGGCACTATAGGCCAGACGCTAGGCTTTGGGTAGGGGGCAAATGCACCCCCAAGATAGGCCATAGGGGGAATGTGGCAGTTTGGTTCCCGTGTGGCCTAAAGGCCGCGATCAGGCGCAAAATATGCGGCCACTTCGCGTCGATGCGGCGCATCGCGATGCTCGAAAAGATAGATCCCCTGCCATGTGCCAAGCCGCATCTGCCCGCCCATCACAGGGATGCTCAATGAGACAGGCATCATTGCCGCTTTGATATGCGCGGGCATGTCATCAGGGCCTTCGTAAGTATGGCGCAGGTATCCCATCGACGGGTCGTTAGAGGGCGGCACAAGACGTCCAAAATAAGCGTTCAAGTCGGTCTGTACGTCTGGGTCGGCGTTTTCCTGAATGAGAAGCGAACAGGAGGTGTGGCGCACCATCAGCGTGAGAAGCCCGTCGCCTTGGCCTACCAAGAGCTCCGCCACATCGGGGGTAAACTCGTAAAGCCCTTGGCCGCGTGTTGCGATATGGAAAGTGTCCTGCATTGTTCAGTCGAGCCACTCTTCAATGATACGAGGGCAAAACCCTTCGGCATGAGCGAGCCTGAGACTAAAACCTGTTGTCTTGAGCGAGACAGAGTAATTCCCACCGTCCCCAGGCCGTGGTCCTGATGCGAGCGTGGAGTCTGGTTGGGTTGTAAAGCTGACGGAGTTTTTGGTGTTATGCTGCGGCGAAGGCCCCATCGCGCGAGCGATATAAATCCGGGTATTTGGGGCCTCTCCAAGAACAACTCGCGCATATTGGGCCGCCGCACACCAGATTTCGCGTGGACCTGAGCCGCGCTCTGAAATCACTTCAAAGCGCGCATCACCCCCTTCGGTAAATGCGTTGATCCCGTTTACCGCTGTAAAGGCACTGGCCGCACAGGCGCAGCCAGCAACTATGACACTTAATCCAAACACACGCATGTCGAGGCTCCTTTGCCCTAAGATAGGCATAAGCCCCCGTCGCTTCAATCAGCGCCAGAAATGGGCATAGCTCGCAAAGACGCCTTGAAGCTTTGCCAGCAGTCGGTTGGCGGGGCCATGCTGAAAGCCGCCTTCGCTCAGTCGCTTTAACGCTAGCTCTGGGCTGCACGGCAGTTTGCTCACAGGGTCAAAATAGCGTGGATAGTCGATCAAGGCCGCATGGGCGAGGCTCTCAAGGTTCACATGCCGCCCGCGCCGCGCAGGCACACGGCCCTTGTCTGTCGTTAGCCCCCATCCCGCATAAAACGGTGCGCCTGTTGTGGTTACTTTTAGACCACGCAAAAGCGCCTCAAATCCAAGCAAAGAGGTCATGGTCCAGACTTCCTCGACCTTGCCGAAAAGTGCCGCCGCATCTGCATTTTCTACCAATACATCCGCCAGCCCAACCAAATCTTGGGGCGCCACTGCGCCAGGTCGCAGTCCGGCCTCTACGTCAGGGTGGGGTTTGAAAACAATGATCGCGTCAGGGTTCGCCGCCCGCGCTGCGGACAGCAGGTCAAGGTTTGTGCAAACCTCCCCCGCACCAAGACGGATCGAGGCATCGTCTTCCACTTGCCCTGGAACCAAAATGCGCCGCCCCTCTGGGAGATCGGGGACTTGGCCCTTGAGGTTGTATTTCGTTACGCCTTGAGCGCATATCGTCTCTATCAGCGCGCGGACGCGCGCAGTCTGATCCGCCCTCAAGGTGGCCCGCGCTGCCACCAGTCGTTCAAGCCGGCTTTCGCGGGTCGGGTCGTAATAAATCCCAAGGTCGTCAAGCACGAGGCTCAGAGGCGGGGTCAAAGCCGCGCCAAGCCCTCGCGAGCGCAAAAACCCGTCTTCAAGCCGCGCTCGTCTGTCACCTTCTTGCGCCTTGCCCGCCCAGATCATCGCCTGTCCAGTGACTTTGGAGCTGTTCCGAAATCGCACCCGCTTGTATCGGCCAAAAAATTGCTGCAATGGCCCGCGCTTCCAAAGCCGCATCCCTGCCGCCTGCCAGCCCTCACGATCCTCGCGCCACGCGCGCACCTCGGCTTCAAAGCTGCCGAGGGCAGTCTCAAACCGCGCCAAACAATCGTTGTGTGCATCATACCATGTTGGCGCTTTGATCATCGCCCCAAGAAAAAGCTGCGCCTTCGTCAGCACCCGCCCACGGCGGGGCAGGGCGTGCGGATTACGATCCTCCGACAACCCCCAACCTGCATAAAACGGCTGGCCAAATACATGTGGTCGATGCCCAGCCAAGATCGCCTCAAAGCCCATTTGACTGGTCACAGTATATACGGCAACAGCTCCCTCCATCAGCGCCCAAGGGCTGACAGCCCCGTCAAACAGGCTGATCTTGGGGCTGGTGTCGGCTTTGCTGAAATACCCCTGCCGATAGCCCGCCTGTGTCTCTGGGTGGGTCTTAATCACAATCCGCGCGCCAGGATTATCTTCCTGCGCATAGTACAGCATTTCCTTAAAAGTATTCGCATCCGCACGCCCATGGGTCACAGAAGCATCCCCGCGCGTTTGGTCGATCACAAGCACATATCCAGCCTTGGGGCAGGGCGTCTCTGGGTCATAGCTCGTATATTTACTGAGCTGCGCCTCTCTCATCCGAGCAATTCCGGCATGGGCGCGCTTGAGCTCGTCGGCGTTATCCAGCGGGTCGCCCGCTAGAATCTGCTCCAGCCGCGAGGGGGCGCTCGCATCAAAATAGATGCCAATGTCATCAATCATCAGCCCCAAAGGTGGTTCGCCCGCGCGCCCCGCATGAAGCGAGCGCAGAAACGCATCTTCGACGCGCAAAAGGCTGGCACCTGTCTTTGCTGCCATAGCCTCGCCCCGTGCCGCATAGGGCGAACGGCCCCAAACTGCCACGCTGTCGTCGGAGGTTGGCTTGCCAAGTTTCAGATCATAACCTGCAAGTTTTAAAATCCGTCGCACACGGCGCTGGCGCAGAAAACCAGCGGTATAATAGTAAAGCCGCCGACGCTCTTCAGCACCGGCGGCTTTGAATGTATCGGGCAGATCAGCCACTTGGCTTTAGCCGCCAGAACCAAGTGTCGTGAGCGTGTCGACGGTGGCCAAAGAGCCAGTCAGAGCCGAGATCGTCTTATCCCACTGTGTAAACGGTGCTTCGGTCACATAGAGCGTGTCACTGTCGCGCACAGAGAAGTCACGCGCCAAAAACATACCGTTGGGCTGCGTCAGATCCAGCACATAAACAAGCCGCTGCGCGCCCTGCAAATCCTGACGACCCATTACCATATTTGCAATATCGGCAGGTTCGTTGCGGAAAATAAACACGCCGGTCGGGTCAGCCGCCGAAGTCGAGAGGCCACCCACTTGCGCAATCGCTTCGATCGCGCTCAAGGTCTGGCTTTCAAAAGCCACACGCGCTTGCGTGCCAGTCGCACCAAGAGCGGTAAAGCTGCGAGTGTCTTCTTCGACAAGAATACGGTCGCCATCGCGTAGTGCGATATCAAGCTGCGGGTATTTGTAGAGGTCTTGGAACCAGACCTTCGAGCGCATGTTGCCACGGATCACAGTGATCTGGGCAATCTCTGGTTCAATCGTGATGCCGCCAGCCTGCGCCATCATCGTCGAAAGCGTACGCGTGGGGCGCTCGATAGGAAAGACGCCTTGGCCGCCAACCGCACCAATCAAGCTGACGCTTGCACCGTCGCCCGCGAGGCGGCGGACCTGAACCTGTGGGTCAGGGGTCTGTTCGCCAAGTTTGCGAGTGATGGTCTTGCGGATGCCTTCAGGCGTGTTGCCCGCGGCGCGAATGCGCCCAGCGTATGGAATAAAGATAAAGCCCGCACCATCGACCTGCACTTCTTCGAGCACAGCAGCGCCTGAGCCTGTGGGTCCAGATGAACCAAGCAGTGGATCATCGACGTTTTCCCAGATTGTCAGGCCGAGCGTATCCCCGGGGCGGATCGTGTCCGAGCCAATAAGGCCTGCGTTTTTGAACGCATCCGAGAAGCCAAGGGCTGGTACAATACCTGTCGCGCGGGTCACACGGTCATTGACCGAGATAACAAAAGCGTCGCCGCTTTGCTGTACAGATCCTGAAAAAATTTCGCGTTTGTTGGGGCCTGATCGCGGCAGGCCACAAGATGATACAACCGCAAGAGCGGCAACCAGCGCGACAAAACGCGCCCAGCTAGGAGTTACGGGTTTCACTGCTCGGTCTCCTCGACCTATTATTATTCTGCCTCAGATTCAGCACTTTGCGCGCCGTTATTGAGGCAAGCGTAACCCAGATGAATTTAAAAATAAAGCTTTAGACTTGCGCGGGCTTATTGCACCAGACGCAACTGTTGCCTCGGAGCCGCGGTTCCTGCCTCCAAGGCCTCATAAGGATCATCCGCAGTCAGCATCATATCAACCACCATGCGCATCAGCTGGTGCCGTCCGCGGGAAGAATAAAACCCGCCTGGAACTTGACTGGTTTCCAACAGATAGCGGCGATAATCCTGATAGGCCTTGTGGTCAGGTCGCTTCGCCGCGCTGAAAAAGGTCGCCAACGGCTCGGTTGAGACAAACTCGGGCTTGTCATAGACCGCACGGCCAAACACCTTGAGCGGAATACCCCGCCACAAGACTTGCTGCGCAGCGGTTGAGTTCACGGTCACAGCACTGCGTACATCGCTTAGAAGCGCGGCAAGCTTTCCGCCGCGCACATAATGAACGCGGCCTCTCAGCCCCAGTTCTCGTGCCAGTCGTTTGATCTCGCGGCGCAGTGGCACGCGCCCGTCCTCAAGCGGATGGGCCTTGAAAACAAGGTGATGGTGCTTCGGCGCACCTTCAGCAAAGCCGCGCATCACAACTTCGAGAAACTCGGTCATCGTGTTGAAAGGTGAGTGCATCTGAAAGCTGCTGTCATGCTCAAGCTGCAAAAGCGCCAGATGATAGGGAAAGCCGCCGTGGCGAATACGCCAAGTGGCCACGCCCCGCTCCAAGGCCTGAAACGGCATGAGCAGAAGGCGCTTGAGATAAAGCTGGAATTCTTTTGTCACGCTCAGCGCGCGGTGAGGCTGGAAGTTGCGGTATTGCCCGTTCCGAAACATCACAAACCAGTGGTAGAGCGCACCATAAAACACATGTTGGCGCGTGTCGCCCCAGCGGGCAGGGGGCAGAGGTGTGTCCATATCCGTATGGGCCAGCCCCGCTTGCATCTCGTTCAGCGACATCTTCATGAGCCGCGAGTTGCCGTTGCTGCCGCCGCGCTCGTAGGTCACCCAATAGGGCCGCATATAACCCTCTTCAAAGACATGAATGCCAAGGCCCAAGGCTTTTGCTGCGGCCACAGCCTGCGCATGAATGGGTCGCGTGTCGCCATAAAGCACAATATCGGTGACGCCCTTTTCTGCGACAATCTCCGCAAACCGTGCATCCCACTGTGCCAGCGTCCCACGATAGGGAACATAGCTCTTAGGGCTAAACCAGAAGGCGCGGTCGCCCGCGTTAAACCCGACACGCCAAACGCTCGCGCCCGCACGCTCCAGCATTTTCCCCAAAAGGTGAAAAAACGGCCCGTGCGGCCCCTGCAAAAACAGGAAAACGCGGTTATCACCAGTGATTTTGCCCATATGTCTCGCGCTGGTTGGAATACTCTTCACCCTTTCATAAACGCTGACTGTGGTGAAAATATGGTGAATGCGCCTGTAAAGGCCAGCGCTTTCTTGCAGCTCGCCTGCGCCCGCGCTAGTAAAACCCATCAGCGCGAAAGGCAGCCCCATGTTCACAGGCATCATCACAGATATCGGCACCATTCTTGAGCTTGAGCAGCGCGGCGACCTGCGCGCGCGCATCGGCACGTCTTATGACACCAAAACAGTTGATATCGGCGCCTCCATCGCCTGCAACGGCGTCTGCCTCACAGCCATAGCGCTGGGCGAGGGATGGTTTGACGTTCAGATCTCCGCCGAAAGCGTGGCGAAAACCAACATCGGCACATGGGTTAAAGGCGGTCGCGTCAATCTTGAGCGCGCGCTCAAAGTCGGCGATGAGCTTGGCGGTCATATCGTCTCTGGCCATGTCGATGGCGTCGCGCGCATCACCGCCATGAAAGACGAAGGTGACAGCACCCGCGTCACGCTCGAAGCCCCAAAAGAGCTCGCACGCTTCATCGCGCCCAAAGGCTCCGTCGCTTTGAACGGCACATCGCTCACCGTCAACGAGGTCGAGGGCGCAAGCTTCGGGATCAATTTCATCCCCCACACCAAAGACGCGACCACATGGGGCGCCGCTGAAGTTGGTGACCTGATCAACCTCGAAATCGACACGCTCGCGCGCTACGTCGCTCGCCTCGCCGAAAGCATCTAACACATTCACGAAAAGCATTGCGTTTGGCGCGCGCGGCCCTAGACTCCCCCAAAATCAAACAAGGGAGCCTGCCATGAGCCTGATCAAACCAACCCGCCGTGACATCCTCAAAATTGCCGCAGCGATGCCTGCCTTTGCGCTGCCCGCCACGCTGGCGCAGGCGTCCGCCGCGCCGCTTGGCGCTCCCGCAGCAGGCAATGGCGGTGTTTTCCGCTTTTCCATGGGCGAAACCCAGCTCACAATCCTGTCTGATGGCTTCTTTTCCGTGCCCACAACGGGCCTTGGGGTCAACGCCCCCCGCGAAGAGGTGCAGGCCTTCCTCACCGCGCATTATCTCTCGCCCGAAGAGGGCTACAGCCATACAAATCACCTCCTGATCGAGACAGCCGAGGCTAAAATTCTCGTAGATGTCGGCTCTGGCAACCGCTGGTTCGAAACCACAGGCCGCCTTGTCAGCAATCTGGAAGCCGCAGGTCTCACCCCAAGTGACATCACCCATGTCGTGATCACCCACGCGCACCCCGATCACATCTGGGGCATCCGCGACGACTTTGATGAGCCGCTCTTCCCCGAAGCCGAATATATCATCGGCGAGGCAGAGCATGCCTACTGGAGCCAAGACGGCCTCGCAGATCAGGTCAGCCCTGAAATGCTCCAGTTCGTCGCTGGCGCGGTCAACAGCTTTGCCACAGAAGGTGTCGAGTGGACGCTGGCAAGTGAGGGCTACGAAGTTGTTTCTGGTGTCACGCTCATCAACACACCGGGTCACACGCCGGGCCATATGTCTGTGCGTCTGGACAGCGGCGATCAATCCCTGATCGCGCTGGGCGACGCCATGAGCCATGCTTGGACAAACTTTGCCCAGCCGACATGGTTCAACGGCTTTGATGCGGACGGAGAGCAGACAGTCAAAACCCGCCAAGCGCTCCTTGATATGGCCGCAACCGACCGTGTTGCGCTCTTGGGCTATCACTTCCCCTTCCCAGGGGTCGGCCATGTGATGCGTGATGGCGAGGCGTATCGCTTTGTGCCAAGCCTCTGGCAGTTCTGAGGCAGAGGCGGCCCCACGGCGCCTAGTCTCTGTGGGACGCAATCCTCATGTCAGTCAGCCAGATGTCGCGCTGCTGCATTTCGCTTGTCGCAGGTTTTTGCGGGAGGTTGGGTGTATGTTGGCAGGGCCTGCTGGCCGCAGTCCCGCGCGCGATATCGTTGAAAAAAACCACACGGTCGCGTCCTGTTTTCTTGGCTGTAAAAAGCGCGTCATCGGCTTTGGCAAGTGTCTCGGCAAAGCCGTGGCTCGCCTCGTAGAGGCACACTCCAACTGATGCTGTGACGCTGCGTGGCGTAAGCTTGCCCGCTGTTTCTAACCGCTCAGGAATACTCGCAAGCGCAAGGCGCATCTCTTCAACTCGCATCTCCAGAACCTTCAGGTCACTATAACGCAAGCACAGCACAAACTCTTCTCCGCCCCAACGCGTGATCCGTTCATCTGGCCGCATGACGCGGCTCAAAGCGGGGCGAACCTCTTGCAGCACACGGTCGCCTATACGGTGGCCATAGGTGTCATTGATGCGTTTGAAATGGTCCAGATCAAATACACCAATAGCCCAGCTCTCATCAGTCTCCGTGTCAGCGGGGGTGCGGTATTGCGCTTGCTCAAGCCCCGCACGGTTCAAACAGCCTGTCAGCGGATCATGGGTGGCAATGCGCTCTAGTCGCTCTTCTGCGGCACGGCGCAATGCATCAGCTTTCTCCAGCCTGTTGCCAGCCCGCATGGCGTTCAATAATCCCGCCCAAATAATGATCGAAATCAGGTGTGCTTCAATTGGGAGTTTCTGATCTGTGTGCAGCAGAACATTGTGCAAGAGTAGGCCGCAGGCCAAAGGCGCGACCATACTGACAAAAGCCAGAGAGCGGGTGGCTTGCCCAATTTCGGAATTCAGAAAGAAAACGCGTGTTGGCTTAAAGCCAGTAAAGAGTGTGGCTGTGGCCAATGTGAGAAAGAGCAAAGCCCCTGTCGTGGCAAAGGACATCTCCCCGCTGATCAGGCGCAGACCAAAGCTCTGCCCGATGATCGCATTGAAAATAAACATCATAGAAACAAGGATGCCAACAGCTGCGACATTATAGTAGCGCCGCCTCAGGAGGCCTGCGAGGCTGAGAAGTAGGATAACCGTAAAGGTATTCCAGCCCATTTTGCCCTGTAAAGCCCAGCCTGCATTGTCAGGAAATAGCTCTAAGGCGCGGGTTGATATGGCAAGGCCGAGTGCCAAAAAGGTCAGAATATATCCGAGCTGGATTTGAAGGCTGTTTTGTCTGAGGAAGAAAACGATTGCGCCTATAGAAATCGAGAGCGCCGTCACAACCGTTGTCGCAGCGCTGTCGCCCGCGGGCTGCCAGTAAAATGTCCAGTCCAGCAAATTGGTCAGAAGACCATAATTCACAAAAACAAGTGCCAAAGTCGCAAACCAAACCCGCGTGGCCTTGAAGTTCAAAACATGCAGATCAGGCGCCTCGGCGCGCGTGTAAAGGTAGTCGGTTTCTGTCATGGCTGGACCTCTTCGTTTTCGAATGTTCCGAAAAAAGGGCGACTTTTCAAAGGGTCAGGCGCGCACGTTGCCTGACAAGTAGGTGCAATGTGATAAAACACACAAATTAATGAAAGATTAATCAGACCTCACAAAATGATTAACTAAGTTGTGATCAGACCTGGCCTATCATCCGGCTCTGGTCAAAAGCGCGCCCTCCTGCTAAGCCCTTTCGCGCAAGCAATGAGGCCCTCATGAACAACGCATACACGACCCCCGGACCGCTGGAAGCGAGCCTGAAAAGCGCGATTTCTCCGATTGAAGAGATCATTGCCGCCGCACGTGCGGGAGAGATGTTTGTTCTCGTCGATCATGAAGACCGCGAAAACGAGGGCGATCTGGTGATTGCTGCCGAATTTGCCGACGCAGCCGCGGTTAACTTTATGGCCACCCACGGGCGCGGCCTGATTTGTCTGCCGATGACATCCGATCGGATCGACCGCTTGGGCCTGCCGATGATGGCGGTCAACAACTCTTCACGCCACGAGACGGCCTTTACCGTCTCAATCGAAGCCCGCGAAGGTGTCAGCACAGGGATTTCGGCTTCCGACCGCGCCCTGACCATTGCGACAGCGATAAATGAGAAAAACTCCTCCGCCGCCATCGCGACGCCAGGCCACGTCTTCCCGCTGCGCGCCCGCAACGGCGGCGTGCTCGTACGCGCAGGCCACACCGAGGCCGCGGTTGATATCGCCCGCCTCGCAGGCTGCAAGCCCGCGGGCGTGATCTGCGAGATCATGAAAGACGATGGCACAATGGCCCGCTTGCCTGACCTCGTTGAGTTCGCCGCCGAGCATGGCCTCAAAATCGGAACCATCTCTGATCTCATCGCTTACCGCCACACCCACGACAACCTCGTGACCCAGACTCGCCAAGAAAGCGTCGTCTCGGAGTTTGGCGGCACATGGGACATGCGCGTTTTCACCGACCAGATCAGTGGAACAGAGCATATCGCGCTCCTCAAAGGGGATGTGACCACTGAGGCCCCCGTCCTCGTGCGCACCCATGCGCTCAACGAGTTGGAGGATGTGCTTGGCCTCGGCCCAACGCCCTCTGATGAGCTGCACAAAGCCATGCGCATCGTCGCGGCTGAAGGCCGTGGCGCGGTCATCCTCTTCCGCGAACCGCACCCGCGCCTGACATTCGCTTCCGATGAAGACGCCCCGCGTATCATCAAGCACACAGGTCTTGGTTCCCAAATTATCGCGAGCCTCGGCATCACCGAAATGACCCTGCTCACAAATTCCCCCAAAACCGTCTATGTCGGCATCGACGCCTATGGTCTCTCGATCACTGGCACACGCCCGATCACGGAGGCCTGATCCATGGCAAGCTCCCAGTCCCACTATATCCTGCCGCGTCCGAGCTTTGATGCGCCCGTAAAGCTCCTGATCGTGGTTGCGCCCTATTACCGCGATATCACCAATGACATGATCGCAGGCGCCCGCGCCGAAATCGCTGCCGCAGGCGCGACATGTGATCTCATCGAAGTGCCAGGTGCGCTCGAAGTGCCCACCGCCATCGCAACCGCCGAGCGCTTGTCCAATTATGATGGCTATGTGGCACTGGGCTGCGTCATCCGCGGCGCCACCACGCACTACGAGACAGTCTGCAATGACAGCTCCCGCGCCCTCACACTCCTCGGCCTCCAAGGCCTCTTCATCGGCAACGGCATCCTGACTGTTGAAAATATGGCCCAAGCCGAAGAGCGCGCCAACCCAGCAGACATGAACAAAGGTGGCGGAGCCGCTGCGGCAGCCTTGCATCTTGTTGCGCTCGCCCGTAAGTGGGGCTCTCAGCGCGCTACACCAGGTTTCAAACCCGACACCGAAGAGTATCAGCTGGCCCAAACCACCAAAGGCAACCCATCCGCATGACGCTCTCAGGCAACCAAAAACGCAAAATGAAATCTGCCGCACGGCTCTATGCTGTTCAGGCGCTTTTTCAGATGGAACATTCCCATCAAACGGTCGAAGCCGTGATGGCCGAATTTGCCGAGCACCGCTTTGGCGCGTCCTATGATGAGGGCGAGATGCAAGATGGCGATATGGAACTCTTCGCCACGCTGATGGAAAACGCCGTCAGCTACCAAGCCGCCATCGACCAAATGACAGACCGCGCCCTTGTCGCCAAATGGCCGCTGGGTCGGATTGATCCGACATTGCGCGCGCTCTTCCGCGCCGCAGGGGCCGAAATGAGCCAGACAGACACGCCGCCCAAAGTCGTGATCAAAGAGTTTGTCGACGTCGCAGGCGCGTTCCACCCCGAAGGCAAAGAAGCCAGCTTCGTCAATGCCGTGCTCGACCACATGGCCCGCGAGGCGCGCCCCGAGGCGTTCTAAAGCACTTCCTGTCAGGCGTTTCGTCATACTCCACACATTCTACGGCCTGCCAAGCGCACACCATCAGCTCTTGGCAAGTCCCGTGCGCGAGCCTACACCTAGCGCATGAAACACTTCTCCCTCCTTGATCTTTCCCCAATCCCAGAGGGCCAGACAGCCGCGGATGCCCTGCGCAATACCGTTGGCCTTGCCCAAGCGGCCGAGGCCGCAGGCTATCACCGCTACTGGTTGGCAGAGCATCACAATATGCCCGGTATCGCCAGCGCCGCGACCCCTGTGGTCATCGGCCATGTGGCGGGGGCCACCAAACATATGCGCGTCGGGGCAGGGGGCATGATGCTGCCCAATCACGCACCGCTTGTTGTCGCCGAGCAGTTTGGCACATTGGCCACGCTCTACCCGAACAGAATAGACCTCGGCCTTGGGCGCGCGCCTGGAACCGATATGGAAACCGCCCGCGCCCTGCGCCGTCACATGGCACCCGAAGACAGTTTCCCAACCGATGTTCAGGAGCTGCTCCACTACTTTGGAGATACGTCAGGGGCCCGCGTGCGCGCCATTCCGGGTGAGGGCACAGAGGTTCCCGTGTGGATTCTTGGATCTTCGCTTTACGGCGCTCAGCTCGCGGCCATGCTCGGCTTGCCCTATGCCTTCGCCTCTCACTTTGCGCCCGATCTCTTGGAGGAGGCGCTTTATATTTATCGCAACAGTTTCCGCCCGTCAGGCAGGCTCGCCGCGCCCTATGTTGTCGTAGCCGCAGGGGCCTGCGCCGCAGAGACAGATGAAGAGGCTGCATTTCTGCGCACGTCCCAAATGCTCGCCTTCGCCCGTCTGCGGACGGGCCGGCCCGGCAAGCTGCCGCTGCCCGTCGACGATATTGAGGCCGAAGTGCCCGCGCCTGTCCTTGCGGGTGTGCGCCAAGCGCTCGGCTGCTCGGCCACAGGCGCGCCCGATACAGTCAAAGCTCAGCTCGCTGCGCTCATCGCGCGCCATGAGCCCGATGAACTCATGGTCACTGGTATGATCCACGATCACGCCGCGCGCATCCGCTCGTTTCAAATTGTCGCCGAGGCACTCAAGGCGCTTCAGTCCGAGCGCGCGGCCGCTTAGCCAAACCCGAGGATCGGCGCAGCCCGCCTACACCAGCGCACGCTGCGTTATCTTAATTTCGGTTAACTTTTATCGAGTCACGCGGTGCACGCTTTGTGCACGGGTTGTGCACGCATATCACCCCCCTAGAATCAGCGCTTCAGCACGCTGTTAACCAAGCGGGGCGCCGCCTTAACTGATCCGTGACACCACGAACTCTGCAAGAGATTCGAGCATCTCGCGCAGCGGGTGCTCTGGCATCGCCTGAAGCGCCGCGCACCCCTTGGCAGCATACCCCAAGGCGTCCTGCCGCGCGGCTTCCAAAGCACCATGTTTTTCAAGCAAATCAATGGCATGCTCAAGGTCGCCGTCACGCTGGTCGCCCTTTTCAATGGTACGGCTCCAGAAAGCACGCTCCTCGGCGTCCGCCAAGGCCACCGCCTTGATCACAGGCAGGGTCAGCTTGCGCTCGCGGAAGTCGTCGCCAATGTTCTTGCCTGTTGCGCCTGAAAACCCTTTGTAATCAAGTAGATCATCAACAATCTGGAAGGCGATCCCAAGCGCATCACCATAATCATACAGCGCCTTCACTTGTGCCTCTGGCGCGCCAGCGATCACGCCGCCCACTTCCGTGGCCGCTGAGAAAAGCGCAGCTGTCTTGCCGCGCACAACCTGCAAATAGATCGCTTCTGTTGTGGCCAAATCCTGCGCTGCCGTCAGCTGCAAAACCTCGCCCTCGGCAATCGTCGCTGAGGCATTGGCCAGAATATCAAGCACCCGCAAATTGCCTGTTTCCACCATAAGCTGGAACGAGCGCGAGAACAGATAATCGCCAACGAGAACAGAACTTTTGTTGTCCCACAAGAGGTTAGCCGTCGGGCGGCCGCGCCGCTTTTCGCTTTCGTCGACCACATCATCGTGCAGCAAAGTCGCCGTGTGGATGAACTCTACAGTTGCTGCGAGATGCACATGATAGGGGCCCTCATAGCCGCAAAGTTCGGCTGCGGCGAGTGTCAGCATCGGGCGCAGGCGCTTGCCGCCCGCCTCAACCAAATGTTGTGTAACTTCAGGGATGCGGGGCGCATGTTTGGAGGCCATCCGCTCGCGGATCAAGACGTTGACCGCCTCCATGCCTGCGGCCAAATGTGCGGCCAGTCTCTCGTGCGGTTTGTTTGCCGATCCGTTCAAGCTCTTCACGCTCCCGTCAGACATCTCGACATTTGCTGCCGAATGGTCATATTCACTTTATGAAACAACTTCTTAGCACGAACAATATGGCCGATCTGGCCTTTGCCCAAGCGCTGCTTCAGGGCGAGGGTATAGCCGTGTTTGAAATGGACGTAAATATGAGCGTGCTGGAAGGCGGCATAGGAATTTTCCCGCGCCGGCTTATGGTCGTCGAGGCAGATTATGACGCGGCTGCAAAGACACTGCGGGACAACGGGTTGGACGTCGATGAGCATCCCTGATCTCACGCATGACGCCTTTCTGGGCGGGCGCTTGAAGCTCTGGCAACCAAAGCAAGGCTACCGCGCAGGAGTTGATCCTGTGCTGTTGGCGGCGAGTATTGCCGCCAAAGCTGGTGAGAGCGTTCTTGATCTGGGCTGCGGGGCAGGGGCCGCCGCGCTCTGTCTGGGGCGGCGTGTCGAGGGCTTGGAGCTGCATGGCTTGGAACTCCAACCGTTTTACGCCGAATTGGCCGAGAAGAACGCAGCCGAGAACGAAATCCCCTTCACGGTCCATCAAGGAGACGTTGCTGACATGCCCGCCGCGTTGAAAGAACGGCGCTTTCACCATGTGTTAACCAACCCTCCATACTTTGATCGTGAGACAGGCTCCAAAGCCCCTGACACACTCCGCGAAACCGCAATGGGCGGCGCATCGCTTCCACTCTGGCTTGAGGCCGCCGCGCGCCGCCTTCTGCCGAAAGGTTATCTGACGCTTATTTGTCGTGCCGAGCGTGTTCCTGAGCTGCTGGCAGGGCTACCAGACTACCTTGGCTCTTGTGAGCTATGGCCCATTCTGCCGCGCGCGGGCCAGCCCTCACAGCTAGTCTTGCTGCGCGCCCGTCACTCTGGTCGCGCTGCCTTTCGTTTGCATGCTGGGCTCTTGATGCATAAGGGCGTTGCGCACACAGCCGACGCAGAAAGCTACACGGATGAGATTGCCGAAGTTTTGCGCAATGCTGTGTCTTTGCCCTTCCCGAAAAAATGATTGCATTTTTTTGCCCATCCTCTCGCATCTGCGGCGTGACTTCTTATGTTTGATATGCTCGACTGAAGACGCAACATTTTGAGAGGAGATTGCAATGAGCTTGAATTCCCATGTTGAAGAACTGAAGAGAAAACACCAGACCCTCTCGGATCGTGTAGAAACTCTCCAGCGCACGCCAAGTGCCTCAGATGCCGAAATCGCAGACCTCAAAAAGCAAAAGCTTAAAATCAAAGAGCAAATCTCTCGCTTCGAGACGACATCAGCCTGATTTTAAATGCATTTTTAACGCGCCTCACATTTTGGGGCGCGTTTTTTATATCGCAGGAACATAGAAAAGGCCGCACTTTTCAGCGCGGCCAAGAGCTTTGGTGTTGATCGTTTAGACGAAGAACTGACCACCATTTGCCGAGATCGTGGAGCCGTTGATGAAGCCCGCGTCATCAGAGGCGAGGAAGGCAACGCAGCGCGCGATTTCTTCAGGCTCGCCCAGACGGCCTGCTGGAATCTGGCCAATGATGGACTCGCGGACTTTTTCAGGAACAGCCATGACCATTTCTGTGGCGATATACCCAGGGCAGATCGCGTTCGCGGTGATACCAGCGCGCGCACCTTCTTGGGCCAGTGATTTTACAATCCCCAAGTCCCCAGCTTTTGTTGCTGCGTAGTTGACTTGGGCGAACTGGCCCTTTTGTCCATTGATTGAGCTAATGACGATCACACGACCAAATTTTCGTTCCCGCATACCGTTCCAGATCGGGTGAACCGTGTTGAAAACACCTGTGAGGTTTGTATCGATCACTTCGTGCCATTGCTGTGGTGTCATTTTGTGGAAAGGCGCGTCGCGCGTAATGCCCGCGTTTGCGACCACGACATCAATCGGACCAACCTCGGCTTCGACTTTCGCAAGCCCAGCAGCAGACTCATCATAGTCGGCCACATTCCACTTGTAAGTCTTGATGCCGGTCTCAGCGGTAAAGGCAGCGGCGGCATCATCATTGCCAGCATAAGTCGCGGCAACATTGTAGCCATCGTCTTTCAACCGTTTTGCAATCGCCGCCCCAATCCCACGAGATCCGCCGGTAACCAATGCTGTTCTTGTCATGATGTCATTCTCCACACTTAAATTAGGTAATCCTATTACCAATTGCGTATAGTTTAAGCAATAATGTTGCGCAAGCAAAATGCTGCAGGGGCAAAAAAACGGGGCGCTCCATCTGGAGCGCCCCGCGATAAGTCTTTATTTCGGGTAAGTTAAGGGCGCTCAACGCAAAGTGCTACGCCCATGCCTCCCCCGATGCAAAGTGTTGCAAGGCCTTTCTTGGCATCACGGCGCTGCATTTCAAAAAGCAATGTATTGAGAACGCGGCAGCCTGAGGCACCGATCGGGTGGCCAATCGCAATTGCGCCGCCGTTAACGTTGACGATCTCTGGATCCCAACCCATCTCTTTGTTGACGGCGCAGGCCTGCGCAGCAAAGGCTTCATTTGCTTCCACAAGATCAAGATCGCTTGCGCTCCAGCCCGCTTTTTCGAGAGCTTTGCGGCTGGCGTAAATTGGCCCGACGCCCATGACGGTCGGATCAAGACCCGCTGTCGCATATGATACAATCCGAGCGAGTGGTTCGATCCCGCGCTTTTCAGCATTGTCAGCGCTCATCAGGAGCACAGCAGCTGCACCATCGTTGAGGCCAGAGGCATTTGCCGCTGTCACTGTTCCGTCTTTCGCAAAGGCTGGGCGCAACTTTTGCATCGCTTCCATCGTAGCACCGTGGCGAATATATTCGTCAGCGTCCACGACCGTTTCGCCCTTGCGCGTCTTGACTGTAAAGGCGGCAATTTCATTTGCAAATTTGCCAGCTTTTTGAGCCGATTCCGCTTTGTTTTGTGAAGCAACAGCGAAAGCGTCTTGCTCATCACGGCTGATTTGCCATTTTTCGGCTACGTTTTCAGCGGTTTGGCCCATGTGGTAGTTGTTGAAGGCATCCCAAAGTCCATCGCGGATCATACTATCGATGTACTTCATATCACCCATTTTGATCCCATCGCGCAGGTGCGCAACGTGGGGGCTAAGGGACATATTTTCTTGGCCGCCAGCTGCGACGATGTCGGCGTCACCCAGTTGAATATGCTGAGCGCCAAGAGCTACGGCGCGAAGGCCAGAACCGCATACCTGATTGATACTCCATGCTGAGCTCTCAATGGGTAGGCCCGCGTTGATATGTGCTTGGCGAGCAGGGTTTTGGCCTTGACCAGCCGTAAGGACCTGACCGAGAATTGTTTCAGAAACTTCGTTTTTGGCGATGCCTGCGCGCTCTACGACGGCTTCCAAAATAGCAGCACCAAGGTCGTGAGCCGGAGTATTGGCAAACGAGCCTCCAAACGAACCAACTGCCGTACGAGCAGCGGAGGCGATTACAACATTAGTCATGAGCATTCCTTTCCCAGAAAAGACTTAGCCACAGTTGCGGCGTAAGCAGTTGGGATTGGCATACCGCATTTGCCGCATTGCGGCAACAACCCTGCTAAGACCAAGCGACGCAGGGTCACGCGCTGCGCTCATCCTTTTGGTTTCGGTCCCAAACAGGGCTGATGGTGGGGGCAGAGAAGAAGTAGCCTTGCAAACAGTCAATTCCTAGATCGGCCAAAAAGACAGCATCTTCGCGATTTTCGACAAACTCGGCAACGGTAAGCATGTCAAACTGATCGGCAATTGCCTTGAGCGCACTTGTGAGAACCTGATTGTCTGGGTTTTGAGCAATCCCTCGAATGAATTGACCGTCTATTTTCAGGATATCAAAGTAAAAATCCCGCAGATAACGAAAGGAGGTGTAGCCAGCTCCGAAATCATCCAGCGCAAAGCTCACCCCTTTAGACTGTATTTCGTTCATAAAGGCGATAACCAGTTCGGGAACGGTCATCGCAGAACTTTCGGTAATTTCGAGGATCAGGCGTTCGCCGACCGTCACATTGCGCTGCAAGCCCTGCTTGAGGGTTCTGATCCAGCGCGGATATCCAATTGATCGAGCTGACATATTGATTGAAAGACGCAGATCTGGCTGTCGAGCGAGCGTACGCAAGCCTTTTTCAAGGGCAATGCAATCCATGATCCGCCCTAGCTCGGTGGTTTCTATTTCGTGGATGAATTCCTTGGCTGGAATGATGCGGCCAGTCTCATCCGTGAGGCGGACAAGGGCTTCGTAAAAGGCGACCTTATATGGCGCATGAGCATGCATGATCGGTTGATAGGCTAGTAAAACTTGTTTTTGTCGCAGAGCGACTTCAACCATTTGCATCGCTGACTTATCACGCGCAGTCACAGCATAGCCCAATGGATTGTTCACATCGTCTCCATGAGCCGCAACTGGCCGTTTGATATTCTTCATCCTAGTGTTCCCGAGTGATGCCACTGACGTTGGGAGAATTACGTGAGATGTGCTAACAACCGTTTAAGCAAAGAAATTGCCTTAAAATTTAGCTGAGTCCTGAAAATGACAGAGAAATTACCGATAAGATGTGGCTGGCATGGGGAAGACCCTGAGTATGTTCGCTATCATGATGAGGAGTGGGGTGTGCCCGAATGGGACAGCCGTGCGCTTTGGGAGAAACTGGTGCTCGACGGGTTTCAGGCGGGTTTGAGTTGGATCACTATCTTGCGCAAGAGAGATAACTTTCGTGAGGCGTTTCAGGGCTTTAATCCAGAAGTGATAGCCGATTGGGGCGAAGAGGATGTGCAGCGGTTACTGAAAAATAAGGGCATAATCCGTCATCGCGGCAAGATTGAAGCGACAATTACCAATGCTCAGGCATATCTCAAGATTGAGGCTGCAGAAGGGTTCTCGGATTATTGCTGGAATTTTGTGGGCGGCGCACCGCTACAGAATTCTTGGGGAAGTTTGCTAGACGTGCCGCCGCAAACAGCGCTCTCCCAAAAATTTTCGAAAAATTTGAAGGAAAGGGGCTTCAAGTTTTGCGGTCCAACCATCGTCTACGCTTGGATGGAAGCCTGCGGGCTTGCCAATGATCATTTGACGACGTGCTTCCGCCATGAGGAGCTCAGAGCCAGGTAAGTTGGCTTTAAAACAGAGTTAATTACTTAGCCTTTGGCCACGTCGAGGAATGTGTCGATAAGTTCCTCAGAGATCGACCAGTCGCAAACGAGACGGCATGGTAAGGGCTCATTTGGGTCGCCTGCGTCAATATCTCCCGCCAAAACATAATAACGTGCACCTGCCGCGGCGAGCCTCTGGTGGGCGGCGCGGGGCAGCTCTGCAAAAATGATGTTGGCGTCGGGGCGGTTCGTAATCTGGGCACCTTCGACTGTGCGAAGACCTGATGCCAGGCGCTGACAGTTGATATTGGCTTGTTTGGCTGATTTAAGCCAGAGGTCATCTGCCAAATAGGCCTGCATTTGGGCTGAGAGGAAGCGATGCTTTGAAAAGAGATGCGCGCCCCGTTTGCGGCGCAACTCGAACTCCCATGCTTTGGTCGGGTCGAAAAATATGACAGCTTCAACCCCCATGCAGCCATTCTTCGTGCCGCCAAAGGACACGACATCAACGCCGGCCTTCCAAGTCATTTCAGCTGCCGAGCAGTCCAAAGCCGCTTGGGCGTTTGCAAAGCGTGCGCCGTCTAGATGAACGCCGAGCCCATAAGACTTTGCCACATCTGAAAGTGCTTTGATCTGGGCGAGTGAATGAACTGCACCGCGCTCTGTCACTTGTGTAATGGAAACTGGACCACGTTGGGGTCCATGCACGCCGCGGGTTTGTTGTGCTTCAATACTGGAGCGCAGAGTTTCAGGGGTCATCTGGTCTAGCGTGCCAACGATCGATAGCTTTGCGCCCGCCGTGTAGAATTCTGGGGCGTTGCATTCATCTTCATGGATGTGGGCCGTGGGCGAGCAAAACACTGTCTCATAGGGTGCGCACATCGTGGCAAGCGCCAAGGCGTTCGCCGCTGTTCCTGTTGCAACAAGATAGACAGCGGCCTCTGGCGCTTCAAAGATCGACCTAAGCGTCTCACGGACTTCGTCCATGATTATATCTGCGCCGTATGGCATAGCGTAACCCGTGTTGGCACGGGCGAGGGCGGCCAAAACTTCAGGATGCGCAGGGCCTGAATTGTCTGAGGCAAAATACATTAGATTGGCTCCTCGATAATGTGGTCTTCCCAGTCTTCTTCCGCGATTTCAAACTCTGGCACAGTACGGTGCTGCATGGAAATCCCTACCGTATGTACACTCTCTGCTGTGCCGCTGATCAGGGGATGCCACTCATAGAGCGGTTTTCCCTGCCAGAGAAGTTTGTAGGCGCAGGTTGTCGGCATCCAGTAGAGATGGGTGTCAAGATTTTCAGACTTGAGGTTAATGCACTCAGGCACAAATTGGTGTCGGGTTTCGTATTGGGCACAGCGGCATGTGGTGTCATCAAATAAGCGGCAGGCGACACGGGTCAGGGCGACCTCGCCTGTGTCTTCGTCTTCAAGTTTGTTCAAGCAACATTTGCCGCAGCCATCACAAAGCGCTTCCCATTCTTTCGTAGTCATCTCTGAGAGAGTTTTGCGCTCCCAGAATCTGGGGGCGAGTCCATCGCGTTCGATCGGGTCTTTTGCGTCGTTCATAGTGCGCTCAATATTTTGCGTGCTTCGTCGCAGTCAGAGTGCATCTGTGCGATAAAGGCCTCGAGGCTTCCGAAGGTTTCCTCAGGGCGCAGGTATTCAACGAGAGCGACCGAGAGTGTTTCTCCATAGAGATCACCTTTGAAATCAAAAATATATGTCTCCAGATTTGGAGTGTTTTCGCCAAACATTGGTCGTGTGCCGAGAGAGGCCGCGCCTGTGTATTTGCCTGCGTTTGGTCCAGTGAGCACATCAACCTCGACTGCATAAACGCCAAACTTAGGCAAATGTAGATCAGTCAGGTGCATGTTTGCTGTTGGAAATCCAAGCTCGCGGCCTCGCTTTTCGCCGTGTTGGACTGCGCCTTCAAGCCTGTGCCAGTGGCCCAACATAGCTGCCGCGTCTTGTGGGCGGCCCTCACTGAGTGCGGTGCGTATTGCTGTGGAGGAGACTTGTGCACCCTTCGTGGCAAGAAGTGGCGCAATGCTAACACCAAATCCCATTTTCTCACCGAAGTGCAAAAGGTCTTCTGCCGTTCCAGCGCGCGCTTTGCCAAAGCAAAAGTCTTGGCCGATCACGACATGTGTCAAACCGAGGCCCTCGCTGATAACCTCACGCGCAAATTGTTCGGGCGTCAAGGCTGCGAGGCTATCGTTAAATGGCAGTTCATATAGGTATTCGACACCCAGTTTGGTCAATCTATTTTGCCGAGCCACAGGACTCATCAGGCGGAAGGCTGGCGTTTGTGGTGCAAAGTATGCGCGCGGGTGCGGCTCGAACGTGAGCACACCGAGCGGGGCCTTTGCCTTGTTGGCAGCGGTGCGCGCGATGTCGATTACGGACTGATGCCCAAGGTGCACGCCGTCAAAGTTGCCGATAGCAACAGCGGCTCCACGATCGGCCTTTGGGGTATTATGATAGGAATTGATCACACGCATAAAGCTTGGGTAGCCTTAGGTGGCACGGGGTGCAAGAGCCTCTAGGCTTTCCGCTTTTTTTCTCGGCGCCACGAAGGCGCTCGCTCAGCTTAAAAATATATTTTCCCTCAGGATAAGATGAGTTTGTCCCAAAGCGCCGCACTCTGCGGTCTGGTCGTTTTCATCCCGTCTGAAGTGTTTTGCGGGATCAATTCGATACGTTTGGTACGAGATCAGTCAAACTTGCCTGATGGCGCTAAGACGGTGGCCTCACCAACCAAGACTTTCTTGCCGTCTACAAGACAGCGTGTCTCGAGTTGCACGCGGCGCTTGGCAACATCGATCCCGATCACTTCGACCTCTGCTACCACGGTGTCTCCGGGACGCACGGGCGCTAAGAACTTAAGGGACTGCCCCATATAAACAGTGCCATGACCCGGTAACTGCTCACCAATCACAGCCGAAATGAGGCCCGCAGTAAGCATCCCGTGCGCAATCCTGCCCTCAAAAATAGTATCGCGTGCGTAATCATCATCAAGATGAACAGGGTTTCTATCAGTTGAAATCTGCGCGAACATTTCGATGTCTTCATCGGTGACGGTTTTGCGCAGGTAGCGCATCATGCCCATCTCGATTTCTTCGATGGTAATAGTTCCGCGGGGCAGATTATCCAACATTTCGCCCTCTCTCGTTTTGTGGCGCTTGACGTGTCTCAGCAACAATAGGGATTACATGGGCCTATATGTTGAAACATTGTTACTTTGCAGTTGCAGCAAAATCAAGGCTAAAAAATGTAAATGAGGCTTACCGGAGACGGCCAATCGCAAAAGTCGGGGTGATCATTTGCTTTGTAACGAAGGCTTCTAGCGCATCTGCGTCTGGTTGATCTTTCGTTTTGGTTTCTGACGCGGCCAAGCCGCCAGTGATAAACAAAGAATCGATATCTTCGCCCTGCGCTCCTTGAATATCTGTGTGAATCCCATCCCCGATGGCGAGTATTCGTGAGCTGTCCACCTTGTTAGCCAAAGCATTTAGGCGGCGGCGTGCGAGATCGTAGATTGGTGGGTGTGGCTTTCCAAAATAAAGACTCTCACCGCCCATTTCGGTGTAGAGTGCTGCCAGCGCACCGGCACACCATTCACGGACTTCGCCACGATCAACGACGATGTCTGGATTGGCGCAAAGGAGTTTCATCCCTTTTTGTTTGGCATAAAGAAAGTCAGCACGGTTCACTGCAGGATCTGCCATCGGATCAAATGGGCCACAGCAGACGATGCCCTCCGCCTCTTGAAGCGGTACGCGAGTGATATGGGCGGGGTCATTGATGATTTCGATTGGGTCAAAGAAGCCAGAATCACGTGTCCACTCGCCCATAAAATAGACTTTTTCACCGACCATGCCGCGGAACATAGCTGAACGCGCCGAATCGCCTGAACTGGCAATACTGTCATAGGCATCTGCAGGCACACCGAATTGGCCAAGCTGTGCAGCAACGCCTTCGCGGGGCTTGGGCGAGTTTGTTACGAGGATCACAATACCGCCTGACTTGCGGTATGCTTGTAGCGCGGCGATAGCCTCAGGGTAGGCTGTCACACCATCATGAACGCAGCCCCAGAGATCGACAAAAAGTGCATCATACTGCGCGGAAATTTCGCTGAGGGCGGGAATGATCCGAGTCATGAGGTGGCTCCTTTGGGATTTGGCCCCGTTATGTCAGGGGGATGGAGACATTAAAAGGGGGAGCAGGCTGTGACGAGAGCTAGGCCGTTCTGAAAGACTTAGAAGCTATGTCGTCACTTCATAAAGCACACCTGCAATGATGAGGCTCAAAAGATTGAACCAGATCGTGCGGTTGAGCTTTGTATGAAAGGGATGCGGGGCTTTCTTGTGGATGAAAAGCCGCTGTCCCAGCTTGAGCCCAAACCATCCGCCGAGAAGGCCCAATCGCAGGAGGCTAAGTTCACGCAGTCTCATATGACCCAAGCGTGCGCTGGATTTGTCCCAGCCGAAAGCTGCGAGTGAAACAAGATTTATCAAAAGTGCGTATTTGATGAGCACAAACATAAAGACAAGGAGCGCCGCTTTGGGCGCTCCTTTGAATAGGCTTAGAGCGCCAGGCTTGGGATAATCTGTTTCTTACGGCTCATGATCCCGGGAAGCACTACGCTATCGCCTGATACAGTCGCGCCAAAGCTTTTCTCGGCCACTGTTTTGACCAGATCATTTGGGACCAGCAGTGTGGCTTCTTCATTGAGGATGTCCACAACGAAGAGCAGAACTTGCTCAACACCGTCCTCAGACGCAACTGTCGGCATGGCCGCCATCAGGCTGGCTTTACGGCTGAGAACCGTATCTGGCGCAGTGGTTTCGAGTACGGAGACACGGAACTTTGTACCTGCGACTTCGTACTCTTTGCTGTCCATGCGCAAAAGTTCAGCATCAGAGAAGGCAGATACATCAGACTTTGCGGCAAACATTTCAGCAGCATAGGTAGGAATGTCGATCCCCAGATCGCTGGCAAGCTGCTCTGCCACGGCTTTGTCATGCGGCGTGGTTGTGGGCGAGCGGAACTCAAGCGTATCGCTGAGAATACAAGTGAGCGCTGTGCCTTTGGCCCAGTCAGGCATCTTGGCCGCGTCATCGCCCATCAGGTCGATCATTATCGTAGCTGTGCACGCGAGTGGGCGAATTGTGATCTCGATCGGCCCTTTTGTTTCAAGGCCACCAACGAGCTTGTGGTGATCAATGATCGCTTGGACATCGGCACCGTTCACACCTGCGGGCAGCTCAGCTGGGTTGTTCGTATCGACGATGACACAAGGTTGGTTTTCGTCCAGATCGCTGATGATACGTGGTTTTGGAAGGTCCCATTTTGCAAGCAAGAAAGCGGCCTCTGTATTTGGTTCTCCCAAAAGCACGGCCTCGGCGCTTTGGCCTTTGACTTCGTTGAGATACCAAGCCCAAAGAATAGGTGAGCCTGTGCTGTCGGTGTCGGGTGATTTATGGCCCAGTACAAGGGTTGTCATCGGAACTGCTCCTGAGATTACGCTAATTTGCGGGCCTTATAAGCTGCTGGTGTGGGCTTGTCACGAGGTGTCGCGCGGGGCAAATTGCCTCTGATGAAGAAGATAAAAGAAACAGAGCTATATGCGCCTGTGAAGGCCTATCTTGTGGCGCTTGGCTATGAGGTAAAGGGTGAGGTGGGCGCGGCCGACGTTGTCGCCCGACGTGGTGCAGAGGCTCCCCTGATTGTCGAACTCAAGACAGGGTTTTCTCTTCAGCTAATGCATCAGGCTGTGGCGCGCCAACGGATCAGCGATAGTGTCTATGTGGCGGTGCCCCGCTGGAAGGGGCGCGCGAGCTGGAAAGCGTTCAAAGCAAACGTGGGGCTTTGCAAGCGGCTCGGTGTTGGGGTGTTGTCGGTCGATTTTGAGACGGGCGCAGTTCAAGCACATAGTGATCCCGCTGCATTTCAGCCCCGAAAGTCAAAACCGAAGGCGGCAGCACTGATGCGAGAGTTTGAGGCGCGTGAGGGCGATCCGAACGAAGGTGGTATGGCGAGGATGACAATAGTCACAGCTTATAGGCAAGATGCCGAGAAATGCGCACGCCACTTGGCCGAGAATGGCCCCAGCCGGGGGCGCGATGTCAAAGATGCAACAGGAATTGCACGCGCGACGGCAATGATGAGATCAAATCACTACGGTTGGTTTGAAAAGCAAGGGAAGGGCGTTTACGCTCTGAGTACCGCGGGCCGAAAGGCCCTTAACTGTTAACACTATCTTGCGCTTGTGATTTTGCGCGACATGCGTAAAGTTTAAATCAGTATATTTTTTGGAGCTGCCCCAATGACCAGTAAATCTATTTTTCTTTCCGCTGCTGCCCTCGCCATGATCGCAAGCCTGTCTGCCTGCGGTTCTCGCAACGCCGGCGAAAACCTTGTTCAGGTCCAGATGAGCGAAGCCTCATACCAGAACCTCTACGGCGGCTATGCAAATACATGCGACTCTGTTGCTGGCGACGCCTGCAATTGATCTCTGAGGGCTAAGCCTGCTCAGACTGTTTTGCGTACAAACTCTGATACGATTCGAACGATTTCAGGGGCAAGCAATGGGGTTATAATATGACCCATGCCTTTGATCGGATGATATGTGTTAGTCGGGATATGCGCTGCAATCTCGGCGCCGAGCGCGTGGGGAAGCAAGGTGTCATCCAAGCCATGTATCACACAGCAAGGCAGGGTCAGCGCTTTTAGTGCTGGCCGTCTGTCTGGTGCATCCATCGTTGCAAGGAGCTGGCGATTGATGCCGGCCGCCTTTGGCCCACCACGCAAATAGGCGCTTGCCGCCTGCGTTCTGATGTAACTTTCTTCAGCAGGGAAGCCTGGGCTGCCCCAGAGCCCATATTCGGCGACCAGAGCATCTTGAGCGGCTGTCAGGGAGGCATCGTCACGGGCAACAAGTTTTGGCAAGAGTTCGGCAACGGCTCCGCGCTCAACGAGCGGGCGGCAGGTGCTCATGATTATTGTGTCTGTCAGGAGGCGGTCGGCATGATTGAGGGCGAGAAGCTGCGCGATTGCTCCTCCCATCGATATACCAAAGATATGGGCGCGCTCGATATTGAGGGCATCCATGATTCCGATAACATCGTTGGCCATATCGGTAAGGGCGTAAGCGCTTCGAAATTGATCGCCCCGAATGGCCGCGGCGATAATGGCTTCAGCATCTGAGGGCACGCCCGCGTCATCAAACCGCTGAGAGAGGCCAACATCGCGATTGTCAAAAACGATTGTTCGAAAACTTGCCGCAACAAAGCCACTGATTAGGTTGTCCGGCCAATGGACGAGTTGTGTGCCGAGGCCGCGAATAAGTATGAGTGCGGGGTTTTGAACCTCGCCTCGATCCTCAACTTCCAGAGTGATACCATTGGCTTGTAGTTGCATTGGACGCCTCGCAAATCTTGATCAGAGGCTATGCTTTGTCTCTTTTGGGCGCAAGCTGGCACAGCAGGGGGGCGTGTTATAAAAAATTCATCGAGGCTTTCCTTGACTCACCTCTCCAGCGACCTTAGCTATGCCGCGTTGGCACTCGCAAGTAGTGAGTGCTAATACCCGATTGAACGGGTCTGAATTGAAACTCAAGCGTAAGGAGCCTCGAGAGATGGCATTTACACCGCTTCACGACCGCGTTGTCGTTCGCCGCGTAGAAGGCGAAGAAAAAACAGCTGGCGGCCTGATCATTCCCGAAAGCGCAAAAGAAAAGCCTGCTGAGGGCGAAGTTGTTTCCGTTGGTGCAGGCGCACGCGACGAAGGCGGCAACCGCGTTGCTATGGACGTCAAAGCAGGCGACCGCGTGATGTTCGGCAAATGGTCCGGCACAGAAGTCACGATCAATGGCGAAGAGCTTCTGATCATGAAAGAATCTGACATCATGGGCATTATTGCCTAACTGTCCCCCCGAAATTCAATTTAGGAGCAAACTATGTCAGCTAAAGACGTAAAGTTTGGAACCGACGCCCGCAACCGGATGCTCAAAGGTGTGAACATCCTTGCCGACGCGGTTAAAGTTACTCTCGGCCCGAAAGGCCGCAACGTTGTTCTGGACAAATCGTTCGGCGCACCACGCATCACAAAAGACGGTGTTTCTGTAGCCAAAGAGATCGAGCTTGAAGACAAGTTCGAAAACATGGGCGCACAGATGGTCAAAGAAGTGGCCTCACGCACCAATGATGAAGCTGGTGACGGTACAACAACTGCGACAGTTCTGGCGCAAGCCATTGTCAAAGAAGGCATGAAATCAGTTGCCGCTGGCATGAACCCGATGGACCTGAAGCGCGGTATCGACCTTGCAACAAGCAAAGTTGTTGAAGCGATCAAAGCGGCTGCACGTGACGTAACAGGCACAGATGAAGTTGCCCAAGTTGGCACGATCTCGGCCAATGGCGAGCGTGAAATCGGCCAGCAAATCGCAGATGCGATGCAAAAAGTTGGCAACGAAGGCGTGATCACTGTCGAAGAGAACAAGGGTCTGGAAACAGAAACTGTTGTTGTCGAAGGTATGCAGTTTGACCGCGGTTACCTGTCACCTTACTTCGTGACAAACCCAGACAAAATGGTTGCAGAACTCGAAGACTGCCTCATTCTCCTTCACGAGAAAAAGCTGTCTTCACTGCAAGCAATGGTTCCACTGCTTGAGCAAGTGATCCAGTCACAAAAGCCACTTCTCATCATCGCAGAAGACGTTGAAGGCGAAGCGCTTGCGACACTCGTTGTCAACAAACTTCGTGGCGGTCTGAAAATTGCAGCAGTTAAAGCACCTGGGTTCGGCGATCGCCGCAAAGCAATGCTGCAAGACATCGCGATCCTTACAGGCGGTCAAGTGATCTCTGAAGATCTCGGCATGAAGCTCGAGTCTGTCACAATGGACATGCTCGGCACGGCCAAGAAAATTTCCATCACCAAAGACGAAACAACAATCGTTGATGGCGCTGGCGAGAAAGCTGAGATTGAAGCACGTGTTGCTCAGATCCGCACGCAGATCGAAGAAACAACGTCTGACTACGACCGTGAAAAACTCCAAGAGCGTGTTGCCAAACTCGCAGGCGGCGTTGCGGTTATCCGCGTTGGCGGCATGACCGAAGTTGAAGTCAAAGAGCGCAAAGACCGCGTCGATGATGCCCTGAACGCCACACGTGCGGCTGTTCAAGAAGGTATCGTTGTTGGTGGTGGTGTTGCTCTCGTACAGGCAGCCAAAACGCTTGAAGGCCTCACAGGCGACAACAATGACCAGAACGTTGGTATCTCAATCGTTCGCAAAGCGATCGAAGCGCCTCTGCGCCAGATCGCCGAAAACGCTGGTGTTGACGGTGCGGTTGTTGCGGGCAAAATCCGCGAAAGCAGCGACCTCAAGTTCGGTTTCAACGCACAAACAGAAGAATATGGCGACATGTTCAAGTTCGGCGTTATCGACCCTGCGAAAGTCGTTCGTACAGCTCTGCAAGATGCGGCCTCAGTTGCTGGTCTTTTGATCACAACAGAAGCGATGGTTGCTGATCTGCCTGCCAAAGACGGCGGCGCAGCAGGCGGCGGCATGCCCGACATGGGCGGCATGGGCGGCATGATGTAAGCTACATTCCTTTAGGAATGTCAGCCGCCTTATCTGCACTTTGCGAAAGCAAAGATGTAGGTAGGGTTATGCTAAAGTAAATAAGAGGCGCTCCGAGAGGGGCGCCTCTTTTCTTATCATTCTAATGCGTTAGGCTCTCGCCATGAATACAGCTGTCTTCCCCTCCTTCTTGCGTCCCATGCGCGCTGATGAAACTTCAAAAGTTGATACTCTTTTGCGCATAGCTTTTGAGGGACCAAGTGAGGCGGAGCTGGTCATAAAGCTTCGAGAAGCTGGAGAGATGGCCGGTGAGATGGTCTTGCCGCTGGGCGATGAGCTCATAGGATATTACGCGCTCTCCAGAATGGTGCTGCCGAAAGAGTGGCTTTGCCTCGCGCCCGTGGCGATTAGGCCCGATTGGCAGCGGAAGAACCATGGCAAGCGGATGATCGGGCAGCTTGTGGCATGGGCTGAGGGTTCTGGGCAGCCTGTTGTCGTCTTGGGACAGCCTTACTTCTACGAATGTGCGGGCTTTTCGCGCGAACGAGCGGCGCAATTGGTGACGCCATACCCAAATGCGTACACCATGCTCGCAGGCGGAGAGGGCATACCAGAGGCAAAACTAATCTACCCCAAAGCCTTCGAAGGAGTGTAGCGCATGCGGCTGATCATTCTGGTGTCTATTACGATGTTGGCCTTCGCCGCCAACTCAATTTTCAACCGGATGGCGCTGGCTGAAAGTGAAGCCGGCGCGGCAAGCTTTGCTGCTCTGCGCTTGCTTTCGGGCGCGCTTATGTTGGTCGCAATTGTGCAATTGCGTGGACAAGCCAACTGGCGGCTCACAAATGTGGCTGGCCCTCTCTCGCTTCTGGCATATGTGATAGGATTTTCCTTTGCCTACCTCAGTCTGGATGCTGGCCTCGGTGCTCTTATTCTTTTTGGTGGGGTTCAGATAACTATGTTTGCAGGCGCGCTCTTGAGAGGCGAATCTGTGCCGACTATGCGCTGGGTAGGGGCAGGGTTCGCTTTTGCTGGTCTGAGCTTCTTGTTGTGGCCCAGTGGCACGACGCCCGTTCCCTTACTCGGGGCGGGGCTTATGCTTGGGGCGGCACTAGGCTGGGGTATCTACTCGCTCTTAGGGGCAGGTGCGGCAGACCCGTTGGGAGCCACTGCGCGCAATTTTCTTTGGGCTACGCCTCTGGGCCTATTGCCTGCGTTTTTCATGTGGGACGGAATGAGCCCTATTGGAGCTTTGCTTGCAGTTCTGTCGGGGGCTGTGACGTCAGGCCTCGGCTATGCTCTTTGGTATCGGGTCTTGCCTGAACTGCCTGCAAGCGTAGCCGCCGTCGCACAGCTAACGGTTCCTATTATCGCATTGGCGGGTGGTATCGTCTTTATTGGGGAAGAGTTGACTTGGCGCTTTCTGGTTGCGGCGCTGATGGTCTTGGGCGGCGTGGTCCTTTCGCTGTACCGCTCCAAAGCTGATTGAACCACGTGTGTTGAGGTTGCATTGCCTCTTTCAACACAGAAGCAGAATGGCTATCTGAGGCCCATGCGATATCTTTTGGCCCTTGTAATCTGCTGTCTGCCCGCTCTCTCGCGCGCTGAGTGCGTCGTGCTTTTGCATGGTCTGGCCCGAAGCGATATCTCGCTTTACCTGCTGGAAGAAGTGCTCGAAGAGCAGGGTTACAAAGTTGTACGCCCCAATTACCCCTCGACAAAAGAAACCATCGCGGCCCTGACCGCTGAGGTGCTGCCAGAAACAATTCAGGCTTGTGGCGGGGATAAGGTGCACTTTGTTACTCACTCGATGGGCGGCATTCTTGTGCGATACTTTCTAGCGGGTGATAGCATGCAAAATCTGGGACGTGTCGTGATGCTCGCACCACCCAACCAAGGCTCAGAAATTGTCGATGAGTTCGGAGATTGGGATGCTTTTGGCTGGTTTAATGGACCCGCAGGAAAGCAGCTTGGGACAGGGCCTGATGGTATTCCTGCACATTTGCCGGATGTCGATTTTGAGCTGGGAGTGATTGCGGGAAGCCGTTCACTTAGCCCAGTCTTTTCAGTGATCCTACCAGGCGAAGATGATGGTAAGGTGTCGGTTGCCTCAACCAAAGTCACAGGAATGACTGATCATATTGTTTTGCCCGTGACCCATACTTTTTTGATGAACAATCCGATCGTTGTTGCGCAGGTTCTTGAGTTTTTACGCAATGGAAAATTCGACCATGATCTCACGATGCTCGACATGGTCTTGGGAGAAGAACCTAGAGATGAGTGAATTGGCATTAAGATTGGTTGGGGGTGAAGTGCTTGGTCCCGATGGGCTTGCGCGTGAACCGCTTTCTTTTTCTGATGGCATCATTTGTGAAGCGGGTGGTCGCGAGGTCAATCTTGCTGGCTATATGGTGTTGCCAGGGTTGGTCGATATTCACGGTGATGGCTTTGAACGTCATCTCGCGATGCGCCGTGGTGCAATGAAAGACCTTGGCGCTGGGTTGCGAGCGGCTGAAGCTGAGCTTGCGGCCAACGGGATCACGACCGCTGTGATGGCGCAATTTTTCAGTTGGGAAGGCGGGTATCGCAGCGCGGAATTTGCTGCTCAATTCCTTGAGGCTTTGGCCCGCATAGCGGGCGAGGTCGTAACTGATTTGCGGGCACAGCTCCGGTTTGAGACCCATATGCTGGAGGACTATGCGCGCTTTGAAGCGCTCGTTGCACAATACGCTGTGGAGTATGTTGTTTTCAATGATCACGTCCCGCACGAGCGGCTTGCGAAAGGTCTTGTGCCTCGGCGACTGAACGGAATGGCCCTCAAGAGCCGCCGTAGCCCTGAGAAATTACATAATCTTCTTAAAAAAATGCATAGTGAGAGCGAATTGGTCCCTGCCGCTGTAGCTGGACTGGCCGAGCGGCTTGCGCTTCAAGCCGTGAAGCTAGGAAGTCATGATGACAAAACGCACGAAGACTGTTTGTTCTGGCAGCGAGCAGGTGTGACACTCTCCGAGTTTCCAGAGACCCTAGAGGCAGGCGAAGCAGCGAAAATTCTGGGGACAGGTGTAATCTTGGGGGCGCCCAATGTTGTGCGTGGCGGTAGCCACAACGGAAACGTGAGCGCAGTTGATTTGATCGCAATGGGCCATTGCGATGCGTTGGCGTCTGACTATCACTACCCGTCCCTCAGGCGTGCTGCATTTTTTGTCGAACAGGCGGGCCTTTGTGATCTAGCGAGTGCTTGGGCGCTGGTCTCTTCTGGCCCGGCGCGTCTGCTCGGACTTGAGGATCGGGGTGCACTGGCCATTGGCCAACGCGCGGATATCGTGATTGTGGAGGCCGAAAGCCGCCGTTTGGCAGCAACAATCGCAGGCGGGCGCATCAGCTATATGTCAGGCGATATTGCCAAACGGTTCATTCAAAGTGGCAACTGACAACGCCCCATGGCCCGAAGTCAGCTTCGATAAGTGTATCGGGTGGGCATTCAAGCGGGCGAATAAAGCTGCCTGAAAGGATAACTTGGCCTGCTTTGATGCTTTGGCCATAGATCTCCATACGCTTCGCCAGCCAAACAATGCCTTCTACGGGATCGTTGAGCACACCTGCGCCAAGCCCTGTCTCCTCGACTTGCCCGTTGGCAGACACAATCGCTCCGACCCATCGCAGATCTGTTGCGGGGTCAAAATGCCCTCGGCCTAGGACAATGCCCGCGTTTGCGGCGTTGTCTGAAATGGTGTCAAATATCTTGCGGTTCTGGCCAGACGCCGGATCGGCGCGTAGGATGCGGGTGTCTAGAATTTCGATGCTTGGAGTGACATATTCAGTCGCTGCTATGACCTCTTCGCGCGTGACGCGGCCCTTCAGTGGAGCCCTCATTACAAAGGCAATCTCGGCCTCGACACGCGGCTGGATGAAGCGGGCAGGGGGAATGCGCGCACCGTTTGAAAAAACCATGTTCTCAAGCAAAACACCGCTGTCAGGGATATCGATGTTAAGTGCCATCTGCATCGCACGCGAGGTGAGGCCGATTTTCCACCCGATGGTATTGAGGCCTTCGGCCTGCTTTTGCGCGACAAGTTCTGCCTGAATGGCGTATGCGTCGTCCATCGTAATCGTAGGATATGCGACAGAGAGTAAGCCCATTTGAATACCTGAATTTTCGGCCTCAAACAGTGCAACAGCTGCGGATTTTATTTCTGCTGGTGTCATTCGTCTCTCACCGTATTGCGAAGCTCACCGATGCCTTCAGCGGCAACAATGATCTCGTCTCCGGGCACAAGGAAACGCGGTGGATCAAACCGTGCGCCAGCGCCTGTAGGGGTTCCCGTGATGATGATATCGCCAGGAACCAGAGTGGTGAATGTTGAAATATATTCAATCTGACGGCGGATAGGGAAGAGCATCCGAGAGGTGCGATCATCTTGTCTTAACTCTCCATTCACGTGGGTTGTCAGGCGGATGTCATCAAGTTGCTCTGCCCGCTCAAATGGAACGAGCCAAGGGCCAATAGCGCCCGAGCTATCCCAGTTTTTGCCTTGGGTGACGTTGAACTTGGCGTGGCGCACCCAGTCGCGCAATGTGCCTTCATTGCAGAGGCTAAGCGCGGCGATATGGTCATAGGCATCGGCTTGTAAGATGCGCCTGCCGCCCTTTCCGATTATGATGGCGATCTCGCCTTCATAATCCAGCTGCGGCGTTTCTGGCGGTCGTACGAGCGCTTCATCATGGCCCGTAAAGCTGCGCGCAAAGCGCGGGAATAGCGACATGTTCTGCGGGGCATCCTGCCCGTCTTTATACTCGGCGTTGCGATCAGGGAAATTGACGCCGACGCAGATAATTTTCTCAGGGTTCGGTACCGGGATAGCGTAGGTAAAGCTGTCGTTGGGGTGCGTGACGGCGCGACCTTGAGCTTCTTTTGCAAGGGAGGGCAGGCCAGCTGCGTTCACGACATCTCGCATGGTCGCCCAATCTGGAAAGCTTGGCGAGAGGGCTGTGAAGCCTGCTTCGGAAACTGCTCCGTAGAGCTGCGTATTGCCCGTATTTACTGTAGCAAATTTCATCGAATTCCCCCTATGGCGCAATAATCGGACTGGCTTTGATCTGGCTGTCGCGAGTTTCGGCGCCAACGAACTTTGTCCCATGTTCAAACCAGCAGCGTGGCGCAGCAGCGCCCCATAGGGTCTGTCGTTGGGGGTCTTGAAGGTCCCATTTTATGGGCTCAAGGTCTGGATCAACCGTTTGATAATCCGAGCAATAAATCTCGATTCGGTGGCCATCAGGATCAAGGATATAGAGGAAAAAGGCGTTGGAAATTCCGTGCCGCCCGGGGCCGCGCTCGATGTTATTCACGTAGCCTGTGGTTGCCATTAGATCGAGTAGATCAATGATATTGAGTGGGGTTGGCACCCAGAAGGCAACATGGTGCATGCGTGGCCCAGTTCCATTCGTGAAGGCCATGTCGTGCACGCCTCCTTTGCGGTGCATCCAGGCGGCCCAGAGCTTCTTGCTCTCTTCATCCTCGGTGTATTCCGTGACGCGGAAGCCAAACTCGCTATAGAATGCAACAGAGGCGTCAACATCGGGTGAGAAGCAGTTGAAATGATCAATGCGCAGTGGCTTCACCCCGCGGTAGAGCGCGTATTTTTGATGGATCGGGGCAAGGCGGTCCATTTTGTGATAGAATTCGAGCGGGATGCCTAAATTGTCAGAGGTCAACAGGGTCCGGCCTTGATAGGGGCGCTCAACCCATGACGTTGGGCGGCCCTTTGATTTGAAGAATGCTTCGGCTCTGTCAAGATCACCCTCGTCAAACGTCTTGAAGCCCATGACTTCAACGGTGCCAGGCTCATCGGACTTTTGTAGGATGATGCAATGATGCCCCCGCTCTTCCATAGCGCGCAGGTAGATGTGCGTGTCGCTCTCATCGGTGATCTGAAGCCCAAGAATGTCAGTGTAGAAGGTCTTGGAAACTGTAAGGTCTTTCACATTGAGGCAAGTATGGGAAAGCCGTATCGTGTTGAAATCAGGGTAAAGATTAGGGGCGGGAACGGGCATGCTATGTCTCCGATTTGTCTATGATATCAAGCGCCAAGGCGAGGAATGCTGTGCTCTCCGATGGCAAAGCCGATATGCTTTTGCTCCATGTAGAATTCAAAGCTCCAATCCCCGCCATCACGGCCGATTCCAGACGCTTTGACCCCACCAAACGGCGTGGGGAGGTGGCGTACATTCTCTGAGTTAACCCAGATCATGCCAGCTTCTAGCTTGTCTGTGAAGCGCATGGCGCGGATGATGTCTTGGGTCCAGACATAGCCTGTGAGGCCGTAGTCCACGCCGTTGGCGATCTCGAGGGCTTCCCCTTCGGTTTCAAATATCAGCGTGGTCAGAACGGGGCCGAAAATCTCCTCCTGAGCGATTCGCATATCAGGCGTAGCGTTTGTGAAGAGGGTCGGGCGCACATAATGGCCTTTGCCTTGGGGGGCTTTGCCGCCGGCTGCAATTGTGGCGCCGTCTTTTTGTGCGATATCAAAATAAGAGCAGACTTTTTCGAAGTGTGTCTGATGGATGAGCGGCCCTATTTCTGTATTCCTATCAAGGGGATGGCCGACGCGAATACTGTTCACACGGGCTACGAGCTTGTCAATAAATTCGCCTGCAATGCTCTTTTGTAAGAGCAAACGGGACGAAGATGTGCAGCGTTCTCCGTTTAGGGAGTAGATCATGAAGATGGCGGCGTCGAGGGCGCGGTCCAGATCGGCATCATCAAAAACGATGACCGGATTCTTACCGCCCAGTTCGAAGTGCACGCGCTTTAGCGATTCGGAGCCTTGGCGCATGATCATGGAGCCTGTTTTGCTCTCGCCGACAAAGGCGATGGCTTTGATCAGTTTGTGCTCGGTGAGCGCCTTTCCAGCGTCTTCGCCAAAACCGTTCACGAGGTTCCAAACCCCGTCAGGCAAGCCTGCGTCATGAGCGATTTCACAGAGGATGCTGGCCGTCACGGGGCTGAATTCGGCGGGCTTATGGACAACAGTGCACCCCGCAGCCAAAGCGGGCGCGATTTTCCATGTCGAGAGCATAAACGGCGTATTCCAAGGCGTGATCACGCCAACAGGGCCGATGGGCACGCGGGTTGTTACGTTCATGAGTGTGGGCGAGGGCAGCGACTGTCCATCACGGGCAGCAGGCGCACGGTCGGCAAAGAAGCGGAAATTCTCCGCACCGCGCAGCGCGGCCTTTGACATAAATCTAAGCGGCTGGCCTGTATCGAGACACTCGGCAAAAGCGATTTCTTCGGCGCGGGCTTCAATCCCGTCGGCTATTTTATGGAGTATTTTCTTGCGGTTGGTGGCAGGTAAGTCGCGCCATGCAGCGAAGGCCGCGTGCGCTGAACGCGCGGCGGCGTCGATATCCGCAGCACCCGATTTGGCCACATGACAGAGGAATTCTTCATCCACAGGGGAATGGTTTTCAAAGGTTTCACCAGAGAGCGCGGGGACGGACTTGCCGCCAATATGGTTCATCACGCCACCCTCTTTGAAACGGGCGAGATAGGCTTCTGCTTTGGTGATATTGGCGCTCAATTCGCTCATGTCAGCTCTCTTTCTTCAGGTGGTCACGGATGCTGCCAGCTTTGGGAGACAGGCGCGCGTCGATGTCACGCATTTCCATGGACAATGCGATAGAATGGGTTGCCATGCTCGGCGCAAGAAATGCCTCCAAGGCCTTGAAAATATGAGCAACTGCACTCTCTTTTGCAGTCTGATCGCGGCCTTCGCGCAGGCGGATCGACAGATCCAGAAAGGCGTGGTCTGGATTGCCATCGGCGATGCTCACATGATCGGCTCGAAAGGCGCGGATCCGGATACCAGCGAGTGGAAACAATCCTGTTTCAATCGCTGCGAGGCGGAGCGTCTCAAGCAGTGCAGGCATGTGCACAAGCGCTTCAAGATTGGCCGAATATTCTATGGAAAAATGCGGCATGTCGGCTGGCTCCTCTCTTCTTGTTAACATGTTAAATAGAGAGGGGGCGCTACGTCAAGTCTTAACTGAGTGTTCCAGCTGCGCCCCGCTTGGTTAAGGGCGCAAGAATGGGCTGATTCTAGGGGGGTGATAAGCGTGCACAACCCGTGCACAAAGCGTGCACCGCCCAAAGCAGGGCTGCGTTAAGAGAAAATTAGACAATGGGCCGTGCGGTGGGTTTGCGCAGTGTTTAGGTGCGAATACCCGAGAACTTTGCCGCCCAGTCTGCGCGCTCTTCATCTGTGATTTTGGCAAAAAGATTGTCAGGCACAGCGAATTCATGGCCCGCCTCAAGACTGCCCAGAGCTGCAGCAACATCATCGGGCCAGCTTGTGTCGAGCGTGTTCATCGCAACAAAGAGCTTGGCAGCGGTTGTCGGGATAAAGGGCGCGGAGAGCACGGCATAGAGGCGGATCAGATTGAGCGCGAGGCGGATTTGCGCGGCTGCGCGATCTGGGTCTTCTTTAAAGACCGACCACGGCGCGGCCTCTTGCAGATATTCGTTGCCAGCGGCCCAGATCGCGCGCAGCTCGGCTGCGGATTTGCGCACATCCATCGCTTCCATATGGCTCTCATAGGCGCGGATGCGCTTTGTGAGATCGGCGATCAGGGCGTGCTCGGCAGGGCCATACTCGCCTGCGCTTGGCACGGTTTCGTCAAACTTACTGCGGCAGAATTTGGTGACGCGCGAGACGAAGTTGCCCAAGACATCAGAGAGGTCTTTGTTGACGGCGGCTTGGAAGTTCTCCCATGTGAACTCAGCATCCGAGCTCTCGGGCGCGTGGGACAAAAGCCACCAGCGCCACACGTCAGCTGGCAGAATTTCCAGCGCTTGGTCCATGAAGACGCCACGGCCACGCGATGTGGAGAACTGGCCGCCTTCGTAATTGAGGTAGTTGAAGCTTTTGATGTAATCGACGAGCTTCCACGGCTCGCCCGAGCCCAGAATGGTCGCGGGGAAAGAGAGCGTGTGGAAGGGGACGTTATCCTTGCCCATGAACTGGGTGTAGGTCACATCATCGGCGCCTTTGTCGGTGCGCCACCAGCGCTCCCAATCAGAGCCTTTACCTGCATCGACCCATTCTTGGGCACAGGCGATGTATTCGATTGGCGCATCAAACCAGACGTAGAAGACCTTGCCCTCCATGCCGGGCCAGTCCTCTGTTCCGTTTTTGACGGGAATGCCCCAGTCCAGATCGCGGGTGATGCCGCGGTCTTGCAGGCCGTCGCCGTCATTGAGCCATTTGTTGGCGATGGAGGTTGTGAGCACGGGCCAGTCAGATTTGGAGTTGATCCATGCTTGCAGATCGTCTCGCAGGTTGGATTGCTTGAGGTAGAGGTGCTTTGTTTCGCGCTCTTCCAGATCGGTTGCGCCAGAGACGGAGGAGCGCGGATTGATCAGGTCGGTCGGGTCGAGCTGTTTTGTGCAATTGTCGCATTGATCGCCGCGCGCATCTTCAAAGCCGCAATTGGGGCAGGTGCCTTCGATGTAGCGATCTGGCAGAAAGCGGCCATCGGCTTGGGAGTAGATCTGTGTTTCACTGACCTCTTTGATCAGGCCTTGGCTGGCGAGAGCGCCTGCGAAGTGCTGTGTGAGTGCGTGGTTTTGGGCGCTGGAGGAACGGCCGAAGTGATCAAAGCTGAGGCCGAAGCCATCGGCGATCTTGGCTTGGACATCATGCATCTCGGCGCAATAGTCCGCGACCGGCTTGCCAGCCTTTGCGGCGGCGAGTTCGGCGGGGGTTCCGTGTTCGTCTGTGGCGCAGAGGAAGAGCACCTCATGGCCACGTTGGCGCAGGTAGCGGGCGTAGAGATCGGCGGGGAGCTGGGAGCCGACGAGATTGCCCAGATGTTTGATCCCGTTGATGTAGGGGATTGCCGAGGTGATGAGGTGACGTGCCATCTGGGGAGCCTTTGTTTTGCGCTTTGGGCGGTGTTTAGCTGAAGGTGGCGCGGGGTTCTATAGGTTTCGAATTATGCTTCGCAAAATCCGACCGAGGGGGGCAGGGCTCCCGCACCCCTTAGGATATTTCTGTAAAGGAAAGAGATCAGGATTTGTCGCGGCTGCGGCCCAAGAGCCGGCCGATCGTGAAGGAGGTGCGTGGGGCGTAGATATAGGGTGTGCGTTCTGTCGGGCTTGAGCGGGAGCGCATGCGGGCGAGGCCGAAGACGGCGAGGCCTGCGTGGCCTACGGCGATCATGATGAAAAGGGCGGGCGGGCCGAAGGCTTCCATCAGGTAGGAGGCTGCGAGGGGCGCGGCGATGGCGCCTGTCGCGAACCAGAACATGAGGGCGGCGGAGAGCTCAACACGTTCTTCTGAGGTTGCGAAGTCATGGGCGTGGGCAGCGGCGACCGAGTAGATGGGGAAGGTTGTGAGGCCGAAGAAGGCTGCGTTGAGCAGGATACCTGTTGTGGTGAGGTCTTGCAGCAGGGCTGTTGAGGCGCAACTTAGGATGGCCGCGAGGGAGAGCCAGATCAGCACCCAGCGTCGGTCGTATTTGTCGGCGAGCCAGCCGATGGGGTATTGGGCGAGCGCGCCGCCGAGGACAAATGCTGCAAGGAATGTGGCAATTTGGGTCACTTCCAAGCCCACCTCCTGACCGTAAACAGGACCGACCATGCGAAATGAAGCCGAGCTGAGCGCGGCGACGACCACACCGACCGCAGCAAGGGGCGAACGGCTCACCGCCAGCATTGGGCGGAGGCGGGGCGCATCTGGGGTTTCGGGCTGGGTTGCAGTGGTCAGGGTGAGCGGCAGCAGGGCCGCGCAGCAGAGCATCGCAAGGATCGAGTAAGACATGTAGTGGGCCGGGGCGAGAAAGCCGATCAGCAATTGGCTGAAAAGCGAGCCGCTCATATCGACGATGCGGTAGACCCCCATCGTACGGCCACGCGTTTCGTTGGTGACTTTGGCTTGAAGCCAAGCCTCGATCACAGTGTAGCAGCCCGCCACGCAGAGGCCTGAGGCCACGCGCATTACCGCCCAGGCATACGGTCCAATGAGGATATAGTGGGCCAGCAGGGCTATTGCACCGAGAGCTGTGAACGCAGCAAACGCGCGGCTGTGCCCGACCGAGCCCATGAGACGGGGGGCCCACCAGCAGCCAATAAAGAAACCCAGAAAATGCGCCGAGCCCAAAAGGCCGATTTCGGCGCGCGAGAACCCGAGCGCAATGCCCGAAAGCGCATCAAGCGGGCCTACGCCGCCCGTTGAGAGCTGCAAGAGCGCCACTGACATAAACAGGGCGGCGAAGGAAACAAGAAGGCGCATATTGCCTTCACCATCGCAGGGGCAGGCTTGAGCGCAAGCAGGTTTTCGACTTCAAGGTGTCGTATTTGCCTGCTTGCCCAGATCGCCTTTGGGCCTCAGTCGTCGGGACGGGACAGCTCGAAGACCTCGCGCACGAGAGTATACTCGCGGTAACCCATGCGGGCCAGCGGGGTAAAGCGGGTCGAGTCAAACTTGCCATCGACAATGCAATCGTCACGCATATGTATGCCGGTGACTTCGCCGATCACTACATAATTGGCGGCACCACGGCTTTTGTGAATGTCGACAAGCTTGCATTCCATTGCGGCGGGCGCGCCGTCAAGGCGGGCGCAGTCAATTGTTTCACATGCGGCGCGGCTCAGCCCTGCGTGATCAAATTCAGAAACACCTGCGGCCAAGGTTTGCGAACTTGCGTTCATCGCGTCGGTTGCGGCTTCTTCAACTAGGTTCACACAGAAGACGCCGCTTTCGCGGATGTTGGCGAGCGTGTCTTTGGTTCCGTCGCGGTCTTCTTTCACGCCAGTGGAGGCGAACATGACCTGTGGCGGCTCATAGGCTGCGCCTGAAAAGAACGAATAGGGCGCGAGATTGTCCACGCCAGCGCTGCCGCGCGTCGAAATCCAAGCGATCGGACGGGGAACAATCAGGGCATTAAACGGATTGTGCGGCAGGCCGTGGCCATCCTCTGGGCGGAAAAACATTGCGCGTGCTCCTTTGCAGTATTTGCCCCGTGCATAGCGGCGTGTTAGGGGCGTTTCCAGCGCAAAGGAGATTGCACCGCGTGATCAAGCTGAGCCCAGAGACGCCCGAGGAGGGCTGGGAAGTGGAAACTCTCTATGACCTGTGCTTTGCACCGGGGCGTGAGGGCTTGTCCTCTTATCGCTTGCGCGACGGCGTGGCCCCCGTGGCGGGACTGAGCCATGTGGCGCGTGACGAGTTTGGCGAACTGGCGGGCGCTATTCGCTATTGGCCCGTTCTGATTGAACCAGTGCAGACGAGCTCGGGGCGTGCGCAGTGCGTTCGTGCTTTGCTCCTTGGCCCTGTGGCGGTTCACCCGACACGTCAGGGCGAGGGCGTTGGCGGTTTGCTGATCCGCCAGAGCCTTGCCAAGGCGGGTGAGACGGGCTGGGCGCGGGTGATGCTGGTGGGGGATGCCCCCTATTACGCGCGCTTCGGGTTTACGCCGCTTGCAGGCGTTGAAATGCCACCACCAACCAACCCAGCTCGGGTTTTGGGATATGAGCTTGAGGCTGGCGCCTGGAGCGGGATCGTGGGGAAAGTGCAGAAGGACGCTTGAAAAAGCTGTGCCTGTGCCCGATCTCTTATCTATGAGCTATGGTATTGAAATTCTGGGTGCGCCCCTGCCTGACGGGGATGTTGAGGCGGAGCTGAGCGCTTTGGCGCAGCGCTATAGGGGCGCAGGCGGGCTGGTGATTGATTTGCTCAATACGGCAGGTGGGCAGGCCGACGGCCTGCTGGAGCGGCTGCCAGCACCTGTTAGAGCAGGGCTTGAATCGCAGACCACACGCGCCCTAGAGCTGGCTTTGGAGGCGGCGAGCCGCTCGCGTAAGACTGTGGCAGGCGAACCAAGCTGGATGACACGCGCGCTCACAACTGCGATGGGCGCGGCAGGCGGGTTTGGCGGGCTACCCTCTGCATTGGCTGAGCTGCCAGTGACGACAACGGTGCTCTTGCGCGCGATCCAGACTATTGCGGAAGAGCATGGCTTTGACACGCGGGAAGCCGCCGTCAAATACGATTGCATCACAGTGTTTGCGGTGGCGGGGCCGCTTGAGGACGATGACGGAGCCGATCTGGCCTTTCTGTCAACGCGGCTTCTCGTCAATGGTACAGCGGTGAGCGGGCTGATCGCGCGGATTGCGCCGCGGCTTTCTGTGGTGCTGGGGCAGAAATTGGCTGCCCAGACTGTGCCTGTCTTGGGCGCGGCGGCTGGGGCGGCGACGAATTATGCCTATACAAGTTATTATCAGGATATGGCGCATGTGCATTTCGGGTTGCGGCGTCTGTCGATCAATGCAGATCTTGGCCATGACGAGATACTCGCACGTTTCCGTGCTAAGATTAAACGCGGCTAGTCTTGAGACAGCTCTTTTTTCTTTCTGAAAATATCCTCGCCGAAGACATCAATGTTGGCCGCCCGAAGGGCGGCGCAAAGCCTCAATTCAGATTGCGCAGATACTCTACAACGGCGGGGCGCACGGATTGTTGGCCCTCTTGGGCGGCTGCCTCGATGAGCGCTTTTACGGCCTCAAGATCGACGCGGCGCAGGAGGCTTTTGACAGGGCCGATTGAAGCGGGGCGCATGGAAAGGCTCCGCAGGCCAATGGCGGCGAGGCAGACGGCCTCGACGGGGCGTCCTGCGTCTTCTCCACAAAAACTGAGCGCTGTTCCCGATGCGTCGCAGCGTTTGACGATGCCCTCGAGGAAAGTGAGGAAGCTGACATTGAGCGTGTCATAGCGGCGGCGAACGCGTTCGTTTTCGCGGTCTGCGGCGAAGAAGAACTGCTTGAGATCATTGCCACCGATAGAGAGGAAATCGACCTCGTCAAAGAACTTGTCTGGCGCGAAAGCGAGGGAGGGTGTCTCGAGCATGGCGCCGATTTCTAGGCTTGACGGCAGGGCATGGCCTAGAGCGCGCTCACGGGCGAGGGCCTTGTCCATCTCAACGCGTGCGGCACGGTATTCTTCAAACTGTGCCACGAAAGGGAACATAACAGTTAAGGGCCTGCCATTGGCGGCGCGCAGGAGCGCTTGCAACTGCATCCGCATGATGCCCGGTTTGTCGAGGCCCACACGGATTGCGCGCCAGCCAAGCGCGGGGTTTGGCTCGTCGTTGGGCTTCATATAGGGCAGGACTTTGTCCGAGCCGATATCAAGTGTGCGAAAGACCACACGCTTGCCTTGGGCGGCGTCTAGAACGCGGGCATAGAGGGCTGACAGTTCTGAGCGGCGCGGCATCTGGTTGCGCACGAGGAACTGAAGCTCTGTGCGAAAGAGACCGACGCCTTCTGCGCCTGAGCTGTCGAGAGAGGGCAGATCGGCCATGAGGCCAGCGTTCATCGTGAGGGCGATGGTCTGTCCATCAAGGCTTGTGGCGGGTTTTTCCCTGATGGAAGTATAGCGCTCTTGGGCTTGGGCCTGCATCGCGATTTTGTCGCGGAAGGCCGCCACCACAGTGTCATCGGGGCGCAGATGCGCGACACCTTGGTCGCCGTCGACCATGATGTGATCGCCATTGAGCGCTTCTGTCGTGATGCGGGAGGCGTGGATAATCAACGGGATCGCCAGCGCGCGGGCAACAATGGCTGCGTGGCTGCCGACGGAGCCTTCTTCGAGAACGATGGCCTTTAGTGAACGGCCATAATCTAGCAGTTCGGCAGGCCCGATGTTGCGCGCGATCAAGACTGGATCAGGCGGCATTTCTGCCCCAGTTTCTAGCCCTTGGCCTGTCAGGATGCGCAGGAGGCGATTGGAAAGGTCATCCAGATCATGCAGGCGTTCGCGCAGATAGGCGTCGGTGACCTGCTGCATACGGGCGCGGGCGGTGGACTGTTCCTTTTCAACCGCAGCTTCAGCCGAAAGGCCGCGACCTATGTCTTGCTCCATGCGGCTCATCCAGCCTTTGGAGTTGGCAAACATGCGGTAGGCTTCGAGCACATCTAGCTGCTCTTTGCCGCCGCCGCGCGCGCCTGCGAGCATTTTGTCGACACCGACGCGCAGTTCTTCAACGGCCTCGCTGAGGCGTTCAAATTCGCGATGCGGGTCTTCGGCGATGGGATTGGTTACAACAACACGCGGCTCGTGTAGCCAGACATGGCCCTCGGCGGCGCCTTCTTGTCCTGTCGCACCACGCACAAGCACAGGCTGGGTGTGGCGTGCCGACAAGGCAGCGCCTTCACCAATGAAAGCACCAAGCTCAGCCATTTCGGCCAGAACCATCGCAACGACTTCAAGAGCGTCGACTTCTTCATCGGCGAATTGGCGGGCGTCTTTGGTCTGGACTACGAGTACGCCGAGCTTTTCACCAAGGCGTTGGATTGGCACGCCGAGGAAACTTGAATAAATTTCTTCGCCCGTCTCTGGCATAAACCGAAAACCGCGCTCTGAGGGGGCGTCTGGCGTGTTAATCCGCTGCCCTTTGCGGGCGACGAGCCCGACAAGACCTTCGCCCATTTTCATGCGGGTTTGGTGTACGGATTCGGCCTTTAGGCCCTCTGTTGCGCAGAGTTCGAGTGTCTCTTCATCGCGGAAAAGATAAACTGAGCAGACCTCAGAGTGCATTTCTTCGGCGATCAGCTTGGTGATTGTATCAAGCCGCGTCTGGCCTGCGCTGTCTTCGGCCATAACCCCACGCAAACGGCCCAGCATTTGCCGGCTGTCTGTTTTGATCGGGTCTTGTTGTTCACTCATATCACAACGGGCCTTGTATAATTAGGCCCAAGGCAGAATCTCAGGCCGCTTTCTCAAGCTCAAACGCATCATGCAGCGCTTGAACAGCGAGTTCCATGTATTTCCTGTCAATCAACACGGAAATCTTAATTTCTGATGTCGCAATAACCTTAATGTTTATTCCTTCATCAGACAGCGTTTTGAACATTGTCGCTGCGACGCCTGACTGGCTGCGCATGCCGATGCCGACAGCCGAAACTTTGGCCACATCGGTGTCTGCAACGAGGTTGTGATAGTTAATTGCGCCGCTTGTTTTTGCCTCTTCCATCGCCTTTTCGGCGCGCGCCACCTGTTCAGTGGGGCAAGAGAAGGTCATATCTGTGCGTCCATCTTCTGCGATGTTCTGAATGATCATATCGACGTTGATGCCGGCTTCGGAGAGCGGGCCAAAAATGGCGGCGGCAATGCCGGGGCGGTCGGCCACGGAGATCAATGTCATTTTGGCTTCATCGCGGGAATAGGCGATGCCTGATACGGGACGGTTTTCCATAACTTCCTCCTCATCGCAAACGAGCGTGCCCGCTTCGTCGGATTGTTCTTCAAATGAACTCAGAACCCTGAGCTTAACCTTGTAGCGCATAGCCAGCTCGACAGAGCGCGTTTGCAGGACTTTGGCACCAAGCGATGCCAGCTCTAGCATTTCTTCAAAGGCGATCTTGTCGAGTTTGCGCGCCTTGGAGGAGATGCGGGGATCTGTGGTGTAGACGCCATCAACGTCTGTATAAATATCGCAGCGCTCGGCTTTGAAGGCAGCCGCGAAGGCGACAGCTGTCGTATCAGAACCGCCACGGCCCAGAGTTGTGATGCGTCCTTCTGGGCTGACGCCTTGGAAGCCCGCGACAACGGCCACGCGCATGCCTTCGGCAAACTTGGCCTCAATATTGGCGGGGGGGATGTCTTCGATCCGTGCGGAGGCGTGGGCAGATGTGGTCTGCACAGGCACTTGCCAGCCCTGCCAAGAGCGCGCGGGAATGTCCATTTCTTGCAATGTGAGGGCCATAAGGCCTGCTGTGACGTTTTCGCCAGAGCTGACCACGGCGTCATATTCACGCGCGTCATAGAGCGGAGAGGTCTCGTTGACCCAGCCAACAAGCTCGTTTGTTTTGCCCGACATGGCCGAGACGATGACGATTACGTCATAGCCTTTGGCCACTTCAACGCCGACGCGCTTTGCAGCGCGGCGAATGCGGTCAAGGTTGGCGACGGACGTACCGCCGAATTTCATCACCAGAACGGGCATGGGAGGCCTCACGAATTGCGTTCGGCGCGGTTTAATCGCTTGGAGAGGCGCACGCAAGGGTCTGATGCTGCGGCAAAGGGCGCTTTAGTAAGGGTGGTCGCGGCCATCCCATGTGCGAAAGCAGCCCGTTGTTTGAAGGCTGAGGGCATCAAACTCGCGGATCAGGCCTTCGGCGGACTGAGCCACATCAATATCTCCGCCATCGCCGCCCATATCCGTACGCACCCAGCCAGGGTGATATGCACCGACGGCGACGCCTTCAGGAGCAAGGTCGGCAGCCAGATTCCGCGCTAGATTGAGCGCGGCGGCTTTGGAGCTTCGATAAATATAGCTGCCGCCCGGGGCCTTGGTGTCGCTGCCCATCTGGCTTGAAATAATTGCAATTTTTGGGGCGTCTGAGCGCATCAGATGCGGCAGGAAGGCCTGAACCGTAAGGAAGACGCCCGTGACATTGGTGGCAAAAGATTGCGCCCACATGTCGCTTGGGTAGCCGTCTTCCAGCGCTTGGCCTTTGTCGGGGTAAATGCCTGCGTTGCAAATCAGCAGGTCGACCGTTTCTTCGGCCATGGCGCTGGCGAGGGCTTTGACGCTGGCTGGGTTTGTCACATCAAGGGCGGCGTAGCCATCGCCGCTGCGCGCTGTGGCTGTGACAGTGTCGCCTGTGACGGCATAGAGCTCTGCGAGGCGCGCGCCAATTCCACGATTGGCACCTGTGATGAGAATATGGCTCAATTTGTACTCCGGTTCGGCTTGAAGGGCAGGGGCAGGACGGGCACGCCGTCTTCGATCAGCTTTTTGGCGTCTTCCATTTTTGCTTCACCATAGATGGCACGCTCCGGCGCGTCACCCAAGTGCATTTTGCGGGCTTCATCGGCGAATTTTGGGCCGACGTATTCGGAATTGGCCTCAACCTTCTTGCGCATTTCAGCCAAAGCCTGCTCTGCGGGGTGTGCAGGCGCAGTCAGCGCGCCTTTGTGTGTCTTGCTCGTGCTGACGCGCGGAGCCATGAGCGACTTTTGCACATCAGAAACGCCACAGACTGCGCAAGACACCATGCCTGCAGCGTGCAGCTTGTCGAAGGCTTCAGAGGACTGAAACCAGCTGTCAAAGCCGTGGCCATCGGCGCATTTGAGCGAGAAACTTATCATCTCGGTCCCTTAGGATTTATTGTTTATAGATAAGCTATGTTGCGGCGCGTGCAAGCTTAGGCTGTGAGCAGGCGGGGATCAAATGTCTTGAGGATTTTCTTAAGCTCTGGCTCGGCGACTTTGCCTGCGGCTTTCTTGGGGGAAAACCACTTGCGGCGGCGCTGCTTTTTTTCGGGGTACTTCTTTTCCAAAGCGCTGACATGTACGGGGTAAACCAGCGCAATACAGGGCAGGCTCTCTTTGAGGCCGATGTCTTTTTTGTAAGAAAAAAGGCCGAGGCAGCGGTCGTAGGCTGTACCTTTAACACCAGCCTCTTCCCAAGCTTCTTGAAGAGCCGCTTGGGCGGGAGTTTTTTCGGCCATGGGCCAGCCCTTGGGGATTATCCAGCGCTGAGAACCACGGGAAGTGATCAGCAATATCTCTGGCTCGCCCTTGCGAATGCGAAAGCACAAGGCCGCAAACTGGCTGCGAACATCAGTTTTGCGCGCACCTTTGAGGGCGATGGGCAGCTGTTTGGGGCCTTGAACGCTGATGGGCCTGTCTCTCTCGGTCAATTCACTGCTTCCGTTTTAAGGAAATTGTGAATCAATTCGAGAGGGAAGGCCAGTGTTTCGTTTCAGGACCGTCGAATTTGGTCCTCATGCGCGTAGATTAGCGGCGATAAATCACAGGAAACCAGTCTTCGCGAAGGCGCTCGCCTTCGTTCATACCGTGTTCTGGAAAGGGGGGAGACGTCGGGCCTGGCCGCTCAACGTAGCGAGCATCATCCCCCAGAAGGCGCAGGGAAAAAGCGCGCCGGCGTGTCTGGCTGGTGTTGCCACGCGCGCCGTGCAGGATCGCATAGTTGAAGGCCACAGCGTCGCCGGGCTCCATCTCCCACTCGCGGATATCCATTCCCTCAGCCTCAGGGTCAGGAACGGGCATGTAATCGTCCTTATTTGGAAAATAGCTCTCGTTTGCCACCCAGCGCATTGGCATCACTGGTTTTTCCCAAGCGTGACTTCCCGCGACACAGCGTAGGGCCGCCTCTTTGACGGGATCAAGCGGGGACCAAAAACTGACATTTTGCACGCCATCCACGAAGTAGTACGGCCCGTCGGTGTGCCAAGGCGTTGCCATCGAGGTTCCGGGCTCCTTGACGAGAATGTGGTCGTGAAACACCTGCGTGCTCTGGCTGCCCATGAGATCGGCTGCGACTTCGGCAGCAGGCGATTTTTCGATAACCTCGGCAAACTCATCGATGCGCTGCCAGTTGCAATAGTCATCAAAGAAGCGCCCTGTTTCGCCGTCCTTTTTGTTTTCGGAGGCAAAAGGCCCTGGTTCCGCCATGTTGCGGGCAACGCCTTTGCGAAGCGTCTCGACATGGTCTTTGAAGAGGCCACGAATGACGATGACCCCGTCGCGTTGGTAGGTGTCGATCATGTCGTGAGTGAGAAGCGGATGTGGCATGGAGGACTCCTTGGGCTGCTGTTGCCAGCTTTGATGGCGTTGTGGCGCTTGTCAATCAGACAAAAATGCGTTGTTGAAACGATATAAAATCGTTTTCTATCAGATAGATATCATGAGTTTATAAACCTCTGCGCGAAGATTTATTGCGCAGAGGTTTATAGCTTATTCAGCCGCTGTGCGCTTGGGCAAGACCCAGTCAGGGCGGATGAAGTGACAGGTATAACCGTTTGGAATCCGTTCCAGATAGTCTTGGTGCTCGGGCTCGGCCTCCCAGAATGCACCCAGAGGCTCAAGTTCCGTGACGACGCGATCCGGCCAGAGGCCAGAGGCGTTTACGTCAGCAATAGTATCGAGCGCGACAGCTTTCTGGGCCTCGTCAGCGTAGTAAATGGCAGAGCGATAAGACATGCCACGATCATTGCCTTGGCGGTTTTCTGTGGTTGGATCGTGAATTTGAAAGAAGAATTCCAAGAGCCTACGATAGCTGATTTTTTCGGGGTTATACACAACCTCGATCCCTTCAGCGTGGGTGCCGTGGTTTTTGTATGTCGCGTTCTCGACATCGCCGCCTGTGTAGCCCACGCGGGTGCTGATGACGCCGTCCATTTTGCGGATCAGGTCTTGCATGCCCCAAAAGCAGCCGCCTGCGAGTGTTGCGGTTTCGGTAGTCATGATGCGTCCTCCACTTGGGTTAAATAGGCGCCATAGCCTTCCGCTTCCATTTCGTCTTTAGGAACAAAGCGCAAGCTGGCGGAATTGATGCAATAGCGCAGACCACCCATCTCGCGGGGGCCATCTGGGAACACATGACCGAGGTGGCTGTCGCCGTGGGTTGAGCGCACTTCGGTGCGGATCATGCCGTGGGTAATGTCGCGCAGCTCTTCGATATTCGCTGGCTCGACAGGCTTGGCGAAGCTCGGCCAGCCGCAGCCCGATTCGAACTTCTGGGATGAGGTAAACAGCGGTTCGCCCGAAACGATATCCACATACAGCCCTGCTTCGAAGTGATTGTTATACTTGCCTGTAAAGGGCCGCTCAGTGCCGCTCTCTTGGGTGACAAAACGCTCTTCCTCGGTGAGGGCGGCGAGAGCCTCGGGTGTTTTTTGGTAGGTCATGGCGGTGCTTCCCATCTGTCGCGATTAGGCATGAATGTGGGCATCATTTCAGGCTTTGCCAAGGGCAGAACGTGATTGTGATGGCGTATCAGACTGCCGGTGGCAAACTGTTTCGCTTTATCTGATTTAATCACTGAAGGCCGCTGGTATGCCGTGTACTGCTTTCTGGTAAGAAAGCTGTGGTACCCCGTAGGGGAGTCGAACCCCTCTTTTCAGGTTGAAAACCTGACGTCCTAACCGATAGACGAACGGGGCATAACCAGCCGTGAGGCGGGTAATATGGAATGTGGCTTCTCTGCGCAAGCAGAAATTTGCGCTCTTTTTCAATTTTTTTTGTAGCCCTTAAAACAGGGCTTTCAGTGCGCGGGTGCGGCGTCGTCAAGGCGCAGTTGCACGCTGGTGCGACCCTGCCATGTGTTCAACTCGAGCCGTCCTGCGAGATGAAACCGTGCACCGCCGTGATTCTGAAGGGTGGGCCCGAGGGCTGTATCAAAGGCGCCAAAGGCGATGGCTTCAAGGCGTGGGCCCGTGCCGTCAGAGAACGTAATTTTAAGATGCCCCGTACCGATCTGCTTGGCGAAGTGAATTACGCAATCGGGAAAGGCAAAGCGGGGACCAGCGGCAGACGCACCGTAGGGACCAGCATCGTCGAGCTGCTCGACAAGATGTTGGTTGGCGGCTCCGGGCATCAATGCGCCGTCAAGTTTTAGGTCTGATGGACCGAGCGCGCCTGCGCCTTGTTTGTCCAGAAGCTCCGAAAGGCGGGCCATTGCAGGCTCAAGCTGTTCACGGCTGAGCGAGAGGCCAGCGGCCATTTTGTGTCCGCCTCCTTTCTCGATCATGCCGTCCATGGCGAGGCGCTGGATGCTTGCGCCGAGGTCGATGCCTGAGACGGAGCGGCCAGAGCCTTTGCCCTCGTCACCATCAAAGCCGATCACAACAGCGGGACGGCCTGTGGCTTCTTTGAGGCGGGAGGCGACGATACCGACAACGCCCGCGTGCCAGCCTTCACCTGCGGCCCAGACGAGAGGGGCGTCAAAGCCGCGCTCTTCGGCTTGAGCGAGGGCGGCGGCGCGGACTTCTTCTTCAATCGCGCGGCGCTCAGAATTGAGCATGTCGAGCTTTTCGGCCAGCGCGCTGGCTTCGTGAGGGTCTCGGCAGGACAGCAGCCGTGCGCCAAGGTCGGCTTGGCCGATGCGCCCGCCTGCGTTGATCCGCGGGCCGAGGACGAATCCGAGGTGATAGGCTTTGGGCGCAGTATCAAGGCGGCCCACATCTGACAGCGCGACAAGACCAATGCGCGCACGGCGGGCCATGATTTTCAGGCCCTGTACCACAAAGGCGCGGTTTACGCCGATAAGGGGCGCGACATCGGCCACTGTGGCCAGCGCGACGAGATCAAGCATAGAGATCAGGTCTGGGCCTTTGTCACCGCGCTCGCGCAGGATACGGCCTGCATCGACCAGTGTGAGAAAGACCACGGCGGCAGCGCAGAGATGGGCGAGATCGCCTGTCTCGTCTTGCCTGTTCGGGTTGACCACAGCGAGAGCGGGGGGAAGCGTTTCGCCGCCGAGGTGGTGATCTAGCACGATGATATCTGTGCCTGTTGCGGCAGCGAGCGCTTCATGGCTGAGCGTTCCACAATCAACACAGATAATGAGCGAATGGTCCGCTGCCAGCATTTCCATGGCGGGAGCGTTGGGGCCGTAGCCTTCGTCAATCCGGTCAGGGACATAGAGGGTTGCATCATGCCCCAATGCGCGAAACCAGTCGATGAGCAGCGCGGCAGACGTTCCGCCGTCGACATCATAATCGGCAAAAATGGCCACACGTTCGCGGCCATCGAGAGCGCGCACGATGCGTGCGGAGGCGCGCTCCATGTCTTTCAGGGAGCGCGGATCTGGCATGAGGTCGCGCAGTTGGGGCGCGAGGAAGCTTGCGGCCTCCTGTGCGCCCACACCACGACGCGCAAGGACTTGCGCCAGTGCGCGGGGCAGGTCGGTGTCTTGTACGATCAGCTCTGCGGCGCGCTCAAGCTCGACTGTTGGCCCGAGCCATTTGCGCCCTGTCAGGGAAGTCTCAACGCCTAAAAATGCCATGCTCTGCCTGCTTGTTGCCGCTTGTGTCCAGTGTGACCCAAAGCGGTTGTGGGCGCAATCAGACGTCTTCGATGCGCAGGGCGACAGGCTTGCCCACGATCACATCAAGCGCGTCCATGGCGGCGAGCGCGGCCTGAAGATCAGCGTGAGCTGACTTATGCGTGACGATCAGCACGGGGGCGGATGTATCAGCGTGGCCGTATTGGCGCATCCGATCAATTGATACGCCCGCATTGCCAAGAGCTGTTGCAACTTTGGCGAGCGCGCCAGGCTTGTCGAGCAGTGAGAACCGCAGGTAGTAAGGTGCGGGAGCTGACGAGGTTGCGACTGTTGCGGCGACGAGCTCGTGCGCGGGGCGGCCGAAAATTGCAGGGCGAATGCCGCGTGCAATATCCATAACATCGCCCATGACGGCGCTGGCTGTGGGGCCTTCGCCCGCTCCAGGGCCGCGCAGAACGACTTGTTCGACCTGATCGCCCTCAAGCAAGACCATGTTTGTGCCGCCTTCGAGCTGGCCGAGGGGCGATGTATCAGGAACAAGGCAAGGTGTCATGCGTTGCTCAAGGCCACGAGCTGTCATACGCGCCACCCCGAGGAGCTTGATGCGGTAGCCCATGTCTGCTGCTTGGTTGATATCTTCCAGAGTGATCTCGCCGATGCCCTGAAGCTGCACGCCGTCAAAGTTGACCTGCGTGCCGAAGGCGATGGAGGAGAGGATCGCGAGCTTGTGGCCCGCATCGATGCCGCCGACGTCAAGATTGGGATCGGCCTCAAGATAGCCAAGTGCGCTCGCTTCTTCAAAGAGCGCATTGTAGCCTTGGCCTGTGGCCTGCATCCGCGTCAGGATATAGTTGCAGGTGCCGTTCATGACGCCCATGACACGGGTCATCTCATTGCCTGCAAGGCCTTCCAGAAGCGTCTTGATCACCGGAATACCGCCTGCGACGGCGGCCTCAAAACGGATCACGGCGCCTTTGTCTTCTGCGGCGAGCGCGAGGGCTTGGCCGTGATGGGCGAGCAGGGCTTTGTTGGCGGTGACCACGTCTTTGCCAAGAGCGAGTGCGGCTTCAGTTGCGTCTTTGGCAGAGCCTTCTGAACCGCCCATCAACTCAACGAAGACATCAACATCATCGCGCTTGGCGAGGGCGACAGGATCATCTTCCCATGCGTAGTCTGACAGGTTTACGCCACGGTCCTTGTCACGCGAGCGGGCGGAGACTGCAACGATCTCGATCGGGCGGCCTGCGCGGGCGGCGAGGAGCTCTGATTTCTGACGCACGATCTTGACGACGCCTGCGCCGACGGTTCCAAGGCCTGCGATGCCCAAACGGAGGGGTTTTGTCATGGGAATGCTGCCTTTTGCCTGAGTTTGGTGTGTTGCTTAGCGATTTAGCCGCTTACGCGCGGGCTTGCAATGTGGGTTATCAGCCCTCTTGCGCAGGCAGACTTACACCCGCCCGCATGCGTGCCCTGTCTGATCCGCTGACGATACTGCCCGAGAGGCGGGCGGCGCGGGCGCGCAGGGCCGCGACGCGGGCGTTGACGGAGGCGGCTGTTGTTGCTGTCGCCTGTGGCGGAGTTTGGAGTGCTTCGAGCTCGGAGGTGGGCGCGAGGGCGGGGTAACCGGCCGCTTTCATCTCACTGGTCAGCGCTGCATCAAGCTCGGGAAACTCGGCGCAGGCCGTGAGAGACAGGACAAGAACAAAGGCAAGAGACGCGCGCATGGGTGGCTCCGAGGGGCTTTTGATCTAGGTGATGCCCCAGAGGGGGCAAAAGAGCAAGCAAAGGGTTTGATTTGAACGATTGTTCAGTTAAACATGGCCTATGGCGCGTACTCAAGGCTCACATTCTGACATCACTGGTCCGCGCATTCGCGCGGCAGCGCGGGTGCTGTTTGCACGTCACGGTTATGCCGCCGTGTCGATGCGCCAGATTGCGAGCGAGGTCGGGCTACAGGCGGGTGCGCTGTACAACTACACGGCGGACAAACAGAGCCTTTTGGCAGAGTTGATGCGGGAGCATATGGACGATCTGCTTGAAGCGCGTGCAGACGTGAACTCACCCGCAAAAGCACCACTGGAGGCGCTGGCAGAATTTGTGCGCTTTCACATCGGGTTTCACATAGAGCGGCCAGACGAGGTTTTTATCGCCTATATGGAGCTGCGCGCTCTTGCGCCTGAAAATTTTGCCGAGATCGAAGGCTTGCGGCGCCAGTATGAAAACGAGCTTGAAGGCATTTTGCGGCGCGGGGCCGAGGCGGGTGTCTTTGTCTTTGAGGACGCCAAGATCACCACCTTGGCTGTGATTGCCATGCTGACGGGTGTGAACACATGGTATCGCCAAGGCGGGCGCCTCAGCCTTGAAGAGGTTGAGGATATTTACTGGAATATGGTGCGCCGCGCTGTTGGCGCTTGATCCTGAGCTAGTACCCTGCTGCGCGATCGACGAGATGCAGAAGCGGCTCGCCCGCCTCATTGCGGCGAATGTTTTCAGCGACCACTTCGGCACATGTTTCGGCGCGGGTTTCGGCGGCCATGTGGGGCGTCACGGTCACGTTTGGATGCGCCCAATAGGGATGAGCCTGCGGCAGCGGCTCAACACGAAAAACATCAAGAGTTGCATGCGCGATCTGGCCGCTGCCCAGCGCTGCGAGGAGGGCATCATCGTCAATCAATTGGCCACGGCCCGGGTTGATGATGAAGCTGCCACGGGGCATGAAGGACAAGCTTTCGGCATTGAGGATATTTTGTGTAGCGGGTGTTGAGGGCAGCAGCAGGATACAAATCTCGCCATGCGCCAGTGCCGATTTGAGACCGTCATCGCCTGAATAACAGGTGACTTTGTCGTGCGTCTTGGGACTGCGCGACCAGCCCGCAACATTGAAGCCAAGCTGCACAAGCGCTTCGGCGCAGGCGAGACCGAGCTCGCCAATGCCGAGGACTGTCACGCCACGGTCGCGGCTGAGCGGCGGAGTGGCAGGGGCCCACTCATGGGCAGGGTTCACAATCTGGGCGTCCATCCCGAGATGATGCCGCAGGGTGTGGCCGACAACCCATTCGACCATGCCTTGCTGAAGGCCAAAATCAACCATGCGGGTGAGGGGCACTTTGAGCGTTTCGTTGTTCGTGATGGCTTCGACACCGGCCCAGAGATTTAGTACGGCTTTGAGGCGGGTGAAAGGCGTGAAATCCTTCACATCGGAATTGGGCGCATAGACGATGTAGTCGACCTCTTCGGGGTCAATATCGAGCGCAAGATGCACATCCAGCCCTGCAGCTTTGAACGCTTCGGGGAGCACATCTTTATATTGGTCCCAGCGCTCGGGGCGCGCGGCGAAGAGAGCGTTGAGTGTCATTGGAAGCCTTATTGTTTAACGTGGTTTGTGGACATGTGCGCTTTGGACGAGGCCGAAGGCAACCATGAGCACGAGCATCGCAGAGCCGCCGTAAGACACAAGCGGAAGTGGCACGCCAACAACTGGGATGAGCCCCATAACCATCGCCATATTGACCGAGAAGAACAAAAAGAAGGTCATAGCGACGCCGAGTGTGAGCAGGGCGCCGTAGCGGTTGGCATTGTTCATTGCGGAGACAATACAGAAGATGATGATCAGCGCGTAGAGCATGAGGAGGGCCGCCGCGCCGACAAAGCCGAACTCTTCGGAGAGCGTTGTGAAAATGAAGTCGGTGTGTTTTTCGGGGAGGAAGTTGAGGCGGCTTTGCGTGCCTTGCATGAAGCCGCGCCCTGTCCAACCGCCAGAGCCAAGGGCGATCTTGGATTGGGTGATGTGATAGCCAGCATCGAGGGGATCGGCGGCGGGATCAAGGAAGGTGTCGATGCGACGGTATTGGTAATCCTTGAGAAGTTGCCACGCGGTCCCGCGTGATTGGAAGACTGCAGTGATGAGCGAGATGCCTGCCGCGATCACGGCGGCGAAATAGGCCCAGTGCACGCCCGCCATAAACATCAGCGCGCCACCACCTGTAACCAGCAAGATTGATGTTCCGAGATCAGGCTGGTTGAGCACGAGCGCTGTGGGCAGCATGATCAGGCCCACGGGAATAGCCACCCAGAGCGGATGTGATATTTTCTTGAGTGGGAGCCAGTCGTAATAGGCTGCGAGGAGCATCACCAGCGTGATTTTCATGAGCTCTGAAGGCTGAAGGCGCATGAACCCAAGGTTGATCCAGCGTTGTGCGCCCATGCCGACCTCACCGAACAGTTCGACGGCCAGAAGCAGGATCAGCGAGATCGTATAGGCCACGGCAGAAACATTGCGCCAAAACCAGATCGGGACCATTGCGACGACGATCATGGCAAAGAAGCCTACGCCAAAACGCTTCATCTGGGGCTCGGCCCATCGCTCAATATTGCCGCCTGCGACGGAGTAGAGCATGAGGAAGCCGATGCTTGCGACCGCGACCAGCAGCAAAGCCAGTGGCCAGTTCAGATAGAGGACTTTGCGCGGCCCCGTTGGGACATATTTGACGTTATACTCAAGATAACTCATGCGCGCTCTGGCTCCTCGCCTTGGACGGGCGGGCGCATTTCGCGCAAGCGTTTTTGCTGGGCCGAAATGCGGCCACGGTCGCGTGCTGGATAGGCAGAGAGTGGCGGGTCTTCACCGTAGAGGGCTTGTAAAGTGATGTCTCGCGCGATGGGGGCGGCGGTTGAAGACCCCCCACAGCCATGCTCAACCACGATCGAAACAGCGATGCGCGGGTTGTCATAAGGCGCGTAGTTTACGAAAAGCGCGTGATCGCGTTGCCGCCATGGGACTTCGTCACATTTGACGCGTCGCGAGATCACTTGGGAGGTTCCTGTTTTGCCTGCCATCTGGTGGTCTGGTGAGGTGATACGGCTACCGCGGGCTGTGCCGCTGCCGTGGTTCACGACCTCATACATGCCTTTACGGATCTGGCGCAGGTGGTTTTCATTGAGGCCCATGGGAGCGCCAGCACCGCTGGGTTGCTCGACGCCATCAATGGTTTTGATCAAGCGTGGCGTGACAGCGCGCCCTGTGGCGAGGCGGGCTGTCATCACAGCAAGCTGGAGCGGGCTCGCGAGGACAAAACCCTGACCGATGGAGGCGTTGACGCTGTCACCGATCACCCAGTCCTCGCCTTTGACACGGTTTTTCCACTCTTTGGTTGGCGCGAGGCCCTCAGCGACGGCGGACATAGGGATATCGTGGCGCTCGCCGATACCGAGGCGGCGGGCCATTTCGGAGATCCGCTCGATACCTGTTTCCAATGCGAGTTCGTAAAAATAGACATCACAGCTTTCGCGCAGGGAGCGCACGAGATCGACATTGCCGTGGCCTGAGCGTTTCCAACAGCCGAATTTCTGGGAGTAAACCTCTAGGTGGCCTTTGCAGCGGTAGGTGTCTTCTGAACTCACAATGCCAGCTTCGAGAGCGGCGAGGGCCGTGACCATCTTGAAAGTCGAGCCTGGCGGATATGTCCCTTGAACGGATTTGGACACAAGTGGGCGGTGATCATCCTCGATCAGCCCGTTGTAATCATTGACGGAAATGCCATTTACAAAGAGATTTGGATCAAAAGCGGGTGAGGAGCCGATCGCCAGAAGATCGCCGCTTTCGCAATCAATCACAACGGCGGCGGCGCTTTCGGAACCAAGGCGCGCTTGGACATAGTTTTGCAGCATGTGGTCGATGGTGAGCTGGATGTCTGCACCGGGCTTGCCTTCTTGGCGGCCCAGCTCGCGTACCTCACGGCCTGAAGCGTTTACCTCAAGGCGCATTGTGCCAGCCTTGCCGCGCAGCTCTTCTTCTTCGCGTGCTTCCAACCCAGTTTTTCCGATCTGGAAGCGGGGCAGATTGAGCAGCGGATCAGGATTTTCGATGCGGGAGAGGTCATAGTCGGAGACAGGGCCGACATAGCCAATCACATGGGTGAAATCCGCACCGAGCGGATAGTGGCGCGAGAGTGCGACCTGTGGCTCGATTCCAGGGAGGGCGGGAGCATTGGCGGCGACGCGGGCGAGCTCTTCCCATGTGACTTTTTCTGCAATGGTAACCTGTGTATCGCCGCGGCGCTTCTTAAGTTCGACCCGAGCCTCGGCCACAAGCTCTGGATCAAGCTGAATCAGCTGTCCGAGGCGGGCGATGGTTTCATCGATATCGCCTGCGTCTTCGCGGGTGATGGTGACACGGTAGCTCTGAACGTTTTGCGCCAGTGGACGCCCTGTACGGTCAAAGACCTGACCACGAGCCGGCGGAATCAAGCTTATTTTGATACGGTTTTCTTCCGCCAGAAAGCGGAACTGGTCGGATTCTTGCACCTGAAGATAGTGCATGCGTGCGCCCAAGACGCCGACAAGCCCCGCCTGAATACCGCCCACCAGAAGGGTGCGGCGGCTGACGATGGCCTGACTTGTCTGCTTTTCATTGGTACTTTTACGCATGTTTCACCTTAGAACCGCCTGTCAGAGACGCTGGCCAAGGGCGTTGACTTCGCCCAGTGTCGGCTTTCTCAGACCGAAGAATACCCAAGAAACGCCGATGACAACAGGGTAGATCAAAATTGTGAACAGGATTTGGACCAGTGCTGTGGATAGCGCGAAGGATTCAACCAGCAAGAGCATCAAAATAAGTCGATAGCCAACGATGACCGCGGCAATGGCCATTGAGGCTGTGATCCATTCGACTGAAAAAGGCGTGTTTCGCAGTTGTGAAGCGCGGGCCTTGAGCATTTCGACGGCGACAAGCGCTATTGCGGCAAAAAGACCAGGCGGGCGGCTCATCATCAGGTCAGCAAAGAGCATCACGAGCCCGATCAGCAGCGCGGGCACAAACTCGGGCCGACGCAGTGCCCAGCAAAACGCGAGCGCGAGAATAATATCAGGAGCTGCGAGCGTGCCAGGAAGGGTGCTGAGCGGCAGCAGATGAAGGAAAATCACGCCAACGCTGAGCAGAATAAACATCGTGCGCATGAACCAGAGGCGGCTGACCGTGTTTTCAGTCATTTGCGGCGGCCTCTGTGGCAGCGGTTTCTGGCAGGACTTCGGGCAGGACCATGCGACCAGGATCGGAGATACGCTCAGTTCCGTAATTGCGCAGAATGCGCAGGAATTCGAGGCGCTCGTAGTCTGCGGCAAGGCGCACACGCATCCGCCCGCCCGTATCCACAGCGATATGGCCGATCAGAACGCCAGAGGGAAAGACATCGCCGTCTCCTGAGCTGACCACGCGGTCGCCCGGGCGGATCAAGTCGCGGTTTTCGACAAAGTCGATGGGCGGCGCGAGCGTATTGTCACCAACGATCAGGCCACGCTGACCAGAGGGCTGCACCGTCACGGGGACACGTGAACTTGCGTCCGTGAGCAGAAGAACGCGAGAGGAGCGCTCGCCGACCCCCGACACGCGCCCGACAAGCCCGATCCCGTCCATTGCCGCCCAGCCATCAAGGATCCCGTCGCGCGCGCCCACATTGATCAGCACAGATTGGCGATAGGGCGAGCCGCTGTCAGCGAGCACATTGCCCGAGATCGAGGTTAGGCGTGGATCAAGACGGACATTATTGAGGTCCAGCAGGCGGGCGTTTTCCTGCTCCAGTTGAAGGGCGGCCTCTTTCCAGCTTTCCATGCGCTGAAGCTCACGGCGAAGCTCTTGGTTTTGATCATAAATTTTGCGGTAGCTTTGAAAGTCCTTGATCAGATTGGCGGCGCCTGTGACCGGTGTGAAGGCCCAATCGAAATTGGGTACAACACGGTCGATCACCGCGATGCGGAAGCGCTCAACGCGAGGGCTATCAATGCGCCAGAGGATAAAGACCCCGACCAGAACCAACATCAGAACAACCAGTATCAGCCGCTTGAGCGGGCCTGAAAAGTCTTCGGTTCTGAGCGGTTCATGTGCCAATTGGAGCCTTTCCTAGCAAGGCGCGGCGCGCGTCAGCTGTCGTAGTCGATCGCGTGAGCCAGTTGCTTTTCAAACTCAAGCGCTTTGCCTGTACCAAGCGCAACGCAGTTGAGGCTTTCATCTGCGATTGAGACGGCGAGGCCTGTTTGCTCGCGCAGGGCAAGATCAAGATCGCCCAGAAGCGCACCACCGCCTGTGAGCATGACGCCGCGATCAACAATGTCCGCAGCAAGATCGGGCGGGGTTGTTTCAAGCGCTGTCATTACGGCTTCGCAAATCTGCTGGACTGGCTCAGAGAGCGCCTCGGCGATTTGGGCTTGGCTGATTTCGGTTTCTTTGGGCACGCCTGTAAGAAGGTCGCGACCGCGCACTTGGATCGAGGTTCCACGGCCATCGTCGGGCATACGCGCTGTACCGATGGTTGTTTTGATGCGCTCTGCTGTGCTTTCGCCCACGAGCAAGTTTTGCTGGCGGCGCAGGTAGCTGATGATGGCTTCGTCCATACGGTCACCGCCGACGCGCACGGAGCGGGCGTAGACGATATCGCCAAGTGAGAGAACCGCGACTTCTGTTGTCCCGCCGCCGATATCGACAACCATGTTGCCTGTCGGGTCAGTGATTGGCATGCCTGCGCCGATGGCGGCAGCGATCGGCTCTGCGATCAGTCCACAGCGGCGCGCACCTGCGCCCAGAACAGACTGGCGAATGGCGCGCTTTTCAACGGGTGTTGCGCCGTGAGGTACGCAAACGATGACTTTGGGCTTTGAAAACGTTGAGCGCTTGTGAACCTTTCGGATGAAATGTTTGATCATCTCTTCTGCGACATCAAAGTCGGCAATCACGCCTTCACGCATCGGGCGGATCGCCTCGATTGTGCCAGGGGTACGGCCCAGCATCAGCTTGGCGTCTTCGCCCACGGCGAGGACTTTCTTGATCCCGTCTTTGACGTGATAGGCCACCACTGACGGCTCATTGAGGATCACACCTTTGCCTTTGACGTAGACAAGCGTGTTGGCTGTTCCGAGGTCGATGGCCATGTCTGAAGCAAAAAGACCAGGCAGTTTATCAAAGATCGACATATTTGGGTGAACCTCGGTTTTACAATTAAGAGTGTGCGACGAGTCGCGCGGCGCTGAGTGTGTATAAGCGTGGAGGCCCTCTGACGAAAGGGGGAAACGCGGTTTGGGTGTCGCATTCCTCTCAGGAGAGAGTGTATTTATGATGAATGGCAGTGATCCGCTTGTTTGACTGTCAAGAACTGTTGGGCGCACTGTCGACGAGGGGCTGCCCGCGTGTCCTGGGCGTGTTTGTGCTGGCAAATAAGCGTGAAATCGCCCAGTCTTCACGCAAAGACATTGGGCCGATGGTCTGTAAGGAGAGAGTTTTGATGAAGAAGACAGTTTTGGGTTTGAGTTTGGCCGCGATGGCGCTTTCGGGGTGTATGACTGTTGATGGTGGGGCGAGCGACGGCGTTTTGGCGAAAGTGCCTGAAGAGGTTCTCGCGATTGCGGACCCCAAGCAAAACCTTGGTGCAGTGCGTGTAAACCCAGTGGATGGTTGTTTCGAGTACCGCCATATCGGGCCTGTCGAGACGACCTTTTTGCCTCTTCGAAGCAAAGAAGGCCGCCCGATCTGCACACAGAAGCCTGCGTAATGCTTAGCGCCGATCAGGCGCTGGCGGTTATTGTATCTTCGGTTGGATGCAAATGCGCGGTCGCGCCCACAGTCACTTGGTCATACAGCCCGTTGATGTGAGCCATGACCATGCGCACACAGCCAGAGCTTGCGCGCCCGCCGATGCTTTTGGGGCTCGGAGAGCCGTGAATGCGCAGGAAGGTATCGCGGTTGCCATCAAAGAGATAAAGCGCCCGTGAGCCAAGTGGGTTGCTTGGACCTGCGTTCATTCCCTCTTCGTATTGAGCGTATTTGTCGGGCTCTCGCTCGATCATCGCGGGTGTTGGTGTCCATGTCGGCCACTTTTTCTTGACCTTGATCGTATAGGTGCCTGGCTCGTAGAGATTGCCTTTGGCGATGGCGACGCCGTAGCGCATGGCCATTCCGCCCTCGCGGATATGATAAAGATAGCGTGCCACGGCATCCACATGCACATCGCCCACGGTTAGCCCTGCATTGGCTTGTACCATTTGTGGCAGGAAGCGCGGGTGAAAGCCCCACGGGTTCGTTGTGGCAGGGTCATAATTGGCTGGGGTGATCTGCGCGTCCCAACGGTCCCACATCGAAGGGGGCGATGTTGGCGCAGCAAGGGCGACGCCGCTGACGAGAGGTTGTGAGAACAGGGCAGCGCCCGTGGCGATAAAGTGGCGTCTGGTGAGCATTGGCAAAATATCTCCGCAATCGTCGGCATAACAGGACTTAATCCTAACCTGATGCAGTAGAAAAAGGCAAATGGCCAATCACGTGGCTGTTAGAGCCTGGTGTGCCTGTTTAGGCGGGGCGGGCCATTGCGCAGGCCCGCCCCTGTAGCGTTTGCGATCAGCCGTGGTCTTTGTAGCTGATTTCTTTTTGGTCTTCGCCCGTTTTGCCGCGGCGTGTGAGCAGGCGGTTGAGAGCGTGAATATAGGCTTTGGCGGAGGCGACGACTGTGTCTGTGTCCGCTGACTGACCCGTCGCTATGTTGCCGTCTTCTTCAAGGCGGACAGAAACAGTCGCTTGGGCGTCTGTGCCTTCTGTCACAGCGTTGACCTGATAAAGCTCAAGATGTGCAGTATTGGGGTGCAACTTGCGGATCGCTTTGAAGGCCGCATCGACCGGGCCATCGCCCTTTTCAATCGCGGTCTTTTCCTCGCCATCAACCATCATCACCAAGGTTGCATCGGCTGGGCCGCCTGTGCCGCAGACGACACGCAGGGTGACGAGCTTGAGGCGGTCACTTTCCGAGGCCTCTCCGACACGCATCAGCGCGATGATATCGTCGTCAAACACTTCTTTCTTACGATCTGCGAGGTCTTTGAAACGCACAAAGACGTCTTTGAGCTGGTTGTCACCGACTTCAAACCCGAGGTGCTCGAGCTTGTCGCGCAGGGCTGCACGGCCCGAGTGCTTGCCCAAGGGCAGAGACGTGCCCGCGAGGCCGACATCTTCAGGGCGCATGATCTCGAAGTTTTCGCGATTTTTGAGCATGCCGTCTTGGTGGATGCCGCTTTCATGGGCAAAAGCGTTTTTGCCGACGATGGCTTTGTTGAATTGTACAGCAAAGCCCGACACAGCCGCGACCCGGCGCGAAATGTTCATAATCTTGGTGGTGTCGACACCTGTGGTCCAAGGCATGATGTCGTGCCGCGTCTTGAGCGCCATGACAACTTCTTCGAGCGCCGTGTTGCCCGCGCGCTCGCCGAGGCCGTTGATGGTACATTCGATCTGGCGCGCGCCGCCTGCGACGGCGGCAAGGGCGTTGGCTGTGGCCATGCCAAGGTCGTTGTGGCAGTGGGTTGCGAAGATAATATCATCCGCACCTGGCACGGTTTCGATCAGCCGTTTGATCAGATCAGCGCTTTCCATGGGGGCGGTGTAACCCACTGTGTCTGGAACGTTGATGGTTGTTGCACCCGCTTTGATGGCGATTTCGATCACGCGGCAGAGGTAATCCCACTCTGTGCGAGTCGCGTCCATCGGGGACCATTGCACATTGTCTGTGAGGTTGCGGGCATGGGTGACTGTGTCGTGGATGCGCTCAGCCATTTCGTCCATCGTAAGATTGGGAATGGCGCGGTGCAGCTCTGAGGTGCCGATAAATGTGTGGATGCGTGGCTGTGCGGCGTGTTTGACGGCCTCATAGGCGCGGTCGATATCTTTGAAATTTGCACGGGCCAAGCCGCAGATCACTGCGTTCTTAGAGCGGCGCGCAATTTCTGAAACAGCGTTGAAGTCGCCTTCCGAAGCGATGGGAAAGCCCGCTTCAATAATGTCTACGCCCATATCGTCAAGCAATTCGGCGATTTCGAGCTTTTCTTCGTGGGTCATGGTTGCGCCGGGCGACTGCTCGCCGTCACGCAAAGTTGTGTCAAAAATGAAGACGCGGTCTGATGCGGATGTCATATCTAATCTCAGTCTGTTTTGTGAATGTCTAAGCTGGGGGGCGCTGGCCGTCATCTCCTCTGAGCGCGTGCACCATGAGGCACGCTCAGAGGCAGCTTAGAAGGAGAAGAGCAGACGCAGGCCCTGCGCAAAGGGCGCCGGCTGAAAAGAGCGTGATATGTGTCTGCGTGTTCATGTGAGAAGTTATAGGAGCGGGATTTGACGAGATAAACCCCCAATTTTCGAGAAAATGCAGGCGGGACGCTCTCTGGCCTTGACCTTCCTGTTGCTGGAAGGCTTAGGCAGGATCAAAGGGGTGCGATATGAGCAAGATTGAACTGCAAATCCAAGGGTTGAGCTGTGCAGGCTGTGTGCGCCGCGCGGAGGCGGCGATTGTGGGGGTCAGCGGTGCGCGAGATGTGTCTGTGAACCTAGCGACCAAGCGCGCGAGCCTAGAATTGGGTGCAGCCGGTTTGGATGAGGTCACGCAGGCTTTGGCCAAGGCGGGCTACCCTGCGCGTATCGAGAATGCTGTGTTTGTCATTCAGGGCATGAGCTGTGCGTCTTGTGTGGGGCGTGTTGAGGCGGCGGTGCGCGCTTTGGACGGCGTAAACGAGGCCAATGTGAGCTTTGCGGCGGGGGAACTCCGCGTGCGGTATCTGGAGCGGGTTGTCTCAGAGGCAGACATCATTACGGCTGTTCGAAGTGCGGGCTATGCGGCTGAGCAAAAAGGCGCTGGGCCGAGCGCTGCCGAGCGACGGGCCGAGGAGATCCGCGGGCTGAAGCAGAGCTTCATCATCGCGCTGGTTTTGGCTTTGCCTGTCTTTCTTCTTGAAATGGGCGGGCATCTTTATCCGCCGTTTCACCATTGGGTTATGGCCAATGTTGGGATGCAAGCCTCTTGGGTATTCCAGTTTGTGCTGACAAGCGCTGTGCTGATTGGGCCAGGGCGGAAGTTCTATACGGTTGGCTTGCCCCTCTTGCTCAAGGGTGCGCCGGATATGAACTCACTCGTCGCGGTTGGGACAATGGCCGCCTATGCCTATTCGGCCATTGCCACTTTTGCACCGAGCTGGCTGCCGAGCGGCACGCGCGCGGTTTATTTTGAAGCGGCGGCTGTCATTGTTACGCTGATCTTGCTGGGCCGATATTTGGAAGCGCGTGCCAAGGGGCGGGCGGGCGAGGCGATTGCCAAGCTTGTCGAGCTTGCGCCGACGCGTGTTGAGGTGAAGCGCGGGGAGGGCTTCGAGGAGGCTGACATCAGCGATGTCATCGTCGGGGATATGCTTCGCTTGCGCCCTGGAGCGCGTGTGCCTGTGGACGGATCTGTGGCGCGCGGCGAGAGCCATGTGGACGAGAGCATGCTGACGGGCGAGCCGCTGCCGCTGCGCAAATCTGAAGGTGACGCGCTGATTGCGGGAACTGTGAACGGCGCGGGGGCGCTGGAGATGCTTGCGGAGAAAGTCGGGGCAGACACGGTCCTTGCAGGGATTGTGCGCACGGTAGAAGAGGCGCAGGCGGCGAAGCTACCGATACAGGCGCTGGTCGATCGTGTGACCATGTGGTTTGTGCCAGTTGTCATGGGGCTGTCTGTGCTCACGCTGCTGGCGTGGCTGGCTTTTGGAGCGGAGATTGCCACCGCTATGGTCGCTGCTGTTTCGGTGCTGATTATTGCCTGTCCTTGTGCGATGGGGCTGGCGACGCCGATGTCGATCATGGTGGGTACGGGGCGCGGGGCCGAGCTTGGCGTTTTCTTTCGCAAGGGCGATGCGCTGCAGCGGCTTTCAGAGGTGCGCACTGTTGCCTTTGACAAAACGGGGACATTGACTGAGGGCAAACCGAAGCTCACCGATTTTGAGGCTCTTGGTCGCTTTGAAAAAGATGAGGTATTGCGGCTTGTGGCGGCGGCGGAGCAGGGCTCGGAGCACCCTGTGGCGCGCGCTGTTGTCGCCGCATCTGAGGGCGCTTTGCCTGTTTCAGAGAGCTTTGAAGCCATCGCGGGGCAGGGCGTTATGGCCACTGTCGAGGGGCGCGAGGTGTTGATCGGCACGGCGCGGTTGATGCGCGAGCGCGGCGTTGCGCTTGGGGGTGATGCAAGCCCTTTGGAGGCGGCGGGCAAGTCTGTGTCTTACGCCGCCATAGACGGCCAGATTGCGGCGCTTATGGCTGTGTCGGATGCTTTGAAGCCTGATGCCAGAGCAACCGTCAAAGCACTGCACGATATGGGCCTAAAAACTGTGATGATCACGGGGGATAGCGTGGTGGCTGCGCGGTACATGGCGGGTCTGGCTGGCATTGATGAGGTGATTGCCGAAGTGATGCCTGAGGGTAAGCTGGAGGCGATCCGTAACCTGCAATTGACGGGGCCAGTCGCCTTTATCGGGGACGGTATCAACGATGCTCCCGCCCTTTCGGCGGCGGACGTTGGGATTGCGATTGGGACAGGTACGGATGTGGCGATCGAGAGCGCCGAGGTTGTCTTGATGACGGGCGCCCCCGATAAAGCGCTTGTCGCCGTACGGCTTGCCCGCAAGGTGATGCGCAATATCCGACAGAACCTCTTTTGGGCGTTTGCCTATAACGCAGCCCTCATTCCTGTGGCTGCGGGGCTTTTCTATCCGCTGACGGGCTGGTTGCTTTCGCCCATGCTGGCGGCTGGGGCGATGGCATTGAGCTCTGTTTTTGTGGTCAGCAACGCCCTTAGACTGAGACGCGCATGACAGAGAGACCTATGCCTCGGCCTGCCATGCGCGACGTCTAATCGTCCATTATTGATCGGCGGTTTGAGCCGTGGGTTGCGCTTCGGTTCCAGCCAAAATGCCGTTGTTCCAGTCGCCTGTTTCTGCCGTGCCTGATGCATATGTCATAGTGCCTGCGCCTTGGCGTTTGCCGCGTTCAAACAGGCCTTCATAGACATCGCCATTGGCATAGGTGGCGCGACCTTGGCCAGAAATTTCGCCATTCACCCATGCGCCTTCATAGGTGAAGCCATCAGGCATGGTTATTTTGCCCTGACCTGCACGCTGGCCGCGCGTGAAGTTGCCTTCATAGACGGTGCCGTCAGGGTAGGTTGCTTTGCCATCGCCTTCACGTTGGCCTGCGGCCCAGTTGCCTTCGTAACGATAGCCGTCGGCGTAGGTCATGATACCAAAGCCGTCGTTTTGCGCGCCTTTGAAGCCGCCTTCATACACAACTCCGTTGGCATAGGTGGCTTTGCCGTTGCCTTCAATCACCCCAGCGACCCAATCGCCTTCGAATGTGGAGCCGTCTGCGTAAGTTATGGTGCCTTTTCCATCGGGTTGATCGGCGCGGAACTGGCCGACGTAGACCGAGCCATCAGGATAGGTGACACGGCCTTCGCCCTCAATACGCCCGTCTGTCCATGTGCCTTCGTAGGCGTAGCCATCTGCGCCTTTGAAAACGCCTTGGCCTTGGCGCTTGTCGCCTGCGAAATCACCTTCATAGGTATCGCCATTGGCGTATGTGACGCGGCCTTTGCCTTCGCGGCGGCCTTGAACGAGCTCGCCTTCAAAGACATCGCCGTTAGATTGCGTGAGCGTGCCTGTGCCGCCGATCTGGCCAGCAGCCCAGGTGCCTTCATAGATGAGGCCATCGGGCATGGTCAGCTTGCCTTCACCGGCGCGCTCGCCTGCCGCCACTTGGCCCACATAGACCGCACCGTCTGGGTAGGTGATCCGCCCAGAACCGTCCTTTTCACCGCTCACCCATGTGCCATCATAAATGTATCCGCTCGGCGAGGTCATGACGCCGTTGCCATGGTGCTGAGCGTTGAGAAATGCGCCCTCGTAGCGCACGCCATTGGCGTAATTGGCGACACCTTGGCCGACAATCTTGCCTTCATTCCATCCGCCTTCATAGGTTCCGCCATCGGCAAACACGATCTTGCCAACGCCCTGTGGCTTGCCCTTTTCAAACTCGCCTTCATAGACCGATCCATTGGGGAAGCGGGCTGTTCCGCGTCCTTTGATCTCACCGCCGACCCAGTCGCCAGTGTATTCATACCCATTGGGGAGGCGGTACGTGCCTGTGCCGTGCTGGAGGCCGTCTTTGAATGTGCCTTCGTAAACGCCGCCGTCATCATATTGTTTGGTTGAAATTTGGCCATCTTGGGCAAAAGCGGCAGATGAAAGCGCAAGGGTGAGCGCGGCTGTCAGGGTAAAGGTTTTGGTGCGAAAGGTCATAGTTTATCCGTCCTGTTCTCTGGCCAGTTCTTGAGCGCAAATGCCAGTGTTTAGGGGAAAGTTATGCGAGCAGGGCCGCGGGGGCAACGGGTTCTTCTTTCCCTTGGCTGAGTTTGTGCTAAATCAGCGGTCAAGTTTTGCTTTGGAGGGCGCTATGTCCAAGACATTCCGTATCATGCTGGGACAGCTCAACCCAACCGTTGGCGACATCGCTGCGAACAAGGCCAAGGCGCTTGTTGCCTGGCAGGCAGCCCGGGATGCGGGTGTGGATATGCTTGCGCTGCCTGAGATGTTTATCACAGGCTACAACGCGCAAGACCTTGTAATGAAGCCTGTTTTTCATCAGGCGGCGATTGAGGCGATTGAGGCTTTGGCGGTTGAATGCAGCGATGGCCCTGCGTTGGCCATTGGGGGGCCTGCGGTTCAAGGACTTGGATTTTACAACGCTTATTATGTGCTGCAGGACGGCAAAGTAAGCGCGCGGGTGCTCAAGCATCATTTGCCCAATGAAACTGTCTTTGATGAGGTCCGTATTTTTGATGTGGGGCCGATGAGTGGGCCTTATACGGTGAACGGGTTGCGTATCGGCAGTCCAATTTGTGAGGATGCGTGGCATGCTGACGTTTGCGAAACACTGCAGGAAAGTGGAGCGCAAATCCTGCTCGTGCCCAATGGCAGCCCTTACTATCGCGGCAAGCATGAGACGCGGCTCAACCATATGGTCGGGCGTGTGGTCGAGACAGAGTTGCCGCTGATTTATCTGAATATGGTCGGCGGTCAGGATGATCAGGTCTTTGACGGCGGCTCATTTGCATTGAATGCGCATGGCGCGCTGGCGCATCAGATGGGTGTGTTTGACGAAGAGATGCGTGTTGTTGAGCTTGCCGATACGGGCGAGGGCTGGAAAATCGTCAAGGGTGACATGGTCAGCTTGCCAAGCGCTTGGGAACAGGACTACCGCTGCATGGTCGAGGGTTTGCGCGACTATATGGGTAAGACGGGCTTCAAGAAAGTCTTGCTGGGGCTCTCTGGAGGAGTGGATAGCGCGATTGTTGCGACCATCGCTGTGGATGCGCTGGGTGCGGAGAATGTCCGCTGTGTGATGCTGCCATCGGAGTATACGTCGCAGGCGTCTTTGAAAGACGCCAAAGACATCGCGACGCGGCTTGGCTGTCACTACGATATCGTGCCAATCAAGGCAGGCCGTGATGCTGTGAGTGAGACGCTTGCGCCCCTTTTTGAGGGCTATGCCTCAGATGTCACTGAAGAAAACATCCAGTCTCGCCTGCGTGGGCTTTTGCTCATGGCGATGTCCAACAAATTTGGCGAGATGCTTTTGACCACTGGCAATAAATCTGAAGTCGCGGTCGGTTACGCTACGATTTATGGTGATATGGCGGGTGGGTATAACCCGATCAAAGACCTCTATAAGACCCGCGTGTTTGAGCAGTGCCGTTGGCGCAACGCCAATCACCGCGACTGGATGCAAGGTCGTGCAGGTGAGGTGATCCCCACAACGATCATCGACAAACCGCCGTCTGCAGAGCTGCGCCCTGACCAGAAGGACGAAGACAGCCTCCCCCCTTATGATGTGTTGGATGACATTCTTGAGCGGCTGGTTGACCACGACCAATCCGTTGCGGATTGTGTGGAGGCTGGGCATGAGCGGGACACAGTGAAGCGCATCGAGCATCTGATCTATATCAGCGAATATAAGCGCTTCCAGTCAGCTCCTGGCACACGTCTCACCCCGAGCGCCTTTTGGTTGGACCGTCGTTACCCTATTGCGAACCGCTGGCGCGACCCGAGTTAAGGGAGACGCCGCGCGGCGATGCGGGCGAGCCAAGGACGCAGAGGCAGGAACCCACGGTAGGCCACTTCAAGGAGAGGTGTCACCGCAGGCAGGCCTGCGAGCCGTGCCGCCCATCGCCAGCGTGGCAAAATGGACCAGATCGCCACGAAACCACGCGCGCCCGAGAGGAGTGCTCCATTCGCTTCGCGCACATGAAAGCGTCCGAGCGCTGTTTCACGGGGCAGATCACTGCCCAGATCTGGGGATGAAGATGCATCCACAAAGCAAAGCTTCTGCGCGCCTGATTGCCGTTTGTAGTGATCTATCTCAAGCGTACACAGCGGGCAGGACCCGTCAAAATAGACAGTGAGTTCAGAGACTTGGTCTGTGTTCATACTATTTGTTATCTCTCCCAAAGGCAGTATCCGTTCAAAATCTGTTGAGGCGAAAAGGCTCTCTGCAGCCGTTCTTTTTCTTTCCAAAAATATCCTGGGGGTCTGGGGGCAAAGCCCCCAGCGGGTCGGATTTTCGCGGAGCGAAAATCCGATACCGTCTCACTCCATCAGCATTTGGTAGCTTGCGGGTACATAGTGAAAGCCCTCATTGCGGGTCTCGACATAGCCGATGGCAGGGAAGGGCATGTGATATCCGATGAACGGGATCTTATCGGCTGCCATCATCCCGAGCATTTTACGACGCGTTTGAGCTGCCATCGCCTTGTCACGGTCAAATTTCACTTCCCAGTCGGGGTAGGCGAGGGACCAGACGTAGTGGTTTGCAAAATCTGCGCCCAGCACCAGCTGCGCGCCGTCGCTTTCTAGCATATAGGCCATATGCCCCGGTGTGTGGCCAAAGGCGGCCATGGCTGTGATACCTGAGGCGACAGAGCCGCCATCGTCGAGCATCGTCATTTTCTCGGCCATAGGGCGCACGTTGGCTTCAAAGCCTTCATTGCCAGCCATGTCCCATGCGTTGAACTCTGCCGCGCCTGTTACATAGTCCGCGTTGGCAAAGGTGGGTGCGCCGTCGTTCATCATGCCGCCGATATGGTCACCGTGCATGTGAGTGAGCACAACCGTATCAATCTGATCAGGGCTGTAGCCTGCGGCGGAGAGGGCGCCTGTGATGCCGCCTGCGTTGAGGCCCGTGTCAAAAAGCACAAGCTTTTCGCCTGTGTTGACCACGGTGGGCGTAAAGAAAAACTGCGCCTTGTCTGTCGGAATATTCGCTGTGCTGGAGGCCTCCGCAAACTCTTCAGGGGTGGCATTCATGCCAAAGATGCTTTGCGGCTCGGGCACGGTGCGTGTGCCAGCCAGAAGCGAGGTGACTTCAAAGCTGCCAAGCTTCACACGATTGAATTTGGCCGTGGACGCGCCGAGCATTTCGGCGGCGGCGAAGGCGGGGCTGACGCTTGCGGCGGCGAAGGGCAGCGCTGCGGCCCCCAAAAGGGCCGAGCGGCGCGTGATGTGCTTTTGAAACGGTGTCATACTGATCTCCCTGATACATTTGTACTTCAGTTATACGCGCTCTTTCTGGCTGTGGATGACTTTCACGCAAATTTGACAGGCCATCTCGATGCAGGCTCATCTGGACATTGTCGCGAGGGTATGGGAAACCCCGCGCCAGCCCATTTCGGAGAGCCTCCCATGACTGTTACTCGCTTTGCCCCTTCCCCCACTGGTTATATCCATGTTGGCAACCTGCGCACGGCGCTGATGAACTTTCTCATCGCCCGCAAGGCAGGGGGTGAATTTATCCTGCGGATTGATGACACGGACCCAGAGCGCTCCAAGGAAGAATATGTTGATGCGATCAAGGAAGACCTTGAGTGGCTTGGCCTGACGTGGGACCGCGTCGAGCGCCAGTCGCTGCGCCTTGAGCGCTATGAGGAAGCGGCGCAGAAGCTGCGAGACATGGGGCGCTTTTACGAAGTCTTCGAGACGCCCACGGAGCTTGACCTCAAGCGCAAGAAACAGCTCAATATGGGCAAGCCGCCTGTTTATGACCGTGCGGGGCTTGCTTTATCTGAGGCGGAAAAAGATGCGCTGCGCGCTGAGCGGGGGGGCTACTGGCGCTTTAAGCTTGATCAGGAGCGCATCGAGTGGACCGATGGGATCATCGGAGATGTGTCGATTGATGCGGCCTCTGTTTCGGACCCTGTGCTTATTCGCGCGGACGGGCAAATGCTTTACACAATGGCCAGCGTTGTCGATGACACTGAAATGGGTGTCACAAATGTGGTGCGCGGGGCGGACCATGTGACCAATACGGCCACGCAGATCCAGATCATTCAGGCACTTGGCGGCACGCTGCCAAGCTTTGCCCATCACTCGCTTTTGACAGGTCCGCAGGGCGAGGCTTTGTCAAAGCGTCTTGGCACGTTGGCGCTGCGCGATCTGCGCGCGCAGGGTGTGGAGCCGATGGCACTCCTAAGCATGATGGCGCGGCTTGGCTCGTCTGACCCGATGGAGCTGCGCAGCGAGATGGCCGAATTGATCGACGGTTTTGAGCTGTCGCATTTTGGTACGGCGCCAACCAAGTTTGATGTGGCGGATCTTGGCCCGCTGACGGCGAAATATTTGCACGCACTGCCTTTTTCCGAAGTGGCAGATGAGATCGCGGCGCTGGGTGTGCCTGCAGATTTGGCTGAGGCTTTTTGGAATGCAGTCCACGAAAATATCGAGGTTCGTAAAGACCTTACGACGTGGTGGACGCTTGTCACCGAGGGTGCAGAGCCTGTGATCGATGCGGAAGATGCGGAGTTTGTCACCGAGGCAATGGCGCTTTTGCCTGAGGGCGCGTTGACTGGCGAAAGCTGGGGCGCGTGGACAGCTGCTGTGAAAGAGGCGACGGGCCGCAGGGGCCGTGGGCTTTTCATGCCGCTGCGCAAGGCGCTCACAGGAATGGCGCATGGACCTGACATGGCGGCGCTTTTGCCACTGTTGAAAGTGATCAAGGCGCGCGCTTAAGCACGCCTTACCTTTTGTGCGCAACAACGCCGAGGCGGGCGAGAGCCTGATCGATGAATGAGGTTTCATCGGATGTCAGGCTTTGGGCGCGTGGATAGAGTGGCGCGGCGCGGTCGTTGAGCAGGGGGGCATTCCAGCCTGATGTTGTCTCAAAGAAGCGCGCAGCGCCCTCTTCGCCGAACTCGGTGAGATATCCCTGAATGACGACATCAAGGTAACTCAAGAGGATCGGGTTCTCCAAGCTCGGGTCAAAATGATGGCCATCCGCGATTGCGTAGATCGCGATAGAAGCGGCTTTTGTCCCGAGGGGGTGGCTTATTTGATGCGCGGCGCCGACACGGGCATAGGCGTGCTCGCGTGCATCGAGCGCGGCCCAGTCATCATTGGGCACATGGGCGATCAGGCCGTCTATTTCGCACTCTCTGTCGGGGATGGCTGTCAAAAAGGATACGGGCCTGAGCGCTGTGCTGCGCCACGCGCGGCGCCAGCCGCTGGCGCGGGCTTTATGAGCGTCTGTAAAGCTATGAGTGGCCCGATTGACGAGCGAGCCATAGCCAAAGAAGTAAGCGCGTTCCATGGTGCGTGGATGATTGGACTGTTGATTTATGTCAAATGGTTTTGGGTCTTGATGATGTAAGTGAGATGCAGCTTAGCCTCTGGAGGGCCCTCATGCGCATCACCAAACGGACCAATATTGCGATCCGAATTCTCATGTTTTGTGCTGTCAATCCGGGCAGGCTTGTCACCAAAAGCGATATTGCGGGGCCGTGCAATGCCTCTGAAAACCATCTTGCCCAAGTGATAAACCGTCTTGGACAGCGCGGCTTTCTGCACACCCAGCGGGGCCGAAATGGTGGCCTGCGGCTGGCGCGTGCGCCTGGAGAGATCGTCATCGGCGATGTTTTTCGCGAGTTTGAAAGCGAAGTGCCGTTGGCGGAGTGCTTTGCCGATCTGGATAACTCCTGCCCCCTGAAGGAGGCTTGCCGTTTGCGTCTTGCCATCCGCGATGCAGCAGAAGCTTTTTATGGGCATCTTGATGGCGTGACGCTGGATGCGCTGGTGTGTGACAATGCCCCGCTTGAGGCAATCCTTGGCACGTTTCGCTGCGAACACGTCGCATAAGCGACGCATTTTCGCGCTTGCGAGACATGTGGCTGTATTCTAATGTATGCCAACAACCCCACGGGAGAACTGGCGCGAGTCAGTGCCGAAGGAGCAACCGCCCCGGAAACTCTCAGGCCACAGGACCGCGGGATTGACCAAAAATCTGGAGAGAGGCGTGAGAGCGTCCGCCGAAGGGATAGCGATCTCAGGCAAAAGGACAGAGAGGGGCATCAAGGGCGCACTGTTGTGGTGCGTTGATATGATGCCTGCGAATTTACAATTTCGGCGGGTTTGAAGGGGAAAACCTATGGCCGACTTACGGCAAACGCCGCTCTATGACATGCATCTTGAGCTTGGAGCCAAAATGGTTCCGTTTGCGGGCTATGATATGCCTGTGCAGTATCCGCTCGGTGTGATGAAAGAGCATTTACACTGCCGCGCAGGGGCGGGGCTTTTTGATGTGAGCCATATGGGGCAGGTTATCCTGCGCGGCGCTGGCGCCGCAGCTGGCCTTGAAGCCCTTATTCCGCAGGATGTGATTGGGCTGGAAGATGGCCGTCAGCGTTATGGTTTTTTCACCAATGCAGCGGGCGGGATTGAAGACGATCTCATGTTTGCCAACCGTGGTGATCATTTGTTTCTTGTGGTCAACGCGGGCTGCAAAGAGGCTGATGTCGCGCGGTTGCGTGCCGCTTTGGAGCCAGATGTAACTGTCGAATATATTGAGGATCGCGCATTGCTCGCCCTGCAAGGACCAGCGGCCGAAACTGCGCTGGCCAAGCTGGCCCCCGAAGTCGCGGATATGCGCTTTATGGATGTGGCGACCGTCACTTTGAATGGAGTCGAATGCTGGGTGTCGCGCTCGGGCTACACGGGCGAGGACGGCTATGAAATTTCTGTGCCCGAAGAGGCGGCTGTCGCTTTGGCGCGCGCTTTGCTTGCGAATGAGCAGGTTGAGCCGATCGGCCTTGGTGCGCGAGACAGCCTGCGCCTTGAAGCGGGCCTCTGCCTCTATGGCCATGATATTGACGCTGCCACCAGTCCAGTCGAGGCGGCTCTTACTTGGGGCATCCAGAAAGTGCGCCGCGAAGGAGGCGAGCGGGCTGGCGGCTTTGAGGGCGCGGATGTGATTCTTGCCCAGTTGGCAGAGGGCGTGGCGCGCAAGCGTGTGGGCCTCTTGCCAGAAGGGCGGGCACCCATGCGCGAGGGGACGGAGATTTTCGCGGGCGCCGAGGGCGGCGCGCCGATTGGTTTTGTGACATCGGGTGCTTTTGGCCCGACACTACAAGGGCCGATGGCTATGGCCTATGTGCCCACAGACGTGAGCCAGATTGGCACACAATTATTTGGGGAGGTGCGCGGAAAGCGCCTGCCTGTGAAGGTGGCGAAGCTGCCCTTCACCCCTGCAAATTTCAAACGCTAAGACACATCAAGGAGACAAACATGAAATTTACCGAAGAACACGAATGGTTGCGCGAAGAAGACGGATTGATCGTCGTTGGCATCACAGAACACGCCAGCGAGCAGCTCGGCGATGTGGTCTTTATCGACTTGCCTGAAGAGGGCACTGAAGTGACCAAAGACGAAGAAATCTGTGTGATCGAGAGTGTTAAAGCCGCTTCGGACATTCTGGCGCCGCTGGATGGTGAAATTGTGGAAGTGAACTCCATGCTTGTAGATGAGCCAAGCAAAGTAAACGACGACCCGCTTGGGGATGCGTGGTTCTTCAAGATGAAGCCCTCCGATCTGAGCCCGATGGACGACTATATGGACGAAGCCGAGTATAAGAAATTCGTCGGCTAAGCCTGTCGCGCCGTGGGGAGCCTGCGGCGCGGATATTTTTAGAAAGAAAAAGCAGGGCTTTGCCCCTTGGAGGATGTTATGCCGTTCACCCCGACCGAGTATTTGCCGTATGATTTTGCCAACCGTCGCCATATCGGGCCGAGCCCTGCAGAGATGCACGAAATGTTCAAGGTACTCAGTGTTACGAGCCTTGAGGCGTTGATTGATCAGACTGTTCCCAAGAGCATCCGCCAAGCAAAGCCGCTCGATTTTGGCAAGCCTTTGTCAGAGCGTGAAATGTTGCACCGCATGCGGATTACCGCGGGTAAGAACAAGGTGCTGCGTTCTCTCATCGGGCAGGGCTACCACGGCACGGTGACGCCACCCGCGATCCAGCGTAACATTCTCGAAAACCCTGCGTGGTATACGGCCTATACGCCCTATCAGCCAGAGATCAGCCAAGGCCGCCTAGAGGCACTTCTGAACTTCCAAACAATGGTGACGGACCTCACGGGGCTTGATGTGGCCAACGCCTCGCTGTTGGACGAAGCAACCGCTTGCGCTGAGGCGATGACAATGGCGCAACGTGTGGCGAAATCAAAGGCGAAGGCTTTCTTTGTAGACCGCGACTGTCATCCTCAGAACATTGCAGTGGTGAAGACCCGCGCGGAACCGCTCGGCATAGAAGTGATTGTCGGCAACCCAGATAAGATGAATGCAAGCGAAGTGTTTGGCGCGCTGTTCCAATACCCCGGCACATACGGCCATGTGCGTGACTTCACAGGCCATATTGCAGCACTCCATGAGCACAAGGCGATCGGTATTGTGGCTGCGGACCCGCTCTCGCTCACGCTGCTCAAAGAGCCAGGTGCGATGGGCGCAGATATTGCCGTGGGCAACACGCAGCGCTTCGGTGTTCCGATGGGTTATGGCGGACCGCACGCGGCTTATATGGCATGTAAAGACGCCTATAAGCGCGCTTTGCCAGGGCGGATTGTCGGTGTTTCTGTGGACAGTCACGGCAACCGCGCTTATCGCCTCAGCTTGCAAACCCGCGAGCAACATATCCGCCGCGAGAAAGCCACGAGCAACGTCTGTACAGCTCAGGCTTTGCTGGCTGTGATGGCGTCTATGTATGCGGTCTTTCATGGCCCCGAAGGTCTTAAGGCGATTGCGCAGCGTATTCACCGCAAGACCGTGCGTTTGGCCAAGGGGCTTGAGGCTGCGGGCTTTAAAGTCGATCCGCAAAGCTTTTTTGATACGATCACTGTGGATGTCGGGCCGCTTCAGGCGGCGGTGATGAAATCGGCGCTTGATGAGGGTGTCAATCTGCGTGCTGTGGGCGAAAGCCGTGTCGGTATTGCGCTCGATGAGGCGACACGACCTGAAACTGTCGAAGCCGTTTGGCGCGCCTTCGGGATTGAACGCAAGGATAATGAGTTTGCACCCGAATACCGCGTGCCCGAAGATATGCATCGCGAGAGCTCATATTTGCAGCACCCGATCTTTCACATGAACCGCGCCGAGACCGAGATGATGCGCTATATGCGGCGCTTGTCGGACCGCGATTTGGCGCTGGATCGCGCGATGATCCCGCTGGGCTCTTGCACAATGAAACTGAACTCGGCGGCGGAAATGATGCCTGTGAGCTGGCGTGAATTTTCGATGATGCATCCGTTTGCGCCCAAGGACCAAGCGCTTGGCTATGCCGAAATGCTTGAAGATCTGAGCGCCAAGCTTTGCGACATCACGGGGTATGACGGGATGTCGATGCAGCCAAACTCTGGCGCGCAGGGCGAATATGCGGGTCTGCTCACGATTGCGCAGTATCACGAGGCGCAAGGCCAAGGTCACCGCGATGTTTGCCTCATTCCGATGAGTGCACACGGGACAAACCCTGCGAGCGCCCAGATGGTGGGGTGGAAAGTTGTTGTGATCAAGTCGGCGGAGAATGGCGATATTGATCTTGAGGACTTCCGCGCCAAGGCCGAGGAGCACAAGGACAACCTTGCAGGCTGTATGATCACATACCCCTCCACACACGGGGTTTTCGAAGAGACTGTGCAGGAAGTCTGCGAGATCACACATAGCCGTGGTGGGCAGGTCTATATTGACGGGGCGAACCTCAATGCGATGGTGGGCCTTTCAAAGCCTGGCGATCTGGGCGGCGATGTGAGCCACCTCAACTTGCACAAGACCTTCTGCATTCCGCATGGCGGCGGCGGGCCAGGCATGGGGCCGATTGGTGTGAAAGCGCATCTTGTGCCGCATCTTCCTGGTCATCCTGAGACAGGTGGCAGTGCAGGGCCAGTGAGCGGAGCTCCTTACGGGTCACCCTCGATTTTGCCGATTTCTTGGGCCTATGTGCTCATGATGGGCGGTGAGGGGCTGACGCAGGCTACGCGCGTGGCGATTCTCAATGCCAACTACATCGCCAAGCGGCTCGAAGGGGCGTTTGATGTGCTTTACAAAGGCCGCCAAGGGCGAGTGGCGCATGAGTGTATCATCGATACGCGTCCTTATGCGGAGAGTGCAGGGGTCACCGTTGACGATATTGCCAAGCGCCTGATGGACAACGGCTTTCATGCCCCAACCATGAGCTGGCCCGTCGCAGGCACATTGATGATTGAGCCGACGGAGTCAGAGACAAAGGCGGAGCTTGACCGTTTTTGTGACGCCATGCTCGCGATCCGCGAAGAGATCCGTGAGATTGAAGAGGGCAAGATGGACCCGGAAAACAACCCGCTGAAGAATGCGCCGCATACGATGGAAGACCTCGTGCGAGAGTGGGACAGGCCCTATTCGCGCGAGCAGGCTTGCTTCCCGAAGGGGGCGTTCCGTGTGGACAAATACTGGCCACCCGTGAACCGTGTCGACAATGCCTATGGCGACCGTCACCTTGTCTGCACCTGTCCTCCGCTTGAGGACTATGCTGAAGCGGCTGAGTAAGCCTCTGAACAGTTTGAGCGCTCCCGCGAGAGATTGCGGGGGCGTTTTGCGTTTAGCCTTCTCCGCGCAGCATTTGGGCGGGCTTTGCCTGCAGGGCGCGTAGGGAGAAGCCGATGTTGGCGATCAGGTTGGCGAGGATGCCACAGGCGAGGATGGTGAACGCCGATGGCCATATCACTGCGAAATCACTGTCAAAGACGAAGTGATTGACGGCCCACGCGCCAGTCAGGCCGGCGGCCAGTGCCACGATGGCTGCAGCTGCGCCAAGTAGACCTGCGCGCAGTAAGAAGGAGCGTAGGATTTGAGCCCGGGTCGCACCGAGAGATTTTAGGATTGCAGCCTCACGGCTGCGTGCGGGAGCGCCTGTGCCTGCGGCGCCGATGAGCACCACAAAGCCTGCGAGAATAGCAGCTGCAGCACCCCAGCGTGTGGCTCCTGCAAGCGCGCCAAGCACCTCTGAGACACGCGCGATGGCTTCGCCCACGGGCACGCCTGTGATATTTGGATAGGCGCGTGACATATCGCGAAGGATGGCGGCTTCTGCCTCAGGCGCAGCATAGACTGTGGCGATAAAACTATGTGGCGCGCCTGCCACGGCTCCAGGATTGAGCGCCATGACAAAGCCGATGCCTGCACTGGAGAAATCCACATCGCGCAGGCTGGTGATGGGGGCCTCTATCGGGCGGCCGAGGATGTTGAGTGTGAGCACATCGCCGATCTTGAGGCCGATTTCTTCGGCTTCTTCAGCGGCGAAGCTGATTTGGGGCGGACCATTTGCGCCAAGCGGCCAATGCTCGCCCTCAATAATGCTCCAGTTTTCGGGGAGCTCGTCGTAATATGTGATGCCGCGGTCGCCTTCGACGACCCAGTGCCCAGCGGCGACCTCTGTGGCGGGGATACCATTGATCTTGGATAGGATGCCGCGCAGCATGGGCGCTGTTTCGATACGGCTCACCGAAGGGTTATTTTTGAGCTTGGCTTCAAATGGGCCGATCTGATCTTTCTGAACATCGATGAAGAAAAACGACGGTGCAATTTCAGGAAGATCGCCGGTGATAGCGCGACGCAGATTGCCATCGATCTGGCCAACTGTTGAGAGCACGGCGAGGCCGAGGCCAAGGGAGAGAACGGTGGTCAGCGCATCTGAGCGGGCTCCGCCAATGGAGGCCAATGCAAGGCGGCGCATAGGGTGTTTGGCGAGGGGCCGTAGCCGGCGGGCGAGCGCGCGCAGGCCAAGTGCAGCGAGTGCGAGAACAGCAAGAGCGGCGGCGAGGCCGAAGCTGGTGTATAGCGTGAGTGTGACGCTGCCTGAAAACCAGACAGCGGCTCCGACCAGAGCCGTAGACAGGGCGATCAGCAAGATCAAATAGGGCCAGCGCGGCAAGCCGCCTGTACCTGCTTCACTTTCACGAAAGAGCGTTGCTGCGCGCACGTTTTCGCTACGGGCTAAGGGCCATATGGTGAAGATAGCAGCTGTGAGTGTGCCATAGAGCGCGGCTTCAATCAGTGGGGCAGGGTAAAACGCAAAGCTCGCGGGGACTGGCAAGAGCGTGCTAAGCCACGGACCAAGAAGCAGTGGGCCACCGCCGCCGAGGAGCAAGCCAAGGCTGATGCCGAGCAGGGCCATCACGGCGATTTGGACTGCGTAGCTTGTGAGAATGGTGGTGCGTGAGGCGCCGATGCTGCGCAGGGTGGCAATAACACGTGTTTTTCGTGCGAGATAAGCGCCGACGGCGATTGAGACGCCAATACCGCCCATGGCGAGACCTGAAAAGCCGACAAGCACCAGAAAGGCGGCTAAACGTTCAATAAACGCAGAGGCCTGTGGAGCCGCGTTGCGGGCATCTGTCCAGCGGATGCCGCTATCTGGCAGAGCGGCGCGCAGGTCAGCCTCAAGTGCGTCAAGGTCTGTGCCTGCGGGGAGATCAAGCCGATAAGAGCTATCAAAGAGGGTGCCAGAAGAGAGCAGGCCAGAGCCATCGAGCGCGCTGCGATAGAGCAGCGTGCGAGGCCCAAAAGAGAAGCCTGAGGCAACATTGTCGGGCTCGCCCGTGAGTGCGGCGCGCAGGGTAAAGCTGGCCTCACCGAGCGAGAAGCTTTGGCCGACCTCTAGGCCGAGACGGGCGATCAGCTGAGGATCCATGACCGCGCCGTATGTGCCGCTGCGCGCTTCTAACGCTTCGGCCAAGGGCATGTCTGGCTCAAGTGTGACGGCACCTGTTAGAGGATAAGCGCTATCAACGGCTTTGACCTGCGTCAGAACACGCAGGTCGCCGACAGCGGCAAGGGAGCGAAAATCGGCGATTTCGGAGAGCCGTATGGCGCGGGCTTCAAGGGCGGCGCGCTCCTCGGGGCTGGCGAAGCGATAGGTCAGTGAAACCTGTGCGTCAGCGCCCAAAAGCACAGCGCCGTTATCGGCAAGGCCGCGTTCGAGGGCTTCGCGGATTGTGCCGATGGCTGCGATAGCCGCCACGCCGAGAGCAAGGCAAATCAGAAAAACATAAAAGCCGCGCGCGCCACCCTTTAGCTCAGCACGGGCAAGGCGAAGCGATGTTGAGAGGCTCATGCGGCGGCCTCTTCGGCCATGAGTGCGCCGCCAGACAATCGGATGACGCGGGCGCACCTTTCGGCCAAGGCAGTATCATGGGTTACAAGGACCAGGGTTGTGCCAGAGGCAGCGCAGAGATCAAATATAAGATCAGCTACGGCCGCGCCTGTGACGCTGTCAAGATTACCTGTTGGTTCGTCGGCCAGAAGAAGTTTGGGTTTGGGCGCCAGAGCGCGGGCAAGGGCGACGCGTTGTTGCTCCCCGCCAGAAAGCTGCGCGGGGAAATGGCCGGCGCGGGCCTCTAGGCCCACGGCGGTGAGGCCCGCGCGGGCTTGGCCTACGGCATCGGGCGCACCTGCGAGCTCAAGCGGGAGCGCGACATTTTCGAGCGCGGTGAGTGTTGGAATAAGGTGGAAAGATTGGAAGACAATGCCCATATGAGCGAGACGGAACTTTGCCAAGGCGTCCTCATCCATTTGACCAAGGTCTTGTCCGAGAGCGAGCACCTGACCGCTTGTCGCGCGCTCAAGGCCCCCCATGAGCATGAGGAGCGAGGATTTGCCCGACCCAGAAGGGCCCGTGAGCGCGAGCGTCTCGGAAGGGTTTACGGCGAGGCTGATGCCCGACAGAATGGTGACGGCCCCTGCGTTGCCTGAAAGCGAAAGACCAGCTTGAGAAAGCTGCAAAATTGGAGACGTCATGAGAAATAACCTGTTGCTACATTTGCCTTTTTCATATGGGGCTGCGCGGGCAATACGCAAGGCGGCATTGGCTTTTGTGCTAATTTGTCTGAGCTCGAATGCCTCTCTGGCGGGTTCTCTGCGTATTTTGGCCTTTGGGGACAGTCTCACGCAAGGGTATGGTCTCATGGAGGCGGACGGGCTTGTGCCACAGCTGCAGGTCTGGCTCAACAGACATGAGGCTGGTGTGACTGTCGTCAATGGTGGGGTGTCGGGCGACACAACTGCAGGAGGGGCGGCGCGGATTGATTGGAGCCTGAGCCCTGATATTGGCGCTGTGATGATTGCCTTGGGGGGCAATGACATGTTGCGCGGCTTGGCTCCGAGCGAAGCAAAGTCGAACTTGACCAAAATTGTTGCAGCGGTACAGGGCGCTGGCCTACCTGTGCTTTTGATTGGGATGCAAGCGCCAGGCAATTATGGTGCAGAGTATAAAGCTGAGTTTGAGGGCCTTTATGCCGAACTGGCTGAGGACTATGGAACGCTCTATGAGCCACAATTTCTGGGCGCTTTGGGGCAGGTCCCTGCTGAAGCCTTGGTTTGGATGCAGAGCGACGGAGTACATCCGAATGAAGAGGGCGTATTGAGAATTGTTGAAGCGCTTGGGCCGCGTGTGCTTGAGCTTGCCGAGATGGCTGCCTCTAAAGAGTAGGGGCGCTTAGCGTGCTGTGAGACGGTTTGGAAGCGCTATATCTGCAAGGGCTTGGACGACGGTCAGAGCCACGGTGAGTAGCGTGGGAACCAATGCGCAGGCCAGATAGAGCGAAAATGCCGCAAATGCTCCGAGCCCAAGGGCAAAATAAGCAAATACGGACGCTATAAGCCCGATGAAGCTTCCAGAGAGGAGTGCGACGATAAACATCTGATTACCTTTTGCGTTAACCTTCGCCGTGTTTGTGACGGCGTAAAGCGGCGAGAATGTGGCAGCACTTGGGAAAAGAGCAGGCACTGACTTCAGAAGCTATGGCCCAAAGATTACCAAGGGGTTAAACTTGGGGAAATAGCCAAGAAAAAGGATCGCGAAATGACTAAAATTGAGCCCAAAGGCGATCTGACATTGCGTACTCTCGCGATGCCTGCCGATGTGAATGTGAACGGCGACATTTTCGGCGGGTGGGTTTTGTCTCAAATGGATATTGCCAGCGGAATTGTGGCTGCCGAGCGTGCTGCGGGGCGGGTTGCGACTGTGGCTGTTGACGCGATGAAATTTATCAGTCCCGTGCAGGTCGGCGATGTGCTTTGTGTCTATGCCTGGATCGACCGAGTGGGCAATACCTCTATGGCGATCGGCCTTGAGGCCTGGGCACTGCGGCGGCATACAGGGCTTCGTGAAAAGGTCACCGAGGGGCTTTTTACCTATGTTGCGATTGACGACACTGGACGCCCGCGGCCTGTGCCTAAAAAGGGCACGGCCACGAGCTAAGAACCTTATTTTACAGCCGTAATCAGGAACTCTACTTTATAATCCGGCGTTGCCAGCTTGGCCTCGCCACAGGCGCGCGCGGGCGTGTGGCCTTGTGGAACCCATGCATCCCAGATCGCATTCATGGCAGCGAAATCGGCCATGTCTGCGAGCCAGATCGTGCATTGCAGGATTTTGGTTTTATCCGAACCGACTTCGGCCAGAAGCGTGTCGATCTGAGCAAGACAATCTTTGGTTTGCTGGGTGACATCGGCCTCTGGGCTGCCGACTTGGCCCGCGAGATAGATCATATCGCCGTGGGTGACGATTTGGCTCATGCGGGCGTTGGTGTGATGACGTGTGATCTCGGCCATGGGGCGTTCCTTTTTAATGGTCTGCTGACCCTAGGGGAGGCTTTGAAAGATGGGAAGAGGGCGCGGGCTTTCCCCTGTAAATTTGCGGTACGCGGCGCTAAAGTGGGACTCTGTTTTAACGAGTCACTGGGGGTAATATGTTTGAATTCCTGAAAAATATCGCAAGTAAAGCTGGTGGAAAGCCCGAGGCGCAACGGGCGCGTGTCGCACGGGCCTTGGGCGAGATTAACTCTGTTTTGGCGGAGTTGGATGTGAAGCCGAAGCTTAGCTTTGATCCCTCCACGGGGGCGCTTGAGCTTGAGCTGCCTGAGCAAATGCCAGATGAACGTTTGGCTTTGCCAGCGCCAGAGGCCGATCTAAACGAAGACAAAGAAGCGGCCTAAACGCAAAAGGCGCACCCCGAGGGATGCGCCTTTAATTGTTCTATAAGAACAGCTTACATCAATTCGATGTTTGACGCTGCTTCACGGCCGTCACGGCCTGCTTCGATGTCGAAGCTAACTTTTTGGTTGTCGGCGAGACCTGTGAGGCCTGCGCGCTCAACGGCTGAGATGTGTACGAACACGTCTTTTGAGCCGCCATCGGGAGCGATAAAGCCGAAGCCTTTGGTTGAGTTGAACCATTTTACTGTGCCAGTAGCCATCAGTGTTTTCCTTAGATAATGTTGCCCGCGAAAGTGCAGCAACCCGGCTTATCACGTCGTCGTCGTCTAGAACTGTGAGCCGGTGGTCGGAAAACAGGGGTCGAGTAGAAGATCGTAGCAAGCGCTATATGGCATTGATCTGGATTCGTTACAAGAGGGGCAGCGTACGCTCACGTTAACGGGCAAAACCCTGCTCAAAACGGGGGGGTGAAAAGCGTGCACAACCCGTGCACAACCCGTGCACCGGCTGAATCGGATTTTTGTTAAGAGAAAATTATTCAATGCAGCGCGCGGTGGTCTTGTACGGGCGCTGTTTCTTTATATATTGAATTTGGAATATGATGGAGGCCAAGATGGCTGGTAAGAAACTGACATGCCTTGACTGCGCGCAAGTGAACCGCGTGCCCGAAGAACGGCTCATGGATGCCAAATGCGGAACCTGCGGCGCGAAGCTGATTTCGACCAAGGCGGTCGCGGTGGACTTTGCGACGCTTCAAAAGGCGGCGAAGAACGACGAGCTGCCGCTTGTTGTAGACTTCTGGGCGCCGTGGTGCGGGCCTTGCAAGATGATGGGGCCCGAGTTTTCCAAAGCCGCCGATGTGCTTGCGGGCAAAGCGCGGCTTGTGAAGCTGAACACGGAAGACGAGCCGAAGGCGGGGCAGGTCTATGGGATACGGGGTATTCCGACGATGATCCGCTTTGACGGCGGGAAAGAGAAGAAGCGGCAGAGCGGTGCTATGCGCGCAGGGGAGATTGTGGGCTGGGTAGGGTGAGGAGCTCACTCAGTTGAATGTCTCGCCCGTGGGAACCACGGGCTGCGCCCGACCCGCCCCATGGGCGGGCGCATCTTCTAGGGCTCGTCTCGTGGAGAGGTTTCAGCTTGCGCCCACCCCGTGTCGGGCGCAGCCCTTGATAAAAAAAGGGCGGCTCGAAAGCCGCCCAACATTCAATAAAACAAGTTTTTTTACCTCGAGAACTTCTTATGCTTCAAGCGCTTGGGCTCCAGAGCATCCGCGCCAAGCCTACGCTTTTTGTCTTCTTCGTAGTCTTCGAAGTTGCCTTCGAACCATTCGACATGGGCATCGCCTTCAAAGGCGAGCATGTGGGTACAGATACGGTCAAGGAAGAAGCGGTCGTGGGAGATGACCACGGCGCAGCCGGCGAAGTCGGTGAGGGCGTCTTCGAGTGCGCGCAGCGTTTCGACGTCAAGGTCGTTGGTCGGTTCGTCGAGCAGCAGCACGTTGCCGCCTTCTTTGAGCAAGCGCGCCATGTGAACGCGGTTGCGCTCGCCGCCCGAGAGGAGGCTGAGCTTCTTCTGCTGGTCGCCGCCTTTGAAGTTGAAGCTTGAGCAATAGGCGCGGGAGTTTACCTCGGCGTCGCCCAGCTGGATGATGTCATTGCCGCCCGAGATTGCCTCCCAAACGGTGGCGTTGTCATCCAGATCGTCGCGGGACTGGTCAACATAGGAGAGCTGTACCGTGTCGCCATAGGTGACGGAGCCTTCATCGGGCTGTTCCTGACCTGTGAGCATTTTAAAGAGCGTGGATTTCCCCGCGCCGTTCGGACCGATCACGCCGACAATGCCGCCGGGTGGAAGAGCGAAGGAGAGACCTTCGACGAGGAGCTTGTCGCCCATCGCCTTTTTGAGGCCGTCCACTTCGATCACCTTGCCGCCAAGGCGTGGGCCATTGGGAATGATGATCTGGGCGCGGCCGACTTTTTCACGCTCGGACTGGCTTGCCAGCTCGTTATAGGCGTTGATACGGGCCTTTTGCTTGGCTTGGCGGGCTTTTTGGCCTTGGCGCATCCACTCAAGTTCGCGCTCAAGCGTCTTTTGCTTGGATTTGTCTTCTTTGGCCTCTTGGGAGAGGCGCTTGGCTTTTTGCTCGAGCCATGCGGAGTAGTTGCCCTCGTAGGGGATGCCTTTTCCTCGATCGAGCTCGAGAATCCAGCTTGTGATATCGTCAAGGAAGTAACGGTCGTGGGTGACGCAGAGGATTGTGCCTGCGTAGTCGATCAGGTGCTGCTGCAGCCACGCGATGGTTTCGGCGTCAAGGTGGTTGGTTGGTTCGTCCAGCAGAAGCATGTCAGGCGCTTCGAGGAGCAGTTTGCAGAGCGCGACACGGCGGGCTTCGCCGCCTGAGAGTGAGGACACTTCGGCGTCATCAGGCGGGCAGCGCAGAGCTTCCATCGCGACATCGATCTGGCTGTCCAGATCCCAGAGGTTTTCGGCGTCGATCTGGTCTTGGAGTTCGGCCATTTCATCGGCTGTCTCGTCGGAATAGTTCATCGCAAGTTCGTTGTAGCGCTCAAGCTTGGCTTGCTTGGCAGCGACACCGAGCATCACGTTGCCACGTACATCGAGGGTTTCGTCAAGCTTTGGCTCCTGGGGGAGGTAGCCGACGCGTGCGCCCTCGGCGTGCCAAGCTTCGCCCTGAAAGTCTTTGTCCATGCCCGCCATGATTTTCATCAGGGTGGATTTACCCGAGCCGTTGACGCCCACGACACCGATTTTGACACCGGGGAGGAAGTTAAGGTGAATGTTTTCAAAGCATTTCTTGCCACCGGGGTAGGTCTTGGAGACGCCCTGCATGTGGTAGACGTATTGATAAGCGGCCATGTGGGAACCCTCTTGAGCTGAATGGGATGTGTCAGGGGGGTGATAGCCTTTGGCGGGCGCAGGGGCAATCCGCTAGTTTTGGGCTGTGTGGCCTGTGTCGGAGGGATATTTGGACAAAAAAGAAAGAGCGCCCCATGCGAGTTGACTTAGGTGCGCGGGCTGGCCAGAACAGGCGGATGAAACAGGGTTTGCCATATGTGCCAGACGGGCGGGTGATCGGGCTGCTGGGCGGCTCGTTTGACCCTGCGCACAAGGGCCATGTGCACATCACGCGCGAGGCGCTCAAGCGATTTGGGCTGGATGAGGTCTGGTGGCTGGTTTCGCCAGGCAATCCTTTGAAGGCAGAAGGGCCAGCGCCAATGGCTGAGCGGATGGCGCGGGCGCGGGATGTGATGCAGCATCCGCGTGTGAAAATAAGCGATTTCGAGCAACGAGCGGGCACGCGCTACACTGCTGAGACTCTGCGGGCGCTCATGGCCGTGTATCCCAAGGTGCGGTTTGTCTGGCTGATGGGCGCTGACAATCTGGCACAATTTGATCAGTGGCGCGACTGGCGCTGGATCATGGAGCATGTGCCTGTTGGTGTACTGGCGCGGCCCGAGGAGCGCTTGCGGGCGCGCGGTGCAACCGCGGCGGACATTTACCGCCGCTTTCGACTGCAAAGCCGTGAGAGCCATGCGCTTGGTCAGAGCGTGGCGCCAGCGTGGTGTTTTGTGAACGTGCCGATGCGTGACATCTCCTCAAGTGACATTCGCGCGAGAGGCGCTTGGTAGCGCTTGTTTGCCTCCTGAATTTGAGCTTATGTTTGCTCCATGATGCGTATGATTTCCAAACGGTTTTTTCTCACGGCGGGTTTCTCGGCCCTTGCCACCACTGCTTGCGCGCGTGCGCCTGAGCGCTCGTTGCGCCCACAGGGACGCCCCGCTCATGGGAGTGCAGGCGCCACCACAGCACCTTCGACAGCCGGACCAACGCAGCCTAAGGTTGCCAGTGCGCAGGCGCTGATTGCGCGGGCCGAGCTTGGCGGAAAAGTCGGGTTTGCGGTGGCAGATGCCAAGACGGGGCTTGTGCTGGAGAGTGGAAATGGGCGCACGGGGCTGCCGCCTGCGAGTGTGACCAAGGCGGTGACGGCGCTCTATGCGTTGGCGACATTGGGCGCGGGGCATCGTTTTTACACGGAGCTGCGCCTTTCGGGGACGATCAGCAGCGGCGTTTTGCAGGGCGATCTTATCTTGAAGGGGGGGGGCGACCCGACGCTGGACACAGATCGGATGGCAGAGCTTGCCGGCGCGCTCAAAGCGGCAGGGCTGCGCGAGGTCAAAGGCAAGTTTATTGTTGATGGCACGGCGCTGCCCAGTCTCAACGAGATCGACCGCGACCAGCCAGAGCATGTAGGCTATAACCCCGCGATTTCGGGGATCGCGCTCAACTTTAACCGTGTTCATTTTGAGTGGAAGCGTGCAGGCGGGAAGTGGAGCACCACGATGGATGCGCGCTCCGATCGTTACCGCCCCAATGTGCGCTTTGCGAAGATGAAGATCGCGAGCCGCGATGCGCCTGTCTATACTTATGCAAGCAAAGGCCAAGAGGACCACTGGAGCGTTTCGGCGCAGGCTCTTGGCAAGGGGGGGGCACGTTGGCTTCCTGTTCGCCAGCCAGAGCTGTACGCGGGTGAAGTCTTGCGTGAGCTGGCGCGGGCGCAAGGCGTCAGTCTGCCACAGCCGCAAAAGGGCGCGGCGCGGGGCGGTGAACGTGTGCTTCTGCGCCAGCAGAGCGCTGAGCTGCGAAGTATTTGTCAGGATTTTCTTAAGTATTCCAACAACATGATGACCGAGATGGTCGGGCTTGCGGCGACAGCGGCGCGCAGTGGGCGGCCCGTGAGCCTGAAAGCAAGCGCTGGCGAAATGAGCCGTTGGGCTGGGGCTACGCTAGGGATGGGCGGCAGCCGTTTTGTCGACCACTCTGGACTTGGCGAGGACTCTCGCGCCACGGCGGAAGATATGGCCAAAGCGCTGGTGGCAGCGCGTTCTGAAATTGCGCCGATCCTGAAGCCGATCGCCTTGCGCGATGCAAAAGGGCGCGTGAAAAAAGATCATCCGATTGATGTCCACGCCAAGACGGGCACGCTTAATTTTGTCAGCGCTTTGGCAGGCTATGCCAAGGGGGCGGACGGCACCGTCATGACCTTTGCTATTTTTGCAGCTGACACCGACAGGCGCGCGCGCATCAAGCGCAGTGAGAGGGAGAGTCCACAGGGCGCACGCAGCTGGAACAAGCGCGCGAAAGGTTTGCAGCAAGACCTGATCGAGCGTTGGGGTACGCTCTACGCGAGCTAGTAGCGCGGCTCAGTCGCGGATCACAACTTTCATATTTTTGAGCCCGACATTGCGCGTCATGTTGAAGAGGACGGCGGCGTGCTCTGGGTGAAGGCGCACGCAGCCCGCGGAAGCGGGGCTGCCAAGGCGGGAGATATTGTTTGTCCCGTGAATTGCGAAATTGCCGCTGTAAAAGATCGAGTAGGGCATCGGTGCGTTATTGTAGAGGCTTGATTTGTGATGGCGCGAGAGGTGTTTTGCAGACCAAGTGCCGCGTGGCGTCCATTTGCCTTTGCGGGCTGTCGATACGCTCCATGTGTAAAGGTGCTTGCCGTTTGAGTAGACCCGCATCTTTTGTTCTGAGACATCGACTTTGGCGACAACACCCGCTTGGGTCAGAGTGGCGCACAGTAAAAAGAACACCGCATAAAACACAGACCGCATAAATATCCCCCAAGGATTCTTGCATAACCCAGTTTTGCGGAGAATTGGCCGTGTGGCAATGGGGCTATGCCCAAAGGCTTAGAGCGTGATGTGGCGCGCGCGGGCGCCGCGCTCGATGGCGGCGGCGTGGAGACGATCAAGCGAGAGCTCGTAGCGGATTTCTTCAAGCAAGCGCAGCTCTGTCTCGGCCAACGTTCCGTCTGCGGCGGCGACATCGCAGGCGAGCGCATAGGCTGTCTCATAGAGTGCTTCGGGGAGATTGTCGCGGACAAGCCCGAAGAGGGCATCAAGGCCGTCTTCTTGAGCGAAAAGATCAAACACCACTTGTGCGGTGCGGTTCATGCGGTCGATGTCATAGGCGGCAAAGACGGGCAGCATATTGACCGCGTTTTCGATTTTGATGAGCTCGGCTGTGCGAATATCTTCATCGGAGGCTGAAACGGCAATCATGACCGCGACGAGGCAGTCTTGGGGTGACATGGGGTGCGGCGATGAATCTTGCATTTCGGGCGCTCCTTAAGGGCTTTGTTGCAGTGCAGAATATTGACCAATGGCGCGCTTGCCAATAGGAAGCATGAAGTTTGGCCTCTGCATTGTGTAGATGGGTCTTAATGGAGAAGAATACTATGTCGGCACTGCGTGACGCTGCGATGAACTCGAAAGCTTGGCCCTTTGTGGAAGCGCGCCGCGTTTTGAAGCGTTATGAAAAGCAGCCGCCAAAGAAGGGCTTTGTTCTGTTTGAGACAGGTTATGGCCCTTCAGGCTTGCCTCACATTGGAACCTTTGGCGAAGTGGCACGCACGAGCATGATCCGCCATGCCTTTAGTGTGATCAGCGATCTGCCGAGCAAGCTTGTCTGTTTTTCTGACGATCTTGACGGGATGCGCAAAGTGCCTGGCAACGTCCCAAACCCAGAAGCGCTGGCGGAGCATTTGCAAAAGCCGCTCACGAGCGTCCCTGATCCGTTTGAAAAATTTGACAGCTTTGGTGCGCATAACAACGCGATGCTGCGCCGCTTCCTTGATACCTTCGGGTTTGAGTATGAGTTTATCTCGGCGACCGAATTTTATGCCTCTGGTCAGTTTGACGAGATATTGCTGCGTGCAGCCGAGAAGTATGACGAGATCATGGCTGTGATGCTCAAGTCTTTGCGTGAAGAGCGCCGCAAGACCTATTCGATTTTCCTGCCGATCCACCCCGAGACAGGGCGGGTCATGTATGTGCCGATGAAAGACGTGAATGCCAAAGAGGGCACGATCACTTTTGACACGGAAGAGGGCGAAGAAATGACCCTGCCTGTGACGGGCGGGAACGTGAAGCTGCAGTGGAAGCCAGACTTTGGCGCGCGCTGGGCGGCCTTGGGTGTGGACTTTGAGATGTATGGCAAAGACCACAGCACCAATACCCCGATCTATGACAGCATCTGCCGCATTCTGGGCGAGCGCGCCCCTGAGCACTTCACTTATGAGCTGTTTTTGGACGAGAACGGCCAGAAAATCTCCAAGTCTTCGGGCAATGGCGTTTCTATTGATGAATGGCTCACCTATGCGAGCACAGAAAGCCTTGGATATTTCATGTATCTGAAGCCGCAGACAGCCAAACGGATGCATTTTGATGTGATCCCAAAGGCGGTGGACGAGTACCACCAGCAGTTGCGGGCCTATGAGGGGCAGGATGAGGCCGCACGGCTCAACAACCCTGTTTATCATATTCACGGCGGCGATGTTCCCAAGTCCGATATGGTTGTGCCGTTCTCGATGTTGCTCAACCTTGCAAGCGTGGCGGCCTCAGAAGACAAAGAGGGCCTTTGGGGCTTTATCAAACGTTACGCGCCAGAGGCGAGTGCAGAGGCCAACCCGCAGCTCGACGCGGCGGCGGGTTATGCTGTGCGCTACTTCAATGATTTTGTGAAACCAACGCGTGTCTTCCGTGCACCGACGGATCAGGAGCGGGCAGCGCTTGAGGATCTGGTTGCGGCGTTGAAAGATGCCGAGCTGGCGCGCGGCATGATCGAGGCCAAGAACAAAGCGATGGGCAAGGATGAGCCTGTGGCCGCGCTGAACATGGCAGATGGCGAAGACTTGCAGAGCATTGTCTTTGCAGTTGGCAAGAACCACGGCTTTGAAAACCTTCGTGATTGGTTTGCTGCGATCTATGAGGTCTTGATGGGAGCGAGCCAAGGTCCACGCTTTGGCAGCTTTATTGCGCTGTATGGTGTTGATGAAACCATCGTGCTGATCGAACAGGGCCTTAAGGGCGAGCTCGGCTGAAGTCTATGATCTGACTCGGTTTCGGGTCATGCAAAGGCTGGCAGGCCCGCGCGCCCTGAGCGGCGTGGGCCTGCAGTGATCCGTTTTTGCGGACTGGGCGTATTCCTTTTAGGAGGAAACGCGATATGAAACAGATCTTGCTTATTTTGGCGATGGGATTGGCGCTTTGGGTGCGGCCTGCCGCAGCACAGGACAGTGCGCATCAGGCTGTGATTGCGTCGCAGATTGAGGCCTTTCAAGCCGATGATTTTGTGCGCGCCTTCAGCTATGCCAGTCCGACGATCCAGAATGTATTTCGCACGCCTGAAAACTTTGGGGCGATGGTGAAGCAGGGCTATCCTATGGTTTGGCGGCCCAGTGATGTGCGCTATTTGGAGGCGCGCCAGATTGCGGGCCAGCTTTGGCAGAAGTTATTGGTGAAAGATACCAAGGGTGCCCGCTTCTTGCTGGACTACCGAATGATACAGACTGACGGGACTTGGCGGATTGATGCAGTGCAGATGCTCGATCTTCCCGAAGTTTCTGCTTAGCGTTGAGCCGCCTTTAAGGCATCTGACAGCTCGCCGATAAGTGCTTTGCGCTCATCTTCAGACAGAAACCTGCCAAGCTCGGCCTCGCGCCCGTTGCCCTTGAGCGTGATGTAATGTGGCACCGGCCCTCCGCGCGGGTAAATATGGGCGCGCGTCCAGTAGGTGTTGCAGCTCCAGTCAAGCGCAGGGCCTTTGTGTGGCGTATGTCTGAGCGTCGTCTCCTCTGACCCAATGACCAAGACCTCACGGGCATCGCCTGTGCGATAGGTGTGCATAAAGGCAAAGTAGAGCCCTGTGAGCGTGATCAGCACAAAGGGGAGCATGCCCCAGAGAAGCGATGTTCCGATCAGGCCGAAGAGGGGTAGCATGGCCAGAATGAAAATGCCGCCGAAGACGCCGACAAAGCCGCGGATGGGCAGGCTGCGATGGGGCCAGAGAGTGAGGGTCTGGCTGTCTTTGGTTTCTGTCCAATGATAAGGCATCAGGCTTTCCTCTGATGAGTTAGGGCGCGCAGGGCGCTGGCGGCGAATTGTAAAATAAATGCGGCAAGTGCAAAGCCAGCAAGGGTGAACCCTGTCGAGGTGGCAATGATGAAGGCTTTGTCGGAGGGCCGTGCGCTGGCCCAGTCATAGAAGCCCATGAAATAGGTTAGGGCAAAGCCCATGGGCACAGTTGTTGCTGCGCCGCAGGCGAGGGGGGCGGCAAGCCACCGCGTAAAGGCTGTGTAGGGCGTCGATCTGAGTAGGGTTTGGAACCAGAAGAGCACGCCACAGAGCGCGAGCACAGCGGCATTGAACAACAGAACGGCAGTGAGCAGACGCGCGGAGGCAACTGTCCCTTCGGGGCGTGTTAGGGTTGTCGCGAGAGGCCAGCTTTGAAAGACGCTCGGGCTTAAAAGCGCTTCTGCAATGCTCAGGAGTGCGCCAATGAGGCCTAGACATGACGCCAGCGTGAGAAAGATTCGAGCCACTGGAGCTTCTCTCTGTGCCATGTATGCGCCGAGGAGCGGCACGGCAAGGCAGGCGAGAAAGGGCAGGCTCGGGAGAAGCATATGCGGCGCTCTGATTGCTGACGAGAAATAAAACGGGGCCCCAGATTGCTCCGGAGCCCCGCTTGTTTCGTTTTACACGAAGCTCTTAGTGAGCGTGCTGCTTATCCCAGTCTTCCTGCTTTGGAAGCTGCTCGAACGTATGCTCGGGCGGAGGCGAAGGCAGTGTCCACTCAAGCGTGTCGGCGTATTCGTTCCAGTAGTTGTTTTCAGTTACTTTTGCACCGCGGAAGAGTGTGTAAAGAACGATACCGAAGAACAGGATGAACGATGCGAACGACAGGAATGCACCCCATGAAGAGACGTAGTTCCAGTACGCAAAGGCTTCAGGATAGTCGATGTAACGACGTGGCATACCTTGGCGACCCAGGAAGTGCTGTGGGAAGAAGGTGATGTTTACGCCGATGAAGAACATCCAGAAGTGAACCTTGCCCCAGAATTCTGGGTACTGGCGACCTGTCATCTTGCCTATATAGAAATATATACCGGCAAAGATGGTGAAGGCTGCCCCCATGGACATGGTGTAGTGGAAGTGCGCGACGACATAATAGGTGTCGTGATATGCACGGTCTACTGCGGCCTGTGACAGCACGATGCCTGTAACGCCACCGATTGTGAACAGGATCAAAAAGCCGATTGCGAAGAGCATCGGTGTTTTGAACTCAAGGCTGCCGCCCCACATTGTTGCGATCCATGAGAAGATCTTGATCCCTGTTGGGATCGCAATCGTCATGGTGGCAAGCATGAAGTAGCTTTGCTGAGTCAGAGACATGCCCACAGTGTACATGTGGTGTGCCCAGACGACGAAGCCGAGCGCGCCAATCGCGATGAGCGCCCAAACCATTGGCAGGTAGCCAAACACAGGCTTGCGCGAGAACGTCGCGAAGATGTGTGAGACGAGGCCAAAGCCTGGAAGAACCACGATATATACTTCTGGGTGACCGAAGAACCAGAGAATGTGCTGGTAAAGGATCGGATCGCCGCCGCCTGCTGGGTCAAAGAAAGTTGTCCCGAAGTTGCGGTCCGTGAGGAGCATCGTGATTGCGCCAGCCAGAACAGGCAGGGCAAGGAGGATGAGCCACGCGGTGATGAAGATCGACCAAGCGAAGAGTGGTACTTTGAACAGTGTCATGCCTGGTGCGCGCATGTTGAGGAAAGTGGTGATCATGTTGATCGCGCCAAGGATCGAGCTTGCGCCCGAAACGTGAACCGCGAAGATCGCCAGATCCATCGACATGCCGCCTTCATTGACTGACAGCGGCGGGTAAAGCACCCAGCCAACGCCTGAACCAAGTTGGTCATTGCCGCCAGGTGAAAGCATCGAGGCGACACCGAGTGAGAGACCTGCGACATACATCCAGAACGACAGGTTGTTCATTCGTGGGAAGGCCATGTCTGGCGCGCCGATTTGCAGAGGCATGAAGTAGTTGCCAAAGCCGCCGAAAAGCGCCGGAATAACAACAAAGAACATCATCAGGACGCCGTGATACGTGATCAGAACGTTCCAGAGGTGTCCGTTTGGTGTGCAAACATCACCAGAGGAGAAGAAGCGGAACCCCTCCATACACATGTGCTGCACACCTGGTTGCATGAGCTCGAGGCGCATGAAGACAGTGAATGTAACAGCTATCAGGCCGGCGAGTGCCGACACGATGAGATAAAGCAGACCAATGTCTTTGTGATTGGTCGAGAGGAACCAGCGCGTAAAGAAGCTCCGGTTGTCCTCGTGATCGTGGCTGTGAATGGCTGCGTCTGCCATGCGTGCCTCCCTTAGGTCCAAAAATTCAGCATACGAACAGACGATTCCAGCGGGAATCCCTGCGCGCATACGGGGTGTATCATTTATATGTTTTAGAATGTGTGTGTGTCTGGGGCAACGGGTGAAGTTGATCCAGATCAAATTATATTGTCGCACCCCCTTGCTTCAAATCAAGTTTGTGGGGTTAGGGGGCGATTTTATGAAGGAATAGGGTGGAATTGGATTTTGTGGAGTGACGATATGATGGCGGGTGAAGACCAAAGCGCTGTGATTGCGGCACTGCTGCAGGAGGCGGTGGCGCGCCCGCTCAGGTCGGGGGTAGAGCGGCCCTGAGGCTTACAGGCTCAATTATTGGTCTTTATGTCGCAAAAATATCGCTTTGAACAATGTGGTCATGACAGTCTTGTGGGCTCAATCAGCCTTCAAGAACTAGCGTCTAACACTCAGACTACTGATTGTCAGTGGCGTGGAATTTGAGTTGGTTGGCGTTCAAACTGTCACCCAAGCACTGAACCGAAGGATCAAATCTGCGCACGACGCCCTTTTCGGACTTGAAATCAAATAGCGCTCGCCCTGTCAGATGATTGATGGAAATGGCTGCCAGATCGTCGTTGAACTCAATCATATAGCCAGCCCAAACCGTGTCTGTGCCAATCAGTCGCCAACAGCCATCCTGATGGCGGAATTTTTCGACTGTTTCGGCTGGTCGTGCGCTGGTGGTGACTTCGAGGATATCCCCATCGGAGCGGTAGCGACGACGCGTGGCATCATACAGGGTTTCGATTTCAGCGTATATCGGCGTTGACGCGCTTGAAGCCCTTGGGCCGAACACAGCCAGTCCATCCTGCAAAGAGGAATTCTCAGCTCGAAGGATGAGGATCTTGTTGGAAACATCAAACACAAAGTCCCAAGGCAAGTGTTGCGACAACCCTGACAAATTGTGAGCCTCAGAAAACGTGAGTGTCGATAGAAGGCGGCCAATTCCACGACTTAGCCCGAAATCTTCGTTGACGCTGTTCGCATCATACTGGACCTCAAGACCCACAACAGAACCGAGCGCATCGGCCAAAGCAGCAAGCTGTGACAGTTCGCTACTCGCACAAATAGAAGCTTCGACATCTCCAACAGGACGACTGCAATCAAGGCCATCGGAGTGCGATACGGAGCCCCAGCCAATGAGAAACAGCAAAGCGAAGGTGGGGAATCGAGGAAGCTGATTTATCAAATTTTGCATCATGTCTGTCGGCAAACGAGCTCTATCTGGGGCAAAAGTCTATGCCCATAACCATCTCCAGCAACGGTGACACTTGTGAACGTGAAAAGCAAATTCTGAAAGGTGTCGATGACTGATCCTTGCCTGCCGGGCGTTTTGTCTTCCCGCGAAGTCGGTGGCCGATTTGTATACATAGTTTGCCCGAGGACTGGGCGATCTGGCAGACCACCTGCCCGCCAAACGCAAAACGCCCCCGCATTTGGCAGGGGCGTCTGTAGTCTGGTGGAACAAGCGCGCGGCTTGTTTTATAGCGGCTTATTCAGCTGCTGGGCCAACTGAGGCGAGCCAAGCAGCAACATCTTCACCGCCACCTTTGAGCTTGAAGCTCATTTTTGACTTTGCAGTATAGCCGTTGTCGCTGAGCCAAGCTTTCGGGTCTGCGACATAGGCCGCGATAGCGTCCTCTGTCCAGACGAAGCCCGCTTCGGCTGCGTCTTTGAGGCCGTCACCGTATTTGTAGCCGTCATCCGAGCCAGCAACGCGGCCGATAACGCCGTAAAGGTTCGGGCCAGTTTTGCCGCCTTTGTAGATTTCTTCGCCGTCGGCGGAGACAACCATGTGGCAGGCTTTGCATTTTTTGAAGTCTTTCTCGCCTGCTTCGATGTCACCAGCGAAGGCAGGAGCGGCGGCCATCAGGGCGCTCGCAGCGAGGAGAGGGAAAAGTTTCATGGCTAAAGAGTCCTTTGGTTTGGTTTGGGTCTTATGCATACGGTCTATCTGACCATTCGGTGCAGTTTGTGCAACGGACATTTCGACGCGGGGAGCGTGCAAAGCTATGTAGGGCAGGCTTAGTTGCAACTTGGCGCTGTCATCGCAGCCTCAAAAGTCGCTTTGAGCGCAACATCGAGATCATCCATCGTGACGGGCAAGCCAAGATCGACCAGAGAGGTGACGCCATGCTCTGTGATGCCGCAGGGGACAATGCCTGAAAAATGCTCAAGGTCAGGCTCGACGTTGATTGAGATGCCGTGAAAGCTGATCCATTTGCGCAGGCGAATGCCTATGGCGGCGATTTTGTCTTCTGCCTTGGCGCCCGTGGCTGTGAGTGGTTTGTCCTCGCGCTCAACCCAGACGCCGACGCGACCATCGCGGATTTCGCCAGTCACGTTAAACTCAGCCAATGTGTTGATGACCCAGCGTTCAAGATCGCGCACGAAGCAGCGTACATCGCGGCCGCGCTTTGCAACATCGAGCATGACATAGACAACACGTTGGCCTGGACCATGATAGGTATACTGTCCGCCACGTCGGGCTTCATAAACGGGGAAGCGGTCGGGGGCGACGAGGTCTTCTAGCTTGGCAGAGGTGCCGGCGGTGTAGAGCGGCGGGTGTTCCAGAAGCCAGATGCACTCTGAGGCAGTGCCTGCGGATATGTCGGCGACGCGGGCCTCCATGAAGACGAGGGCCTCTTCATAGGGCACGAGGCCGTCGGTGTGTTTCCATTCGATCATCTGGTTTCCTTCAGCGGGGCAAAAGGCCCGCGTCTTTTAGGGCAGGGATATAGCTGCGTGCGGCGGGAATGTCGCGCCCGTCTTTCAGGGTGATGCGGGCTTTGTCGCCCTCGCGGGTGATGTTGGCGATCTGCGTGGTGGCGACCCAGTGAGAGCGGTGCACTTGCAAGCCTGTATCTGTGCCCGTTTCTTTGATGGCGTCCGTGAGGCGCATAAGGAGGAGAGACGCGCCTTTTGTTGTGACCACTTCGACGTAGTGATCTTGGACCGAGAGGGAAACAAGCGGGCCACGTTTGGCGAACTCAAGCCTTGCCAGCAAAGGCGGTGGGCCTTTTGGCATGACGGAAGTTTGGTTTGAAATATAATAAAGCGCGAGGGCAATGAGGGCTGCGGTGATAAAGACTGCGCCGAGGAGGCTGCTGCTATAGGGCAGGTTTGTGGGGGCTGCGCCGAAGGCGACCCAGTTGAGCAAAAGCACGAGTGCACCCACGCTGAGCGCTGTGCTGACGGCAACCATGCTGGGGGTGAACCAGATTGGGCCCTGACCTTTGAAACGGCGGGCGACGAGCGTCGCTGTAAAGGTGCCGAGAGCAAAGGTCAGCGGCGCTGTGAAGGCCCAATAGGCGAGGCGGGGCGCGAAGGCGAGCGACTCATAGGTGCCGAACGGGCCAGAGACCGCAAGAAAGAGCACTGTGCCAGCCAGCGCGACAAACGTACGCGGCGCGGAAAAAATGCGCCGCAACTCGCGAAGCGCAGAATGCGTGGGGCTGTCTTTCACGTAAGCTCTCCGCAAATTGGCACAAGCGCGGCTGACGCCGCTCTGATCCTGTCATAGCCCATTTGAGAGCCAAGACAAAAGGAGCTTTGATATGACCCTTGAGCCGATCCTGAGTGCATCGACTGCTGTGCAGATACATTTACTTGCCGCGGTGATGACGCTGGCGCTGACCCCTGTGATGCTGATGCGGCGCAAAGGGACGCGGGGCCATGTGCTTTGGGGGCGGTTCTGGGTGATCTTTATGGCGCTGACAGCTGCAAGTTCTTTCTGGATCATGGAGATTCGGCTGATTGGGCCGTGGAGTCCGATTCACATTTTGTCCATGATCACCCTTCTGAGCCTCTTCAACGCCGTGCGCGCGGCGCGACGGCGCAAGATATCGGCTCACAAAGCGCATATTCTCGGGGCGCTGCTTGGGTTTTTGGGGGCAGGGTTGTTTACGCTCTTTCCGGGGCGAATATTGTCTGACAGCCTATTTGCAGGCCATGAAATACAGGGTTTTTCAGCAATGCTGTTGCTGGGGGGCTGCGGGCTTTTCTGGCTGACATGGCGCTGGCGAAAGGCTTAGGGCGATTATTTCTGCCAACTGTGCCGATTTTCGCTTCACATCCCCAGAGGCATTCGCTAAACGACGCTTCACCAAGCCTAGACAGTGCGGTCGTGGCGGAATTGGTAGACGCGCAGCGTTGAGGTCGCTGTGGGGTAACACCCGTGGAGGTTCGAGTCCTCTCGACCGCACCATTCTCTCCACGAGAGAATATGTCATGTCTCTCATGAGATATATGATGCGACTTTTGGGCGCCACCACGCGCGATAATTCGCACGTCCTTACACCCCGAAGTTGAACTCCCAACGCTGGTCGTGCATCACGTTTGCAAGATTTTGTGGTTTTAAAGTTTGAGTGGGCAGATGTTTCAAATGGATTTGACAGAGCGGGCGGCCTTGCATTTGGCACGGCTCAAAAAGCTTGGGTATGACGTGTTGGCGTCTGATGATTTTGCCGAAATCGAAACACTGGTGCAGCAGACAGGCAAACCCTTTCGCTCGCCGATGTTTGATACGCGCCGCAACGATTTCACCGAGGGACGCGCGTTCTGGCTGTTTTTGAAGAAAGGCGAAACGATTGTCGGGGGGCTTGCTGCGCAGCAGATTGCGCTCGGGCAAGAGAGTTTTGAGCACTATATTCGCCGAACGACGAGCACCCAGTACAATATCGAGGCGAAGTTAGAGTATGTGGCCCCCCCGCTCAACGAGAGGCTGCGGGGCACACTGATTTACATCGGCGATCTGCACATATCGGATGCGGCGCGGGGCAAGCGACAGGTTTTGAGGGAATACAGCCGCATTGCCGTGATCCTATCTGCACTAACTTGGCCCAGGTTTGACTGGATGTTTGCGCATATCCCTCATGAACACCGTTCGTTGCAAGACGTCTATGGCTTTTCCTCGATCACCCATTCAGCATTTCGTTGGGGTGAGCCGCGGCCGATGCTCCGCACCGATGATATGGCAGTGATTTACATGGCCAAGATCGACTTGACACATACTTTAGGGATTGTTGAGCTGGATCAGCCGACAAAAGACAAGCGTTAGCGGGGCGTCGTTTTCGTCCCGTATGCCTGCCATAAGTTTGCGATAGCTGCCGTTGATCAGACCTTGGGTCCATTGCGCATGAAATTGGTGGTCTGTCACATTATAAACGTGAGGTTTGATGGCTGCATGAGAAATCCGAAAGGCGGCGACATCGTTGGGGTCGAGTCTGCCAAAATAGTTATGTAAGTCAGCATCCTTTGAAAACCCGAGAAGCTTGGCGGCTAGGCTTTCGCTGCCGACGGAATGGGGCCGCGCCATGATGTCATCGGTTTGCAGTGGATAGTAGAGATCAACTTGGTCTTTGATCCAATCAAAGTCTTTGAGCTGAAAATCGACGTGCACCAACCAGTCGAGAACATCGTCGATACTTGGGTAATAGCCCTGCTCAGCCAAGAGCTTGGCTTGCGCGTTTATGGAGGTTTCGAATTGGAGCATGGAGCCGCTTGGTGCGCTGTCAGTTGCGAGTGCATTGACTTGAAAGAGGGGCTGGCCCTCCGAGAAGTAGCTTAGCGGCACGTTGAGTTTGCGCGAGAGCTTATCGATGGTCTTGAAGGGAATGGGCCGGCGATTTGAGATCTGGGCGTGCAAAGTTGAATATTTGAGTCCTGAGGCCTGACAGGCGGCGCGCAGGGTCAGACCTTTGAGCTTACATAAATCTAGAACTTTTTGACCAATCATGGCTCATGTTTCCACATCTGTGGATATTTGCAAACTATTTTGACTCGGGCTCAAGCACTGAGCAGGTTGGGCGTTGCAGGCTGACATTCAGGGCCTGATTTATGAAGCCACCGGAGTAAAAGCGTGCCGCATCCTGACGATGAAAATTCTTCAATCAGTCGTTGGTTGGCGGAGGCTGATCCTGAGCGTCAGACCGCTCTTGGGCATAAGCTTCGAGTTGAGCTTTTAGCAAAGGCGGTAGCGACGAGTAGAGCTGCGCTATTGCAATATGGTTTGCAACTTTCGGATCATCCAAGAAGCGATCAAGGCTGAGGCCGAAGAACTCAGCGACTTTAATCGCGTCTTCTACAACCAAGGCGCCCTTGTCATCTTGCATGAAGGTTTGCAGAGCGGCGAGGGGCACATTTGCGCCTTCTGCGACGGTCTCTAGGCTTTGACCTGTTTTGGCAAGTGTTTGGTTTAATGCGTCTTTAAATGAAATACCCATGCCGTATAGTCTCTGTCTGCATGACGATATCAAATAAAATTTTAACTAAATGGTGCGGGTTAGCGTCATTTTGCCGAAGCGGGTGTTTTTCGGGCACCAAAGGTGAGACGTAACGTGACATGCGCGGGGACTTTACTCTTGGGCAGGCACGGCCTTTTATCTGCTCAAGCCAGAGGGAGAGAAGTTATGGATTTGGGACTGCGAGCGGAGAGTGCGGCGCTTTTGGAGCGGGTTAAGGCGATGATCGCGGATGAGATCATGCCGCTGGAAGGCGAGTATCACGCCGAGATCGGCAAGGGCGAACGCTGGAGCTACACCGAGCGGCAGGCCGAGATTTTGGAAGGTCTCAAAGCCAAAGCCAAGGAGCGCGGACTTTGGAACTTCTGGCTGACCGACAGCGACAAAGGCTTGGGCCTGAGCACTGTGGAATACGCTTATTTTGCGGAGGAAATGGGCAAGACGCCGATGGGAGCCGAGGTTTTCAACTGCGGAGCGCCAGACACGGGAAATATGGAAGTGTTTGAGCGTTATGGTACGCCAGCGATGAAAGAGCAGTGGCTCAAGCCTCTTCTGGCGGGCGAGATTCGCTCGGCTTATTTGATGACGGAGCCTGACGAGGCCAGTTCGGATGCAACCAACATCGCGATGCGCTGTGAGCGTGACGGCGACGACTATGTGCTGAATGGCGAGAAATGGTGGGCCTCGGGCGCGGGCGATCCGCGCTGCAAGGTCTATATCGTGATGGTGCGCACTGGCGGAGACGACGCCCCCAAGCACAAGCGCCATTCGATGATTGTTGTGCCTGCGGGCACAGAGGGTGTGGAAGTGCTGCGCCCGATGCAGGTTTATGGCAATGATGATGCGCCTCACGGGCATATGCATATCCGCATGACGAATGTGCGCGTGCCCGCAGAGAATATGATTCTGGGCGAGGGGCGCGGCTTTGAAGTGTCACAGGGGCGGCTTGGGCCAGGGCGGATACACCATTGTATGCGCGCGATCGGGCAGGCGGAGGCCGCGCTTGAACTGATGTGCCGCCGTAGCTTGCAGCGCGAGGCCTTTGGCAAGCAGATCGCCCATCTTGGTGCGAATTATGACATCATTGCCAATGCGCGTATGGAGATTGAGCAGGCGCGCCTGCTGTGCCTCAAGACCGCTTGGATGATGGACCAAGGCGACATGAAAGCGGCTGCGCCATGGATTCACCAGATCAAGGTTGTTGCGCCTTTGATGTCTTTGAAAGTCATTGATGAAGCGGTGCAAATGTTTGGTGCGCAAGGGATTTCACAGGATACGCCTTTGGCCGCGATGTGGAAAAATGTTCGCACGCTTCGGCTCGCAGATGGGCCCGACGCTGTGCACCGCCGCCAAGTGGCGCGGGTTGAGCTGCGCAAATACACGCAGGAACGGATCTGATCTGCTCAAGAAAAAAGGGCGCCCGCTGAGGGCGCCCAAAGTTTAGAGCAGTCAAGGATCGTCTGGGGTAATGGGTAAAGAAGAACTCGTTACAAAGTTTATGCGCCAGCGGCCCGTGTGTTGGGGCGATAAGAAATATCCTCTGATGCCTCAAAACGTCCGCCGCCGAGCTTGCGGATTTTGCCAGCGCGTAGAAGCTGACCGAAAGAGCGCAAACGGTCCTCGCGCGAGGTGTCGGCATGCTCTGTTCCACTTAGTTTTGACATGAGCTGAGGGCGCGAAAAGGCGTCTTGCCCCTCAACAAAGGCCATGTAGGAGGCTGCAGCCTCAAGGACTTCGCCAAGATTTTGCGCGCCAACGGTTTCGACATATTCTGCGAAATCAGCGGAGCCTTTAGGCGCTTCGTTGTGCACCAGCGTCTGGGTGACTTTGACCCGGCGCGGACGCACTGGGCCTTCGCGCTGGGGCGTGTCGATGCGCTGTTCTGCAACAAGCTTGAGCGGCGCAGGGCGGCGCGCATCGGGGCGTGCTGCGCCTTGCGTGGCGACAGGGCGGCGAGGGCGCACGGCTGTTTCCAGATCATCGCGGTAGACTTCTGTATCGCGCCCGTCAGCACCTAGGTCTCCGCCCATATTGCGCTCAGCCTCGGTGGCTTGAACAGCAGCGCGCAAATGGGCGATGGCATTGCGGCGCCCACGGCCTTCATCTTCGTCGAGCTTGGTGTTTGTTTTGTCGAGGATGCGACCCATCTGATCATCTGTCGAGGCTTCGACAAGGCGGGCAGTGCGCACGGCGCGCACAGCTGAGGCGACAGTGTTTTCTGTAGCGTCGTCCTCAGCCGCGAACAGATTTCCAGCTGTGTCTGCGCCAGCTGCTTCGCTCAGTGCCTCATCGTCATAGTCTTCGTCATGCTCGTCTTCGTCGAAGTCAGCCTCATTGTAGCTGTCATAGTCGTCGTCTTCATCATCTTCGTCCAAGCGCGTGGCTTGGCTTTTGCTGCCTTGAGTGGCCTCGGCTTCAACGGCGGCCAATTCGCGCATGAGGTCGGCTTCATCTTCTGCAGAGAGGGATGAGGCGGTTGTTTCATCCTGCTCTTCTTCGATGAGGCCATCTGCAAGTGCAGCCTCGAAATCAGTCTTTTTCATTTTGATGACACGGGCGCGCAAAGGGGCCTCGCCGTCTTCGTCGCCGACAAAGGCTTCTGGTTTTGGGGCGTCATTGGCGGGATCGGTTTCACCAGCGCTATCAGAGGCGCTGAGCTTGTCCAGAAGTGCGCCAATGTCGTCTTCATCGTCTGTTGTGACAGGTGTGTTTTGTGCGGCCTCAGCAGCCTCAGCCTCAGCCTCAGCCTCAGCAGCCGCTGCGGCTTTTGCATCCTCTTCAGCCTTTTGAGCTTGTGCTTTGGCCTCGGCCTCCGCTTTTGCTTTCGCTTCGGCCTCCGCTTTGGCTTGCGCAGCCTCAGCCTTGGCCTTTTCTTCGGCTTCAAAGCGCTCAGCTTCAGCTGCGTCTGCTGCAGCATCGGCGGCGAGGGCCGCTTCGATATCGTCCTGGGCGCTGCTTAGAAACTCTTCCGTGGCCTCCTCGTCTTCAGTGAGAAAGTCCTCTGCATGTTCGTCTTCTGAATAGCCGTTTTCACCATCATGCTTACTCACCACATCGCGGATGCGCTGAAGTTTTGCAGCAACGCTGTCAGGGTCGGCTGTTGCTTGACGTGTTGTCGCAACAGGCTCGGGGCGGGGCGCTGGTTCAGGCAGTTTATCGTCCGCCTCATGAGAGGCCTGACTCTCGGCCACAAGGGCTGAAAGGCCTGCGATGGACGTTTCGGGGCGTGCCTCTGCAACAGGGCTGGCCTCTTTTATAGGGCGCACCACTTCGGGTTTGGTAGCGGGCACGTCAGCAACGGGTGCGGCGGCGGGCGCGTCCATTTCTTTTGCAGGCGCTTCGGGGGCTTTGGCCACAGGTTTTGTTGCCATGGGCAGCAAGCTTGCGGGGTCAGCGCGCAGAACAAAGGTGTTTTCATCGCGATGGGCTTCTACGCGGCGCGAGATTTCACGCTCGGCGATACGGGCCAGCATTTCGGCGTCAGGGCTTGGAGGCTCGGCACCAAAATAGCGGTCATCGGCAGCAAGATCGCGAAAATACTCCGCAATGGCTTTCATTGTTCCGAAAGAATCGTCGAATCCCTCCAATGTGCACGAGAATGTGCCATAGGAGACGGTGAGGATCTTGTTCGTGTTAACCATGTTCTTGCTCGCCACGTAATTTTATAATTGTCATAGTTAATGACAGCGCACGGCGTCGAAAGCGGACCGAATCTAAGATTTTTAGCGTATCATTTTGTGTCAATATTGTGGTGTGTTTCCTTCAAAAGGGTAAAAATCGGATGAAAACAGCCATTGTTCACGATCTGGAACCAGTTTTGCTGGTTGGGGGCGGGAAAAAGCGCAAAACGGGTCTTGAAGCGGCATCCGGGCTTTATCGGCGTGTTGTCGCAGCGGACAGTGGTGCAGACTGGTTGATCGCTCAGGGGCGTGAGCCGGATATGGTGATCGGTGATTTGGATTCTATATCGCCTGAGGCATTAACCCTGCTTTGGCCTGATCGTGCGCTGAGAGTTAACGAGCAAGACAGCACTGACTTTGAGAAATGCTTGACGCGAATTGAGACGCCCCTTGTGTTGGGGATCGGCTTTCTCGGCGGGCGCGTGGACCATGAGCTTGCAGCGCTTCATGCGCTTGCAGCCTATCCTGAGCGGCGCTGTGTTCTGATCGGGGGAGAGGATATTGTCTTTCTTGCGCCGCCTCATCTGCGTCTTCAGCTTGAGGCGGGCACGCGCGTCTCACTCTTTCCTTTGGGGCCGATGGGAGCGCAATCGGAGGGGCTGCGCTGGCCTGTGGATGAGGTGCGCTTTGATCCCCTCCGTCAGATCGGAACGTCAAATGAGGCGCTGGGGCTGATTGAGCTGAGTGTCGATGGGCCAACGATGTTGGTTATTCTGCCGCTGTCGGAACTGAAAGGGGCGATGGCGGCTCTTTTGGACTGCGGCGCTGGCTGGCCCCCTCAACGAACATTGTGAACAGGCCTGCTGCGATCGTGAGGCTCATGCCGAAGCTGGCCAAAGCGTTGGGCAGATCGGAGAAGATCAGCAGGCCGATGAGTGCGGCGATCGGTATTTCGACATATTGGATCGGGCTGACCGTTGCGGAGGGTGCGTAGCGCAGGGACCAGGTCATCAGAAGGTGGGCCAACGTGCCGAGCGCCCCGACTGCGAGAAGGAGGCCCCATTCGAGGCTATTGGGTGTTGCCCATGTCAAATCGGTAAGCTCTGCGGCGCTGCCAAGAGCAAAAAGCGGGAGCATGAGCGCCGTTGCCATAAGGCCGGAAATGAATTGTAGCCCGATTGGGTCCGTTTCTTGAGAGATATGACGCGTAATGAGCATGAAGCCTGAAAAGAGCAGGGCGACGAGCAGGGGCAATAGGGCATACCACCCGACGGCGGCAAAGCTTGGCTGGATCACAAAGAGTGTTCCTGTGAAGCCAACGATACAGGCAGACAGGCGGGCGGCACCGACGGTTTCGTTGAGCAAAACACGGCCAAGGAAAAGATTGAGAAACGGCAGCACGAAAACGATGGCGATCGCGTCGGCCAATGGCATGTGGCGCAGCGCCGTGAACATAAGGCCGATCCCCGCCATGTGAAGTCCTGTGCGCAGGGCGCAAAACCCCAAGGCGCGTGGCGATAGTCGCCAAGGGCGCAGTGAGAGAACAATGAAGGGCGCAAGCAAGACAACCTGAACAGCAAAGCGGAGCAGAAGCATTGGGCCAAGTGCCACGCTTTGACCTATGAGCTTTGCCACTGCGTCACCCAAAGGGGCGACGATACAAAAGCCGAGCATTAGGAGGATACCAAGGAGGGGTTTGTCATCGAACATGACAGAAAGCTAGAACGGGGAATCTGTTCTGGCAACTTAAAGTTGAATGTTGAGGTTGAAAAATATGTAAGGGTTGTTGCGGCGTGGTCTCAACGGGGCTTTTCGACCGTGCACCCAAGTCAGATGTGCCTTGCAAGTCTAGAAGGTAAACTGCGTTTCTTAGGGGGTGTGGGGAACATCAGTCTGCTGTGCCAGAACTTGCTCGGCCCGGCGTTCGCGGGCGAAGACATATAGGCCTGCGCCGACAATGATGGCGATGCCAATGAAAGTGAGCGCGTCTGGGATATCGCTAAAGACAAAGTAGCCAAGGGATGTGGCGGCGACGATCTCAAGATATTGTAGTGGCGCGATTGTGGCCGCGGGAGCAAATTTGAGCGCGAGGCTGATGAACAGATGCGAGACGGTTGACACAACTCCGACGCCGAGCAGCGTATAGACAGCGAGGCCATGGGGCATGGCGGGGTCAAGAGCCGTGTTTCCCGTGCCGTTAAAGGCGAAAAGCATGGGCAGTATGAGGGCGCTGGCAGCGATGGCTGTGTAGGCTTGAAGTGTGATCGGGCTGAGGCGCTGCGCCATAGAGCGGGTCATGACCATATACAGAGCAAAACATAGGGCTGTGCCGAGAGGGTAGAGCGCGACAAAGCCGAGTTCTGAAAAGCTTGGTTGAATCACGAGGAGTGCGCCGCCAAAGCCGACGGTACAGGCCATGATACGGCGCAGGCCGACAGCTTCGCCTAGAAAGAGTGCGCCGAGCAGCGTCAGGATGAAGGGTTCGACAAAGAAGATTGCAATTGCGTTGGCCAGTGGCATTTCGCGAACTGCGGCAAAGAAGAGGCCTGTCGCCGCCATGATGAGAAAGCCGCGCACCAGATGCAGGCCAATTTCTGGGGCACGGGGTCTGTGAGCGATACCGAGAACGAGGGCCACGGGGAGAAGCAGCAGCACTTGGATTCCAAAGCGGAAGCCGAGAATTTCCATCACGGGGATATAATCAGGCGTCGCTTTAGCGAAAGCATCCATGATCGGAGCGACAAGCGCGAAGGCGACCATGAAGGCGATGCCGAGGGTGGTGCGGTCTTGCATAAAGGGCCTATTGTTTTGATCCAAGCTAGGCATGGCGCGCGCACGGTCTGGCTCAAAAGCGACGCTAGACCGTGCTAAAAGGCTTTTTCAGCAGTTGGGCACGTTTACGGCGAGTCCGCCGAGCGAAGTCTCTTTATACTTCTCGCTCATGTCGAGACCCGTCTGGCGCATGGTTTCGATACAGGCATCGAGAGGGACAAGGTGTGTACCATCGCCACGCAAGGCGAGTGAGGCGGCGGCCACCGCCTTGATCGCGCCAAGGCCATTGCGTTCGATGCAGGGGACTTGCACGAGGCCTTTTACGGGGTCGCAGGTCATGCCGAGGTGATGCTCTAGCGCAATCTCTGCCGCGTTTTCGACTTGCTCTGGCGTGCCACCCATGACGGCACAAAGGCCAGCGGCGGCCATGGCGGCGGCAGAGCCAACCTCGGCCTGACAGCCAGCCTCGGCACCTGAGATGCTTGCATTGAATTTCACGAGCCCGCCAATCGCAGCGGCTGTCAAAAGAAAGTCCTCGACGCCGCTTTCGGAGGCGCCTGGAACATGATCAAGCCAGTAACGGATCACGGCGGGCATGACGCCAGCCGCGCCGTTGGTTGGTGCGGTGACGACTTGACCGCCTGCGGCGTTCTCCTCGTTGACGGCCATGGCGTACGTGCTCATCCAGTCGTTGATGGTGTGGGGCGCGCGTTGGTTCATGCCGCGCTCGGCGATGAGCGCATCGTGGATGCCCTTGGCGCGACGCTTCACAAAGAGGCCGCCCGGAAGCTCACCCTCGGTTTCAAGACCACGGTTGATACAGTCGTTCATCACCTGCCAGAGGCGGGCTGAGCCTGTGCGCAGATTGTCGTGGCCGCCGCGGGCGATCTCATTGGCGCGTTTCATTTCGGCAATGTTCTTGCCAGATGTTTTGCACATCTGGAGCATTTCGGCCGCGGATTTGAACGGGTAGGGGATGGGGGGGCCATCATCATCTGTGGCTTTGCCTTGGGCATGCTCATCGGCGGTCAGAACAAAACCGCCGCCAATAGAATAGTAGGTCTCAGACAAGATCACATCGCCTTGCGCATCTGTCGCGTGCAGAACCATACCGTTTGCGTGACCTGCGAGCGCTGGGCCATAATCAAAAAGTAGATCCTCTTTGGGCGAAAACTTGAGCGCAGGCAGGCCTTGGGGCTGGATCAAGTGCGTTTCGCGGATCGCTTCAAGCGTAGCTTCGGCCTTTTCGTGATCATAGGTTTCGGGGACAAAGCCTGCGAGGCCCAGAATGGTCGCGCGATCTGTCGCATGACCTACGCCTGTAAAGGCGAGGGAGCCGTGAAGGCTGCCTTTGAGGCCTGCGAACTCGAACGGCGAGGCGCGCATAAGATCAAGAAAGCGCGCTGCGGCAACCATCGGGCCCATTGTGTGGGAGGAGGAGGGGCCTATGCCCACTTTGAACATTTCAAACACTGAGAGAAACATTAGATGGCCGATCCTTCCGGGGGTGTGGCGTAGCTTGGCGCTGTGAATGGTGTTGGGCCGAGGCCTTCAGCTTTGATAGCCGCCTTCACGCTTGCGCGGCACTCGACTTGAGACGCTAAACGAGACAAATGCGGCGTGTCAGACAGAGAGAACCAGTGCGCAGTTTCTATTGGGTAGAGTGCAAGCCAACGTATCAGCGTTACGACATAGAGATCGAGGATGCTGGGTGAGGCGCTCGCGAACCAGCTGTGACCATCAGATGCGAGGCTGTCCAGCTTTTGCAAGTGTGTGGCGAGGCTCTTTTGCAGACCTTTACGCAGGGCGGCTTGGTGACCTGTGTCCTCGCCGATGTATTTGGCGGGGTAAAAGAGCATGCGCAGCTCGGTGTGAAGCGTATTTGAGACAAAGAACAGCCATTTTAGGAAGTTTCCGCGCGCGGCACTCTCGGGCGGTGGGGCAAGCTTTCCTTCGGTGTCGGCCAGCCAGAGAAGAATCGCCCCTGTTTCAAACAGCGCGCCGTGGGGCGTTTCGAGCACGGGAATGAGGCCGTTGGGGTTGAGCGCGAGATATTCGGCACTCTGCTGGGCGGTGCGCGCACGGTCTACCAGGACGGTTTCATAGGGCAGTTCAAGCTCTTCCAGCGCAAGGCGGATGATGAGCGAGGCATTGTCTGGGGCGTAGTGAAGGCGATATGTCATGTGATGTAAAATAGGCGGCTGAGCGCCCAAAACAGATCACAAATGCGACATGCCGTGCAGAGCGAGCGGAAAAATAGAATTTTATCAGCTTTTGCGGCGGTTTTGGGGGCAAGAAAAAGAGGCTGCCCTCTCGCGCCTGTCGCACAAGTTTTCTATAAGCAAAGCAGCGGAAAAAAGCGAGGCTGCCATGAGCGGAGAACTTTCACCGATTGATAAGGCCAAATTCGTCGCGGCCAAGCGTGCGGCGGAATTTGTCGAAGACGGGATGCGCGTCGGGCTGGGTACGGGAAGCACGGCGGCTTGGCTTGTGCGCTGTCTCGGTGAGATGGTGCGCGAAGACGGCCTCAAGATACGCGGTGTGCCGACGAGCACGCGCACAGCAGAGCTTGCGCGCGATGTGGGTATCGATGTGATCAGCCTTGATGAGGCGAAGTGGCTTGACCTCACGATTGACGGTGCGGACGAGTTTGATGGCGAGTTGAGCCTCATCAAAGGCGGCGGCGGTGCTTTGCTTCAGGAAAAGATCGTGGCGACGGCCAGTGACCAGATGATTGTGATTGCGGATATTGGTAAAGAAGTAGAGCGGCTCGGGGCCTTTCCGCTGCCGCTTGAGGTGATCCCGTTTGGCTGGCAGACCACCAAAGCGCTCATCGAGGAGACGCTTGTAAGCATGGATGTCCTTGGGCGCAACACCACACTCAGAATGAATGGCGATGTGCCCTACTTTACGGATGAGGGAAACCACATCCTAGATTTGCACCTCAACCGTATTGGCAATGCACGCCAGCTCAGCCTTGTGATGAACCAGATTCCGGGAGTGGTCGAGAATGGGCTGTTTCTTGATGTCTGTGACAAGGTTGTTGTTGGGTATGGCGACGGCAGGGTCGAAATCCGCGATATCAATGCGGGGACTGTCGAGATTGACCGTCTCGACTTTTTGGAAGACGACAATTTATTTACCGATTTGATGGACTGAGGAACGCGGCATGAGCTTTGATTATGATCTTTTCGTCATTGGCGGCGGTTCGGGGGGCGTACGCGCCGCGCGGGTGGCGGCACAGGGCGGAGCGAAAGTGGCTTTGGCCGAAGAAGACCGTTATGGCGGAACCTGTGTGATCCGTGGCTGTGTGCCCAAGAAACTTATGGTCTTTGCCAGCGAGTTTCCCGGCGCGATTTCGGATGCGCAGGCTTACGGTTGGGATGTGAGCCTCGGGGCGTTTGACTGGGGCGTATTCAAGACGAAGCTTCACGCTGAGCTTGACCGCTTGGAAAATGTCTATCGCGGCATTCTCAAAAACAACGGTGTTGAAAGCTTTGATGCGCGGGCCAAAGTGGTTGGTGCGCATGAGGTTGAGTTGTCTGACGGGACACGCAAGAGTGCCAAGCACATTCTGCTCGCCATGGGGGGACGACCTGTGAAGCCTGAGATGAAGGGTGCAGAGCACGCCATCACCTCAAACGAGATTTTCCACCTCGAGCGCTTGCCCAAGAATATGCTGATCCTGGGTGGCGGCTATATTGCCTGCGAGTTTGCTGGCATCATGAACGGTCTTGGGGTTGATGTGACACAGTATTACCGCGGCGCGCAAATTCTGCGTGGCTTTGACGACGAAGCCCGTGGCCTTGTTTCTGAAGAGATGATCGAGAACGGTGTGAAGCTGCATTTGGGAACAAACATTCTTGAAATGCAAAAAGTGGATGGCGGTATCCGCGTGATCTCAACGAATGGACACGACGAAGTCTTTGAACAGGTTATGTTTGCCACGGGCCGTGCGCCAAACACCCAAGACATGGGCCTTGAGGCCGTCGGTGTGGAGCTGGGCCGCAATGGCAAAGTTTTGGTGGATGACTACAGCCAGACCAAAGTCCCGAGCATTTATGCCGTAGGCGATGTGACGGACCGTGTGAACCTGACGCCTGTGGCGATCCGTGAGGGTATGGCCTTTGTGGAGACGGTGTTTAACGGCAATCCGACACAGCCTGACCACGAGCTTATCCCCACTGCGATTTTCACTCAGCCCGAGATGGGGACAGTGGGCTTGAGCGAGGAAGAGGCGCGTGAGCAGGAGGCGATTGAAGTCTATTGCGCGTCCTTCAAGCCGATGCAGCAGAGCTTTGCGGGGCGCTCAAACCGTGTCTTGATGAAGCTGATTGTGTCTCAAGCGAGCCGCAAGGTTTTGGGCTGTCATATTGTCGCGCCGGGCGCAGGCGAGATGATCCAGCTGGCAGGGATTGCCGTAAAGATGGGAGCAACAAAGGAAGACTTTGACCGCACTGTTGCGGTGCACCCGACGATGAGCGAAGAGCTTGTAACGATGAAAGAGCCTGTGAGGCGCGCTTAATCCTTGCCAAAAGGGTTGAAATGGTGGCGCAGGCACACAAGTTAGGACATAGCGTCTTAAAGACTTAAAACAGAGGGGAAATCTGTAGATGGCGGGTAATTCTGGCGGCCCTTGGGGCGGCGGCGGAAACGATAACGGGGATAACGGGCGCGACCAGCGGCCAAACGGTGGGCGCAGGCCTCCGAGCGAAGAGCCTTCGCCAATTCCTGAAATCGATGAATTGATGAAAAAAGGCCAAGAGCAGCTGCGCGTCCTGATGGGCGGTCGTGGTGGCGGAAATGGCGCGAACCGTGGTGGCCAAGGCGGCAGCGGTGGACCCGCGCTGAACCGTGGCACAATTGGCCTTGGCCTGTTGGTGGCGTTCGCGCTTTGGCTCTTTCAGAGCTTTTACACCGTGAAGCCAGAAGAACAGTCTGTTGAGCTTTTCCTTGGTGAATGTAACAGCCCATGCGTTGGCGGACCGGGCCTTAACTTTGCGCCATGGCCTGTTGTGACTGCTGAAGTCATGCCAGTCACTCGTGAAAACACCGAAGATATCGGTGGCGGTACGGGTGCGGATGCAGGCCTGATGCTGACGGGTGACGAGAACATCGTCGACATCGACTTCCAAGTGGTTTGGAACATCAACAACGCCGAGGAATTCCTCTTTAACCTGCGTGAGCCACAGGCCACCATTCGCGCCGTTTCGGAATCTGCGATGCGCGAGATTATTGCGCAAAGCGAGCTGGCCCCGATCCTCAACCGTGACCGTGGTCCTATTGCCGACCGTTTGAAAGATCTGATCCAGACCACGCTCGACAGCTATAGCAGTGGCGTGAACATTGTGCGTGTGAACTTTGACAAGGCGGATCCGCCCGAAGAAGTGAAGCAGGCGTTCTTTGCCGTGCAATCGGCCGAGCAAGACCGCGACCGACTTGAAAAGCAGGCTGATGCCTATGCCAACACTGTCCTTGCGGCGGCGCGTGGTGAATCTGCTCAGGTGCTTGAAGAAGCGGAAGCCTACCGTGCCCAAGTTGTTAACGAAGCACAGGGTGAAGCCAGCCGCTTTACTGCTGTTTTGAGCGAGTATTCCAAAGCGCCAGAAGTGACACGTAAGCGTCTCTATCTGGAGACGATGGAAGAAGTGCTTGGTAACGTTGATAAAATCATCCTCGATGGCAATGCCAGCGGCCAAGGGGGCGTTGTGCCTTATCTGCCGCTCAACGAGCTGCGCCGGAACACAACCACGCCAACAGGAGGGAGCAACTGATGCGCTCGACAACATATATCCTGCCAGTGATTGTGCTGGCACTTGCGGGTCTGCTCTCGTCTATCTTCATTGTGGACGAGCGTGAAAAGGCTCTGGTGCTGCAGTTTGGGCGCCTTGTGGACATCAAAGACGAGCCGGGTCTGGCGTTTAAGATCCCGCTTATTCAAGAGGTGATCCGCTATGACAATCGTATCTTGAGCCGTGACATCCCCCAGCTTCAGGTGACACCGTCAGATGACCGCCGCCTCGAAGTGAACGCCTTTGCGCGCTACCGCATTACCGATGTGGAACAGTTCCGTCAGGCGACAGGTGCGGGCGGCGATCAGGCCATCGAAGTGGCGGGACGCCGACTTGACTCAATCCTGCGTTCGGAAACGCGCGAAGTCTTGGGTACGGTTTCGTCCAACGACATCTTGAGCTCTGACCGTGCTGCGCTGATGCTGCGCATTCGCAACGGCGCGATTGCCGAAGCGCGGTCGTTGGGAATTGAAGTGATCGACGTTCGCCTCAAGCGCACTGACCTGCCCAACGCCAACCTCGCGGCGACATTTTCGCGGATGCAAGCCGAGCGGGAACGCGAAGCGGCAGACGAGATCGCCCGTGGTAACGAAGCGGCGCAGCGCGTACGTGCGCAAGCAGACAGAACCCGTGTTGAAATCACCTCTGATGCCAATCGCCAAGCCGAGATCATCCGAGGCGAGGCCGATGCGCAACGCAACGCGATCTTTGCCGAGGCCTATGGCGCAGATCAGGAGTTCTTCGAGTTTTACCGCTCGCTCAACGCCTATCGCGGCGCCCTTACGGGCAACAACACAAGCATGGTCATGTCGCCTGACTCAGAGTTCTTCAACTATCTGAAGAACGAAAACGGCAACTGATGGCGATTTGGGCAACTGCCCTTCTGGCCCTCGGGCTGGCGCTACTTCTGGAGGGGCTGGTCTATGTGCTGGCCCCTTCGCTTATTGAGGATATGTTGCGCGCCCTTAGAGAGCTGCCGCCAGAGGCGCGGCGCATGATTGGCGCGCTAATGATGGTGCTCGGTTTGCTTTTGGTCTGGGGCGCAAAGGCGCTTGGCGCGTGAGGTTTCGGCGTGTTCTCGCCGTTTCACGCCGTGATCACGCGCGTTTGAGTGGAGGTGCTCAGGCTTGGCGTTGATAATGAAACTTCCTAGTTTACATATATATGAGATTGAACCCGCGCCGCTTGGTGTGGAATGATCACACGAGATAAAGGAGCATCAGTGTGAGACAGGCTACAAGAGTTATTGCTATTAAGACTGCCGAGGCGGGCGTTGTGCGCGCGCTTTGGCTGATGATGCTGGGCGCGGCCCTCTTTCTGGCGCAGGCGATCGCAGCTCAGGCACGACCCGAGAGCTTTGCTGACCTTGCTGAACGAGTCAGCCCTGCAGTGGTAAACATCACCACCTCAACGATGGTGGCACGCGGCACTGGGCCAGGGGCGATTGTGCCGGATGGCAGCCCGTTTGAAGACTTCTTCAAGGAATTTCAGGACCGCAACGGACAGGGCAATCGCCCACGCCGCTCGTCGGCGCTTGGCTCGGGGTTTGTGATCTCGGAAGACGGCTACATTGTCACCAACAACCACGTCATTGAAGGCGCGGATGAAGTGATTATCGAGTTTTTTGAAGGCGGAGAACTGGAAGCCAAAGTGATCGGGACCGACCCGAAAACGGACATCGCGCTTCTGAAAGTCGAGAGTGATACGCCGCTGGCTTTTGTGCCCTTTGGCAACTCTGACACTGCGCGCGTCGGCGACTGGGTCTTGGCTGTGGGCAATCCTCTGGGGCAGGGCTTCTCTGTTTCTGCAGGGATCGTCAGTCAGCGCAATCGCGCGCTGCAAGGCGCATATGATGACTACATCCAGACCGACGCGGCCATCAACCGTGGTAACTCGGGTGGACCGCTCTTTAATATGGATGGTGAGGTTGTCGGTGTGAACACTGCGATCCTGAGCCCCAATGGCGGCTCTATCGGGATCGGCTTTTCTATGGCGTCAAACGTTGTGACGCGTGTCGTGAACCAGTTGCGCGACTTTGGCGAAACCCGTCGTGGCTGGCTTGGTGTGCGCATTCAGGATGTGTCTGATGATGTGGCCGAGGCGATTGGCCTTGAGAAGACTGCTGGTGCGCTTGTGACGGATGTTCCTGACGGGCCTGCGAAAGATGCGGGGATGCTTTCGGGTGATGTGATCATGAGTTTTGACGGCGTCGACGTAGAAGACACGCGCGGACTTGTGCGCACCGTGGGCAACGCGGATGTGGGCAAGACTGTGCGGGTGATCGTGTTCCGTGAGGGAAAGACCCAGACACTCAAGATCACGCTTGGCCGCCGAGAAGACGCGGAGAGCAATGAAGCTCCTATGGAAGAGGACACGAGTGAAGAAGGCGATGTTCAGGAGATGGAGATGCTTGGCCTCAAGCTGGCACCATTGAATGACGATTTGCGCGAGCAGCTTGAACTTGGGTCGGATGCAAATGGCTTGGTTGTCACCGATGTCGACGAAGCCGCCGAGGCCTTTGAAAAAGGGTTGCGTGCGGGTGATGTGATCACCGAGGCGGGCCAGCAGAAAATTGCCACGGCGGGCGAGCTTCAGGCGCAGGTCGATGCGGCTAAAGAGGCGGGGCGCAAGTCTCTTCTCTTACTCGTGCGCCGCGCGGGTGAGCCACGGTTTGTGGCGTTGACGCTCGACTAAAGTCTGGAGATACGGATATGAAACGGCCGCCCGAGTGATTGGGCGGCCGTTTTCTTTTGGAAAAGCGCTCAGCCGGCGCGGCGGTTGAGGGCGACTGAGCCGAGGGCCATATCGGTCAGGCCTTGGCCGCGTTCTTGGGAAGCCATGAAAATAACGGAGACAAACTGCGCGATGGGGAACATCCAAGACAATGTGTAACCTAGAGTGTGCAGGAGGGCATCTGAGGCAGTAAAGGGCGCGCCGCGACGTGTGCGAAATTCAATGGCTGTGAGGCGCATACCGAGTGTGGCGGAGCCATTGGCAAGACAGATTACGCGGTAGGCGAAGTTGACCAAAAAGGCGAGCAGGGGCAGAAAAAATAGCCCTGTAAAGGCTGTGAACGGTAGGATCAGAACAACCAGGAGCACGATGAGAACTGTGTCAATCGCCCATGATATCAGCCGCTTGAGCGGCACATCAGCATAGAACTCTGGCTGGTAGTGGGGGTCAGGCAAATCAAAGCTTTGGGTGTTCATCGTGTCCTCGTGAATAACAGTCTTGGCCCTCAAGATAGGAGGGCCAAGCGTGGTTTGTTAGGCTTTTTCTGTTTCTTCATGCTCTGAAGCATCGTGGGCCTCAGCGCGCTCATCCATGAACTGGTCAAACTCAGCCTTGTCCTTGGCATCACGCAGGCGCTCAAGGAAGGCTTCAAAGTTGTGCTGCTCTTCTTCGAGGCGGCGCAGTGTTTCTTCTTTGTAAGCGTCAAAGGCTGTGTTGCCAGAGGTGCGCGAAGCGGTGAAGCGTGCGTGCTGTTTGGCACGGCGCTTACGGCAGGAGCCAGAACCAAGGCGTTTGGTTGTGATCATGTAAAACAAGAGCGCAAGGCCGATCGGCCAAAATGCGATAAAGCTGATGACCATAGCGGCGATCCAAGCCCCTTTACCTTTGTCATCAAGCCAAGCCTCGGCGCGGGCAAACCATCCTTGGGAGGGGGAAGAATAGGGAACGGCGTGTGTCATGTTATTAAACTCCTTACTGGTATGCATCTTAATGTGAATGCTCTTCACATTACCAATATTGGTGCCGAGGGGGCGTCCTGCAAGGGTCTATGTTAAACAAATTTACATTTATGAAATTTAAGTCGTAAAATCAGCGTGTTGTGCCGCGGATTTTTCCAAAAGTCGGGCAGGTGTGAGGCTGAATACATGGTGTGGCGTGCCCGCGGCGGCCCAAATGAGCGGGAAATCCATCAAGCGCGGATCAAAAAAGCTGCGGATCGGGGTCTTGTGTGCGAGCGGGGAGACCCCACCGATGGCAAAGCCAGTCTGCGCTCGAACAAGTGCCGCATCTGCACGCCCAAGAGGCTCGTCCGCAAGGGCGGCTGCCTTGTTCTCGCAAACTTGATTTCCGCCCGCTGTAATGAAGAGAAGCGCTTGTCCAGTCGTTTGACCCTGAAAGATGATCGACTTGGCGATCTGATCCACTTCAACGCCGAGTTCTGCGGCGGCTTGCAGCGCGGTTTTGGCCTCGCCCGTTTCTCGGATTTCTGTCGTTTCACCTGCAAGAGCAGCACTCACGCGCTTGAGACTTTTTGACATGGCTCGGCTCCTCTTCGCGATTGACGCGGCTTTGGGCGCGGCGCATCCTTAGGTATGGAATTTGCACAGAAAATCAGCCGCCTGCCAAGGGCTTATGACAGTGATCGCGGCGCTGAGGGGCGCGCGCTTTTTGAGGGTTTGAGCGGTGATCTTGCTAAGCTTGTTGAGGGCGCGGCAGGGTGTAGCCCTTATCTGCTCTCTTTGATGATGCGTGAGGCTGCTTGGATGGCGGCAGCTTTTGATGCGCCTAAGGCTGCGCTTGACGCCGAGTTTGCGCGGCTGCGCGAGGTCGGCGCTCCAGATTTACCAAGTGAATTGCGGCGCGCAAAGAAGCGCGTGGCTCTTTTGACAGGACTGGCTGATCTGGGCGGCGTTTGGTCGCTCGAAGAGGTCACTGGCGCCCTAACAAATTTTGCCGATCTCTCGGTACAGTTGAGTTTGCGCGCTACCTTGGGGGCTGAAGTGCGGCGCGGCAAGCTACCTGGCATGAGCCTAGACGATCTGGAGACTCTGGGCGGGATGTTTGTGCTCTCTATGGGGAAAATGGGGGCCTATGAGCTCAACTATTCCTCAGATATTGATTTGATCTGTCTCTTTGATGAGGCCCGCTTTGAGCGCGATGACTTCTTTGAGGCGCGTAAGGCTTTCATCAAGGCGACGCGCGGCATGAGTGCGATGCTAAATGACCGCACCGCCGAGGGTTATGTCTTTCGCACGGATCTGAGGCTACGCCCTGATCCTGCTGTGACACCTGTGTGTATGGCTGTCGAAGCTGCAGAGCGCTACTATGAGAGCCTCGGGCGTACATGGGAGCGCGCGGCCTATATCAAGGCCCGCTGCGGTGCGGGCGATCAGGCGGCAGGGGAGGCGTTTCTGGAAACGCTGCGTCCGTTTGTCTGGCGCAAGCACCTCGATTTTGCGGCGATTGAGGATGCTCATAATATGCGCCTGCGGATCCGAGAGCATAAGGGGCTTGGCGGCAAGATCGACTTGATGGGCCATAACATGAAGCTCGGACGTGGCGGTATACGCGAGATTGAGTTTTTCACCCAGACACGCCAGCTTATTTCGGGCGGACGCGACACCGATCTTCGCGCGCGTGGCACCGTGCCCGCGCTGGGCGTTTTGGCGCAAAAAGGCTGGGTTCCAGAGGATGTGGCTGAGACACTGGTGAACCACTACCGTGCGCATAGAGAAGTTGAGCACCGTGTGCAGATGATTGCGGATCAGCAGACACATTTGTTGCCGACAACCGGCGAGGGCATGGAGCAGCTTGCGGCCTTTATGGGCGTTGAGCGCGGCGCTATGGAAAAGGAGCTCACCGAGCGCTTGGAAGAGGTACATGCGCTGACCGAGGGCTTCTTTGCGCCTGATGCCGTGAGCCCAGTCCCTGATATGCCTGAACTGGATGGCGAAGTGATCAGCCGATGGCCGACCTATGCGGCGCTCAGATCAGAGCGGGGCACGCAGATATTTAACCGTCTGAAGCCTGATATCTTGAGCGCTTTGGCCAAGTCTGCCGATCCGCATGGCGCGCTCTTGGCATTTGACGGGTTTCTGGCAGGGTTGCCGGCTGGGGTGCAGCTCTTTTCGCTTTTTGAAGCCAATCCGCAGCTTGTGAATTTGATCGTGGACATTGCGAGCACAGCGCCTGCGTTGGCGCATCATTTGAGCCGCAATGCCGGGGTTTTTGATGCGGTGATTGGTGGGGATTTCTTCGCGGATTGGAAAGGTGCGCTTGCGCTCACTGCCGAGCTTGGCGCGCGTTTGGAAGAAGAGGGTGATTACGAGCGCAAACTAGATGTTGCACGACGCTGGATGAAGGAGTGGCACTTTCGGGTCGGGGTTCACTTCCTGCGTGGTCTTACGGGCGCAGAGGAAGCTGGCGCGCAATATGCCGAGCTTGCCGAGGCTGTGCTACGGGCGCTATGGCCAGAAGTCGTGGCGCAGTTTTCTGCAAAACATGGTCCTCCTCCTGGAAAAGGGGCAACCGTGATTGGAATGGGCTCGCTTGGCGCAGGACGCCTCACAAGTGCGTCGGACCTTGATATTATTGTGATTTACGATCCTGAGGATGTGGAAATGTCGGAGGGCCGCCGCCCTCTTGCGACACGGCCCTATTATGCGCGGCTCACGCAAGCCTTGGTGACTGCCGTGACAGCTCCGATGGCTGAGGGGCGGCTCTATGAGCTTGATATGCGCTTGCGCCCCTCGGGCAATAAAGGCCCCGTGGCGACAAGCTGGCCTGCGTTTAAGGCGTATCAAGAGGGTGAGGCGTGGCTTTGGGAACATCTTGCGCTGGTGCGGGCGCGCCCGATTTGTGGGCTGGAAAGCTTGGCACAGGCGTTTAACGCCTTTCGAAGGCAGCTTCTGGCAGAAAAGGGCCAAGACCATAGGCGTACTGTGACAGGCGTGGCCGAGATGCGCGCCAAGATTGCAGCAGCCAAAGCCCCGAGCGGGCCATGGGATGCAAAGATCGGTGCGGGGCGCTTGCAGGATATCGAGTTGTTTTCACAGATGGGCGCTCTTGCAGGTGGGGTGTCAAATCTACGGGTGCAGGCCGGCGTGAAGGGGCTTGTCAGCGCAGGGTTGATTGATAGGGCTCAAAGTGAGGGCTTGATGCGAGCCTATCGACTTTTTTGGGCGCTCAACCTGACCACACGGTTCTTGTCGGACAAACCGTTTGATGCCGATGTGGCGAGCGAGGGGGCGACCCAACTTGTGCTGCGCGAAACGGGTGCAAAAGACCTTGCCTCTTTGCAGGTGGAGCTGCAAAGCTGCGCTGCGACAGCTGCGGATGTGATCGTGGCCAATCTCAGGGGAGCAGGTGATGAAGGGTGATATTTACGATCCAAAAGCTTTGATACGTGAAGCCTATAACATCGAGGGGATTACGGCCTCCGAGTGCCGCTCGATCTTTCTGGATTGGGCTCTGAGCTTGCCTGACGAACTGGACCAAACAGAAACTATTGCGCTTTTGCTGGATCGCCATAAGAGCGAAGGGCATCCTATGAATGATGTCTTGCAAGAGGGGTTGGCCACGATGGAGAGGCCGCGCCGCCGTGGTGGCTGGCAAGCGCGCCGCAATTAATATCTTTTAAAGTCAAATGCTTGTCTGTCTTGTGTCGATTTGAACACATTACAATGTGCCAAGCAATGACCCCCAATCTGCCTTAAAGTTGTCCGATTCCGCCTCCAATCTACTGTCTGAGCAGTAAAGCGGGCTAAAGCCCTAGGAGGACGAAGATGAAACTTATGAAAGCAGCACTCGTTGTCGCAATGGGCCTGAGCATTTCTGGCTGTGCGAGCATGGATGTGGCCACCCGCAACGCACCGTTTGTGGGCGGAAAAGAGCAACAAATTTTGAGCCAGCCGGTGGCTGTGAATGACATCAAAGTGAATGTGTCACGGGAGCTACGTGTTTCGGAAGCCGAGCTTTATTACCCTGTTGCAGATATTGTCTGGCGCGGCGATGTTCGCGGCGACCGCTATGAGCAAGTGAGCGCCATCTTTGAAAGCAGCGCGAAAGCCGCAGCACAGAACCTGACCGTTGGCCAGAAAGCGAACATCGAAATCGATGTTTTGCGCTTTCACTCTGTAACCGACAAAGCGCGCTACACTGTGGGTGGCAACCATTCGATCACTTTCATGCTGAGTGTCAAAGACCCTGAAACTGGTCTCGACTTGATGGCGCCGCGCAAGATTAAATCAGATTTGCACGCTTTTGGCGGACAAGAAGCCATTGCCGCGGACGCCCGTGGCGAGACACAAAAGAAGCGTGTCAGTGCGCATCTGGTAAACGTTATCCACAAAGAGTTGAGCGCATCTGTTGCGCCAGAAGCGATTGTGAGCCGCAATGCACAGGCCAGCCTTCCGTTTGCGCCCGTAGCTTCGCAAAACAGTCTTTACTAAGGCTTTCACAACCTGAGAAAAGTGATGTAAGGGGGCTGTATGACACAGCTCCCTTATTCCGTTATTCGCCTCAAACCCAAAGCAGACGCGCGCAAGATTCGTCACGGCGCGCCTTGGGTGTTTGACAATGAACTCGTGCTTGACCGCCGCACGAAAGCCATCTCAAAAGGCGAGATTGTGCTTTTGGAAGATGCCGATCGCGCGCCCTTGGGGCTTGTCGGCTTCAACGCCGAGAGCCGTATTTCGGGGCGCATGTTGGAGCGAAATGTCAACGTCCCTGTCGATGTTGCATGGTTTAAAGCGAAGCTTTCAAAGGCTTTGGAAATGCGTGAGCGGCTTTATAGCGAGCCGTTCTATCGCCTTGTCCATGCGGAGGCTGATGGGCTTCCTGGTGTGGTCATTGACCGTTTTGGTGACACGGTTGTATTGCAGCCTAACGCGGCTTGGGCCGAGATGAAGCTCGATGCGTTGTGCGAAGCTCTGCTTGGGCTTGGCGGGATCACGACGATCCTCAAAAACGCGGCTGGCCGCGCCCGAGGCTTGGAAGGCCTGGACGATGTGAGCGCTGTCTTGGCGGGTGTTGCCCCTAGCGGGCCTGTACCTGTTAAGATGAACGGTGCAACCTATATGGCTGACCTCACAGGCGGACAGAAAACAGGGATCTTTTTTGACCAACGAGACAATCAGGCTTTTGCCGCACAGCTCAGCCAAGGTGCTGATGTGCTTGATGTTTTCTCGCATGTAGGCGGGTTTGGCCTCGCGGCTTTGGCGGGCGGTGCGACAAGCGCTCTTGCTGTGGACGGCTCAGCACCTGCTCTTGAATTGGCGACTGAGGGTGCGAAGGCTTCGGGCGTTTCTGAACGCTTTGAAACCCGTGTGTCAGATGCATTTGATGCGCTTGTGGCATTGGCGGAAGAGGGGCGTACATTTGACGTTGTGATCTGTGACCCACCCGCTTTTGCGCCGTCTAAGAAAGCGCTCGATGCAGGTTTGCGGGCTTATGAGAGGATTGCACGGTTGGCGTCTGTTTTGGTCAAGGATGGTGGCTATTTGGGCCTCTGTTCGTGTTCCCATGCCGCTGACTTGAGCAAGTTCCGCGCCGCGTCTAGCCGTGGCATTGGCAGAGCGGGGCGCACAAGCCAGCTGATCCATACGGGTTTTGCAGGGCCTGATCATCCGCTGATGCCGCAGCTTGCAGAAAGTGGCTATCTCAAAGCGCTGTTTTATCGCCTGTGAAGTTGCTACTCGACACTTGCGTGCTGTATCCGACAGTTATGCGCGAGATGCTCCTTGGTGTGGCGGTTGCGGGGGCGTTTGAGCCATTTTGGTCTGCTGAAATCGAGGGTGAGTGGGCACATACTGCCGAGAAGCACGAGCAAGGCGCGCGGGCTTTTGCCGAAGGCGAAATTGCGTTGCTCAATGCCCGCTGGCCGAATGCGCGGGTGCGCTATGGAGAGGGGCTAAAGGCGCGCCTTTGGCTGCCAGATGCGAACGATATTCATGTGCTCGCAGCTGCGATTGCAGGCTCAGCTGATGCAATCATCACATTGAATAAAAAAGACTTTCCGGCGCAGATTTTGGCTGAAGAAGGGCTGAGCTTATTGGACCCTGACGCGTATTTGCGCGGACTTTGGGCCGCGCAGCCAGAGCTTGTGTCAGGCGTCGCCTCACGGGTTTTGGCCAAGGCTCAAGAGCTGTCAGGGCAGGATTGGGACATGCGCGGCTTGCTCAAGAAAGCGCGTTTACCGCGACTTGCGAAGGCGCTGTCTTAGGCGTCTTGCCAACGACTTTCGAGTGCACGAATGGCGGCAATACGCTCTTCGGTTTTTGGGTGGCTCAAGAGCCATGCTGGTGGGCGGCCTGCGACCGCGCCTGTGAGGGTTTCGAGCTTGTGAAACAGCTCGATCTGCGGCGTCACGCCAAAGCCTGCCTTTGTCATCAAAGCGGCGGCGTATTCGTCGGCTTCGTATTCGTCAGAACGTGAAAGGCGGGCGGCGAGGAGGCTTGTGGCGAAGTTGGCGAGCCAGAAGCCGATCACAGGAATGAAGCGCGATAGTACAGCGCCGAGGGCCATGCGCATCGCATTTTGGCCTGAAAAATCGATCATGCGGCGGCGGGAGTGGCCAAGGGCGACATGGCCAAGCTCGTGTGCAATGACGCTGGCGAGCTCTTCGGCGGAAACCTCGTTTGACCGAAATTTGTCGTAGAACCCGCGTGTTATGAAGATGCGGCCATCGGGTGCGGCAAGGCCATTCACTGGCTCAATCTCGTAAAGGTGGACACGCACGCGAGGGATGCCGAGCGCTGCTGCAAGACGTTCGAGAACAGGCTGAAACGCGGGATCGGCCAGCTCGGTGGACTTCGCATCCAGCTCTTTCAGCGTGTTGCGCACGGAGAAGCGGTAAATGATGTAGCCATAGATCAGCGGCAGAAGGATGGGCAGAAGTTTGAGCATGCCACAGATATGGGGTGTTTGGAGCTACCACGCAACGGGCATTTTTGTTGGGCCGCGAAAGGCCCATCCTGTAAAGGGAGCTGGCCCAGCGAGACGGAGATTGGGGAAGGCTTTGAAGAGCTTTGGGAGGGCGACCTCTGTGATGAGAGAGCGGGCCACAGCCGCGCCGCCGCAGAAATGTGGACCCGCTCCGAAGGGAATACTTGGACCAGTATTGCGCTTTATATCGAAGGTCTCTGGGGCTTCGAAATAGTCTTCGTCATGGCCCGCTGAGGAGAACATAAAGAAGATGCGTTCGCCTTTTGTGAACTGAACTTCACCAATGACCTCGTCTTTAGCGACCTCGCGCGGGGACATGCCTATTGGGGATATCCAGCGGACGTATTCATCAAACACCTCACTCCAAGTTGCGGCACCGCTCTTTACCATGTCGAGTTGTTCCGCGTGGGTAAGTAGGGCCCAAGAGGCACCGGCGATGGCGTCGCGAGGTTCGTTTTGACCTCCCGAAATAATCAGTTTGATGTTGGCGCGAACGGACTCTAGTGGCAGCCCAGCCTCAAGCATCACGCAAAGTGCTGACTTGTTAGGGTGTTTCATGACAATCGGAATCATTTCGTCGATGTGATCGTCGATTGAGCGTGTGCAGTCATGGCAGTTGGCCTCAATTTCAGGCTTCCCTGCGTAGTTGGCACAGCCGTCGATCATGCCTTGGCTGACGCGATCAAGCTCTTCGGCTTCCATGTTTGTCAGGCCTGTCACGAGCTTGAGTGTCTCGGCTGAAATGACCATGGCGTAGTCTCGGACGAGATCGCAGGCTTTGTTTTCTGCTATGAATTGCAGAAGCTTATCTGCTTTAGCGTCAATCTGCGGCAACCAGATGTCTCGCATCGTACGTGGACTAAGCGCGGGGAAAAGCGCACGGCGCTCAAACATATGTGCTTCGCCGTCCTTGCGCATAAGGTTCTCGCCCATAAGCTTGGTCATTAAGCCTTCAGGTTGCTCGGATGAAAAAATGTCGACGCGTTTTTCTTGGGTGAAGATGTCATCGCGGCGTGTGAAAAGCGTTGCATTTAACTCGGGCACAAAGGAGATGGGCGCGTGCGCACGCATGTGTGCCAGATCTGGATAGGGATCGGCTGCAAATCGTATCGGGTCTATGTGCGTGACAGGGGCATTGCTCATGGGGCAAGGTTAGGTGCGGGGTCAGATTCGGGCCAGCGGAATATACACAAGGCTCATGACATGCAGACTTACGACTTGGACGACGGCTATGGCGGGGCGGCAAAGCTGGGCCTGATTGTGCTTTCAACGGATGAGACACTTGAAAATGAGGCGCGCCAAGTGCTTGCGGGGCAAGCCGTGAGCCTTGTCCACACGCGTATCAGGGCTGAGGCTGATGTGACGCCTGAGGCTCTTAAAATGATGGAAAAAAGGCTCCCTGAGGCAGCGCAGCTTTTGCCCGAAGGGCTTAAGGCTGTAGGCTATGCCTGTACCTCGGCCAGCACTGTGATTGGGCCTGCACGGGTTGCTGAATTGGTACAAGACAGCCATCCAGAGGCGGCAGTGAGTGACCCTATTTCGGCAGTTATGGCAGGACTTCACGCGCTCAAGGCCAAACGGATCGCTTTTGTCAGCCCCTATGTGAAAGAGGTGACTGCACCGATGCGGGCGCTTTTGAGCGCGAATGGGTTCGAGGCGGTGAGTGAGTTTAGTTTTGCGGAACGTGAGGATAGAAAAGTCGCGCGGATCAGTGAGCAGAGTACACTTGAAGCAATAGAAAACGTTTCGAAAATATCAGAGTGCGATGCCGTTTTTGCCAGCTGCACAAATCTGCGGACCTTTGGTATTTTGCAAGAAGCAGAACAGCGCGCGGGATGCCCTGTGATCTCCTCTAATCAAGCACTTTTGTGGCATTTGCTCAAACTTGCAGGCCTTAAATCTGTGGGCTGGGGGCCAGGGGCTTTGTTTAAGCAATAGTTTGTGGGCCAAAAGAACAGAAGCGCTCGCGGTGACAGGTTAGCAGACTGCGTGCTTTGGCAGTGTCAGAATCGAAACGCTAGCCCCGCGCCCGCTGTCTGGAGAGTTTGAGCAACCAGCGCCCCAGAAAAAAGCTGCTGCCGAGTGCGGCAAGCAGGCCTAGCACTTGAGTGATGAGATCGGAAGCCATCATAAGGTTGTGCGAGAAGCCCTGTCCCAGCGTCACATAAAGCGCGACCCAGAGGGCTTCGCCTGCGGCGGCCCAAAGTGTGAAGCGTGCCCAGCTGAGCCGAGCAGCGCCTGCCGCCAAATTTGCGTAGGGTCCGAGCGGAGAAAAAAGCCAGCGCGTGAGAAACACCCCATAGCTGCCGTGGCTAAGAAGGTAGGCACGGGCGCGGGCATAGAGGCGGCGGCGTTTGGGGCGGCTGGCGAGCTTGCGCTCTATAAAGGCTCCACCACCTCGGCCTGCAACATAGCCGAGCTGATCGCCCGCAACAGCTCCAGCGAAGGCTGCGCCCGCGACCGCGCTTGCGCTCAAGTCTCCGGAGGCCACAAAAGCTCCCGCAGCCAGCATCATCAGAGACGAAGGGACAGGTAGCGCGAGACAGGAGGCAAAGGTTGTCAGGGCGAGCAGGGGCGCGCCGTATGTGGCGAGAAGTTGGAGAAGTGTATCGCTCATTTGATGCGCGCGTGGGCTGTCAGATAGCTCTCAGCGATCGCTATGATCGTCGCAAGTGGTACGCCGCGCTTATCGGCGATATCTTGCAGCGTGGGGCGCTCTTTGGGCGCTTCGCTCACGCCGAGATGTTTGGCTAGCTCGGGGCCGTCAACGTTCCAAGAGTTGGCAATGTAGCGTGGTGTCATCCAGCCTTCTAGGGGCTGGGCTTGATGGGCTGGGTCTGACCAGTAGATGGCGTGGCGGACAAAGCCTGTCGCGAAAAACAAAACCAGCGCGAGAGCGAGAGCGAAAGCAAGAGACATGACAGGATGGGAGCGCAGAACACCAAGCAGACCATTCTGCCGGCGAGACATCAGAGAAGCTCGCGCATGGCGGCTGTTATGCCGTCAAGCGTCATCGGGTGCATACGGTTTTCGAAAATCTCTTGGATCATCCCGATGGAGTGGGTGTAGCCCCAGTACTTCTCAGGTACTGGATTGATCCACACGTTGTTGGACCAATGTTCGCGGGTGCGCTCCAGCCAGACTTGACCTGACTCGGCGTTCCAGTGCTCGTTCGCGCCGCCAGGGTAGGCGACCTCATAGGGCGACATAGAGGCATCACCGACGAAGATACACTTGTAGTCTGCCCCGTAGGTGCGCAGGACCTCCCATGTGGGCGTTTGCTGATCCCAGCGGCGTGCGTTGTCTTTCCAGACGCCTTCATAAAGGCAGTTATGGAAGTAGAAGTGCTCAAAGTGTTTGAACTCAGATTTGGCGGCGGAGAAAAGCTCTTCGACCATTTTGATGTGCGGATCCATCGAGCCGCCAATATCGAGAAACAGAAGGACTTTCACGGCGTTGCGCCGCTCTGGGCGGGTCTTGACGTCTAGGTAGCCGTGCTCGGCTGTGGCGCGGATTGTGCCGTCAAGATCAAGTTCATCATGCGCGCCATCACGCGCCCAGCGGCGCAGGCGCTTCAGGGCGACTTTGATGTTGCGTGTTCCAAGCTCGACATCGCCATCGAGGTTTTTGAACTCGCGTTTGTCCCAGACTTTGACGGCACTTTTGTGGCGGCTTTCATTCTGGCCGATGCGCACGCCTTCGGGGTTGTAGCCGTAGGCTCCGAAGGGAGAAGTCCCTGCTGTCCCGATCCATTTGTTGCCGCCTTGGTGTCGGGCTTCCTGCTCTTTCAGGCGTTCTTTCAATGTTTCCATGAGCTTGTCAAAGCCGCCTAAACTTTCGATCTCGGCGCGCTCTTCAGCGCTCAGATGCTTTTCGGCGAGTTTCTCAAGCCAATCGGAAGGGATGTCGACAGCTTCTAAGACATCACCTAAAGGAAGATCTTCCAGTCCTTTGAAACTATGTGAAAAAGCACGATCGAAGCGATCAATGTGGCGCTCGTCTTTGACCATGGCAGTGCGCGCGAGGTAATAGAACCCTTCAATGTCATAGGTAACCAACCCGGCTTTGACGGCCTCAAGGAAGGTCAGGTATTCGCGCAGGGAGACAGGGATGCCAGCTTCTCGGAGGTTCTCAAAGAAGGGCAGAAACATCGTTGGCCTCAGATAAACCGCAGGATCAAAATGTTGACGAAGAGTGCCAAGATAGCCACCATCACGCCAATCACGGCAGCATGCTGCAGAATGTCGAGGCGGTTGCCGCCTTTTTTACGTGCGATCAGCGCCCCAATTAGAGCGCCGATCAGAAATCCTAGTCCTACAATCATTTGGTCTTACCCGCGTTGGCCCCGTCGTGGACTGAGCGTGGAGATTTCGCGCATCTTTGCGCGCACTGCCCATTCCGAACCAAATCCGTAACGCGCCCAGCCCAGACTGTCCAGCCGAACGTGCTGGGCCTCCGAGGAGCGGCCTGTGAGTTCGAGCGCTTCGGCGCGCAAGAGCATCAACGTGCTAAGGAGTGCAGCGTTTTCATGTTCTTTGGCGATATGCATTGCTGGGTTCACAAGGGTGAGTGCGCGCACGCCATTGCCTTCGCTGATGGCGTGGGAGGCGAGCTGAGACGCGACATAGGCGCGGTGCAGCGTTGTTGCGCTTGAGTTAGCGTAAAACTGATCCGCCGCTTGAAAGTGCTTCAGCGCTTCGTTGGGATCGGACTGCAGCGCGATCCGGCCCATAGCGTAATGGGCAAAGGCGCGGCGGTGATCCTGCCAGCCGAAGGCGCGCGAAATCTCGAGGGCTTTCTCGGCAGCCTTGCGGCGCTGTGGCATGCTGGCGCCAGGGCCAAGGGCCGTTTGAACAGCGGCGATATAGCTGCGGGGGGTTGGCGCCGCGCGCTCGGGGCTGCGGGCCTCGCCCGCGGGATTGAGGCGGGCGAGAACTCCGGGTAGCACGGAGGCGACCTGACGTTTGCTCATGCCTGTGCGCAGTTCGGGCGCGTAATAGGCGCGCAGAACGAGCATATCAAAGCCTGTGAGGACTGTGTGCATATTGTCGTCATTGAAAACGGAGTCGGGCAGGCGGTAAAGGTCATTCAAGGGGCCAATGGCTTGGGCGAGCTCTTCGTGCAAGCAGTCACGGACCTCTTGGGGGCTTGCGTCATTGGGAACGAATACGGCGAGTCGATTGCGCTGGCGCAGCTGGGCCCAGTTGGTCTTGGCGCTGCGGCGGGCGGACTTGTATTCAGAAATATCGGAAATATTGGGCACAACAAAGCAGGCCGCATGCGGCAGGTTTTTGCGAATGTCGGCGCGGCTTACGGCTTGAACTGTGATGTTGGCATCTGGAGCGTTTGTCAGGCTCACATTAAGGCGGGCCTCGCTTTGGAAGCGATAGATCAGACGAGTAAGATCGGGCAGGAGCGTCGCGGGCGGAGCACCTGTAACGCGGATGCTGATTGGGCCTTCGAAACGGGTGAGTACGGGGAGCTCTCTACCTGACTCAAGGTGAAAGCTGAGTTCAAGGAAGTCACGAGCTATATCAATGTTGGAGCGCGTAGGCGCTTCGACAGAAGAGGTTGCGAAAGATTTGAGAGGCGGCAAGCCGAGAGCACTTTCTTGCACAAAGTCGCGCGAGGGTGTGTCAGCCATATTGCCAGGCATACAGCCGACGAGTGTCAAGCACATGGGCAGCAGGAGTTTGCGCATTATGCGGCCCTCCCTTGAGGGGAAGAGGCGCGGAGCAGATGGGACGTGCTTGGGCATGCGGGGACAAGTGCACAAGACACTTGCAGACGCGTGGCGCGAGCCAGCTCTTTCTTTTCCATGTTCAGCTTCTGCCTTCAAATATTATCGTTGAGCAGACTTTTCGCTGCTCTTCCTGTCTTCCTTAAGGATGAATTGGGGCAAAAAAGTGACAATTTGTCATAACTGGTCAAGACCTGTGTATAACTCTGAAATGCCAAGAAAATCAACAGGTTCGAATGGGCTCTTTTCGCAACACGTCAAGTGGTGGTGCGAAAGGGCCATCCGGAGGGGTCTGAAACGGTGCGAAAAAGGCGCGGCTATTTGGACTTCCAACGGCGATGAATCCAGAACCATTGGCCAATATTTTCGCGCACCAGAGCTTCCAGCTGGTGGTTCACATCTTGTGTCATGGTCTTTGCATCGGTTGGCGTGATCGGGGCTTGTGCGATGATTTCAAAGTCGAGCCCGTTGTCTTGGCGCACGGCATAAACGGGGATAAGTGCGGCGTCATATTTCAGGGCAAGCTCCGCCGTGATCATTGAAGTCATCGCGGGTTTACCAAAGAAATCAAGAGCTTCCCCTGAAAGATTGTTTAGGTCGGTCAGGATCCCTAGCACCCCACCTGCGCGTAGATGTTTGACGAGTTGTTTCATGCCTGTCGGGCCTTGAAGAAACATTGGCTCACCGATCGCCGAGATGGCGCGGACGTAGTGCGCGTTGAAGTATGGGTTGCGCATGGCACGGTAGAGCGCGCCCATATTGTGGCCTCGCGCAATCAGGCTGGCGCGGACGGCGTCGTAGTTGCCAAAGTGACCTGTGACCAAAATGACAGGGCGGCCTGTTTTACGCGCCTCTTCCAAGGCGGCGAGGCCGGGGCCTGTGATGGGCGCGTTCACTGCGCGCGCTTTGAACGAATCGCCCGAATAGATCTCAATTAGCGTACGGCCTGCATTGTCGGGAGCTGCGCGACAGATGCGGCGGACTTCTTCTTCAGGTAGGTCGGGCATGACATGCGCGAGATTGGTGCGCACGCGGGCGCGCCAGCCGGCCAAAGGTGCTAGGACGCGCGAAACGACCCAACCCATCGCAGGAACGCGCCAGTGATAGGGCAGCAAGAGGCCAGCGCCAATCAGCCCGCGAAACAGCAGGTTGCTGACAAAATAACCTGCACGTTTGCGCAAGGGGAGTGGGGCAGCTGGCATAGGTGTTTAGCTTTTTGTTTTTCCGAAGGTCTCGCGGTGCCAGACATAAATGCCAGCCGCCGCAATCACAAGCGCGCCAAGCGCTGTGAAGAGATCGGGACTGTCGGAGAAGACAAAGTAACCATAGCAGATAGCAAAGAGGATGCCTGCGTAAGAGAAGGGGGCGAGCATCGCGGCCTCGCCTTCCATCAGGGCGCGGATGAGTGCGAGCTGCCCGAGCGTGGCGCAGAGCGTGATGCCGATAACGAGCGGTGCATCGGCCAATGCGAGAGGCTGCCAGAATTGCGGTAAGGCAAGCGTAAGCACCACAGCGCCAAAGAGGGCGGTGTAAAAGAGCGATGTCCATGCGTTTTCATCGCGTCCGACAAAGCGTGTTGCCAGAGCATAGGCCGAGTAACAGACGGCCGCTGCGAGGGGCAGCAAGGCAAAGGGCGAGAACACCTCAGAGCCTGGACGAATAACAAGAAGCGCTCCAATGAGGGCGGCCGCGATGGCGAGGGCGCGCCTGAGGCCGAAGCGCTCGCCGAGAAAAACTGCTGCGCCAAGCGTGATGAAGATCGGGTTGGTGGACATGACGGAAGCGGCTTCGGCCAGCCCGATATTGGAAATGCCAAAGAAGAAGAAGCTTGTGGCGCAAAGTAGGAAGACTGAGCGGGCGAGCTGGAGCTTGGGATAACGCGTGCGCACGATTTGCGAAAATTTGGGGGCGATAAGTGCGGTGACAAAAAGCGTTTGGCCTAAATACCGGACCCAAAGGGTTGTCATGGTTCCGACTCTGCCCGAGAGCAGCTTGGCCAGCATATCCATCGTCGAAAAACAGAAGATTGCTGCCAACATAAGCAGAATCGCCTTGGTTGTGGAAGAGAGGGGCATGCGCTGTCCTGCCAAAATTCATTCGCAGGTTAACGACTTTGTCGAGGGAGGGGAAGCGCTTATGCCCTTGTGTCTGATGAGGGTCAGTCTTCGTCTTCTTCCTCGTCCTCGACAATCAAAGTTAGTTCTCCTGCGGCTTGCAGGTTGCCGATGCTTGCGATCACCGCGTTCATGGCAGTCTCGCCATCTTTGGCTTTGATGCTGGCCTTCTCGGCAATTTCTTCGCGCAGCCCCTCGGCCATGCGCTTGGAAATATTGGTTAAAATAAATTCGGCCGTGCCGTGTAGGGACTCATCACCACTTTTGACAGCGAAGGCGAGGGCAATGAGCATTGTCTCAGGATCGACATCGCGGATGAGCTTCGGCACATCGACTGGGCCAACACGGGCTGGAATATGCACGAACGTGAAGATGGCCTTTTTCAAACGCTGCCCGAAAGCTTTGTCTTCTTCCGCAAGGCCGGCAAGCAGGCTATCACGCATTTCGGAATTGGCGATGTTGAGGATTGCGCCGAGGCGCTCCACGGGATCATCCTCAAAAGCGCGCAGGGGCTCATGTTCAAACTGTGCGGCAAGGGAGAGGCCGATCCGGTCCACGGCGTCAGGCGTGACCTGACCTGTGAGGGAGACCGCATAACTGATTTTGCGCGCTTCGGGTCCCGGAAGCTTGCCCAGAAGCTCAGCGGCTTTGGCGACCGGTAGCTTGGACAGGAGCACGGCGGCCACCTCTGTGCTTTCTTGCTCAAGGAGAGGAAGTAGCTTGTCGAGTTCAAGTGCGCGAATACGCTCCCAAGGATCGCCGATCTGGCGCACGCCCGCTTCTTTGCGCAAGCGCGCAGCTGTTTGAGGCGAGATGCGACCTTCTAGAGAGTGCAGCGCCTCGGCGAGGCCAGCTGGAAAGACAAGGCCCATGGCTTCGATTTCGCGGGCAAACTCGGCGAGGACGTCAGCCAGAGTTTCGCGGTTGATAAAGCCCATCCCACCGATGGCTTCGGTGAGAGTGCGCTGACTGTCGTCTGAGAGGCGCTCCAAAGGGACATCGGCGCCTTCCTTGAGCAGGAAGCGCACAATGATAGCCGCCTTTTGGGCGGAGGAGAGCCGCGCGGGGCCACGTGCGGAGGGAAGACTCGAGGAGAGAGACGTGTGGGGCTGCAACGCGGACATGGGGCTTCCTATCTGACTTCAGAAGACCCTAGAGCGAAGCTCCTAAAAAAGCCTTTCGACTCCTGCGTGGGACGCAGAGGCCAAAGGCATTTAAACCTAGGTTTTGTGCAAACTTTGGCTAAAATTGGTTTTGTTTTTAAGCGCCTTAGCTGTTGATCAGTGGCACACAAGCGCCTGACTGGGCGTCAAAGCTTTGGCCTTGGGGGCAGCTCATGGCTTGGTCGTGGCCACGGTTACACTCAGCAGACGCAAAGCTCGCGGACAGGATGAAGGCGGCGGTAAGGAAGAGTTTAGACATGCTGTATCCTCTCTATGGGTGTAGAGATGCTAGCATAAATTTAGATTCGGACCTAGGGGAAGGGCGCGCTGTGATGCGCGCCCCAGTGTTTTGAGCCGCTTCAGCTCTCGCCGAACACGCGCTGGAAGATCGTATCGACGTGTTTGGTGTGATATTCCATGTCGAACTTGGCTTTGATGCCGTCCTCACCGAGGGCTTTGACGACTTCATCATCGGCCAAGAGAAGCTCTTGGAAATCAAGGCGTTCTTCCCAGACTTTGAGTGCGTTGCGCTGGACCATCGAGTAGGCGTCTTCGCGAGACACGCCTGCTTGGGTCAGGGCGAGCAGCACGCGCTGGGACATCACTAGGCCGGGGAATTTGTTCATGTTGTCGAGCATATTCTCAGGAAAGATCAGCATTTTTTCGATCACGCCGGTGAGGCGGGCGAGGGCGAAATCAAGTGTGATGGTTGTGTCTGGACCGATGGCGCGTTCGACGGAGGAGTGCGAGATATCGCGTTCATGCCAGAGGGCCACGTTTTCCATCGCTGGGATAACTGACATGCGCACAAGGCGCGCGAGACCTGTGAGGTTCTCGGTCAGGACTGGGTTTTTCTTGTGTGGCATCGCTGAGGAGCCTTTTTGCCCCATTGAGAAGAACTCCGCGCCTTCTAGGACTTCGGTGCGCTGCATGTGGCGGATTTCGATGGCGACGTTTTCGATACTTGACGCAATGACCCCGAGCACGGCGAAGAACATGGCGTGGCGATCGCGTGGGATGACTTGTGTGCTGATTGGCTCTGGCGTGAGGCCAAGCTGGGCGCAGACATGTTCTTCGACGCGCGGGTCGATATTGGCGAATGTGCCGACCGCGCCTGAAATTGCGCCTGTGGCGATGTCTTCACGCACGGCGCGCAGGCGCGCCAAGTTGCGATCCATTTCGGCGTAAAAGCGTGCAAACGTGAGGCCCATTGTTGTGGGCTCTGCGTGAATCCCATGGCTGCGGCCGACGCGGACTGTCATTTTGTGCTCCATGGCACGGGTCTTGAGCGCGGCCAGTAGCTTTTCCATATCCGCAATCAGGATATCGGCTGCGCGGACGAGCTGCACATTGAGGCAGGTGTCGAGCACATCAGAGCTTGTCATGCCTTGGTGGACGAAGCGGGCCTCATCAGAGCCGACGTGCTCGGCGAGGTGTGTCAGAAAGGCGATGACATCATGTTTTGTCACGGCTTCGATCTCGTCGATGCGGGCGACATCAAACTCAACGTCCTTTGCCTTCCAGACGGCCTCGGCGTTTTCGCGCGGGATTACACCCAAATCGGCCATGGCATCACAGGCGTGGGCCTCGATTTCGTACCAGATTTTGAATTTGGTCGCAGCGGACCAGATAGAAACCATTTCGGGACGGGAGTAACGCTCGATCATAAGGATGCCTTCGCTGTTGCGGGTTGCAGGTGGGGTTGCGCTGCTCATAGACTGGGGGGTGCTTAACCTCAAGTCAGGACAGGGGATATGAGACGCTTTGCCCGAGATAGAAAGCTGATATGCGCGTTTTAAGCGACTTTACGGGGCGCTGGGCGCTGTCGCGGCGGATTGTGCCTGTGACGGGCGCCGAGGCGCGTTTTGAAGGCGTGGCCGAGTGGACGCTTGGGGGCGCGTATGAAGAACGCGGCGTTTTGAGTGTGCAAGGCCAGCCACCGATGCAGGCGGAGCGGCGGTATCGCTGGGATGCTGATTTGAGTGTTTACTTTGAGGACGGGCGGTTTTTTCACAAGGTTCCGCCGTTGGGAGGAGAGACCGGGCATTGGTGTGATCCGGACCAATATGATGTGGTCTATGATTTTGGTACATGGCCGCGCTGGCAGGTGAGTTGGCAGGTGCTTGGACCTCGCAAAAATTATGAAATGATTTCGGATTATTCACGTGAGTAGGCTGTTCTGACTTGCGAAAAATGCTTCGCTGGTGCAGAAATTGCCCAAACAAATGGAGGGACGTGGAATGGCCACTGCCATGACGAATAAAGTTTTGATCGAAACATTCGGCGCGACCAGCGGCTTGGGCCTTGCGGCCAAGCGCGTTGCGCTTGTGATTGCGGGAGTTATGGCGCTGGCAATCTCGGCTAAGATTGCTGTGCCAATGTGGCCTGTGCCGATCACAATGGGCACTTTTGCTGTGCTCGCTCTTGGTGCAGCCTATGGCCCACGCCTCGGCCTTGCGACCATCATGACTTACATGCTTGTTGGCGTGATGGGCTTTGATGTGTTTGCTGGTTCATCTGCTGAAAGCTACGGCCTTGCCTATATGATGGGCAGCACAGGCGGCTATCTTGTCGGTTACGTACTGGCAACTTTGGCGCTTGGGGTTTTGGCACGTATGGGCTGGGACCGCTCGGCGGGTAAAATGGCGGGTGCGATGCTCATTGGTAATGCGCTGATCTATGTGCCTGGCCTTGTTGGCCTTGGTTTGATTTATGGCTTTGACAAGCCGCTGCTGGCATGGGGCCTCACGCCCTTCCTTGTTGGCGATGCGGTTAAGCTCGTTCTGGCGGCGATGATCCTGCCTGCCGCATGGAAGCTTGTCGGCCGCGCACGCGGCTAAGCTATTAGAGCGAGAGAGTTTTAAGAGTGCGGCGGAGCAATCCACCGCGCTCTTTTTTTGTTTCGGCTTGGTGCATGCGCTGGTCCGACCGGTGCGAGGGGGGGGGCGTTGCCCCCTTGCGCTCCCCACGGATATTTCTGGAAAGAGGAAGTAGACGTACCGCTGCTGCTTTGGTGATATGTATAAAAAAAGCCCGCGCTCTTGGGAGAGGCGCGGGCTTTTGATTGTTTCGGGTATGCTTATCAGGCGGCGCGGCTGACCAGAACGTCGTCGATCTGCTTGGCGGCTGCCATTTCATCACCGCCGCCGACGGCGCCAACTTCGCGTGTGAGACGTTCGAGAGCGGCTTCATAAAGCTGGCGCTCGGAGTAGCTTTGCTCGCGCTGATCATCGGAGCGATGCAAGTCACGTACGACTTCTGCAATGGCAATCAGGTCGCCCGAGTTGATCTTTTGCTCATACTCTTGCGCACGGCGGGACCACATCGCACGTTTGACTTTGGCTTTGCCTTTGAGGGTCTTCATCGCGTGGCTGACCACATCGGGGCTTGAGAGCCCACGCATGCCGATCTCTGTCGCTTTGTTTGTGGGGACGCGGAGAGTCATTTTGTCTTTCTCAAATGAGATGACGAAAAGCTCGAGCTCAAAGCCGGCGACCTCTTGTTTCTCGATCGATACGATCTGTCCAACGCCGTGGGCGGGGTAGACAACGAATTCATTGGCGCGGAAGTCCGGTTTCTTCGATTTGGTCATGCAATCTTTCCTCGCATTGCCGATAATCCTGTGAGTAGGTCAAAAACGATGCTGGGGGCCGCAAGAGCCGCCCCGACAGGCCAGAGTTTTTGACAAACAAAACCATCCAGCAAGCGGCAGCTCGGGGGATGGGTTCAGGCAGGTTTCATATTTCACATACCTGATACATAGCACGAATCGGAGGCAAAAGAAAGCGTGCTGGTAGAAGGAGTTGCTTACGTAAGGTTAGGCAGGCGGCGGAGCGCTCAGCCGCCCTCCCCAGGAGCTTCGGAGAAATACTTCTCGAGCTTGCCCTCTTCACCATCGCGCTCTTCGGCTTCGGGAAGGGGGTCTTTTTTGCTGACAATCACAGGCCAGAGCTCAGAATACTTGCGGTTGAATTCCACCCATTGTTCGGTGCCTGCGTCCGTATCTGGGCGGATGGCATCGGCAGGGCATTCAGGCTCGCAGACGCCGCAATCGATGCATTCATCGGGGTGGATCACCAGCATGTTCTCGCCCTCGTAGAAGCAATCTACTGGGCAGACTTCGACGCAGTCTGTGTATTTGCAAGCGATGCACGCGTCGTTGACGATGTAGGTCATATGGGAGACCCCCTAATTGATGGCTTTCCGTGCTGAGCTAGTCGTTTTTGGCCGATCATTCAAGCGCACTCTATGCCGCAGGGATGGGGCTGTGGCTCAGCTGCCCTCGTCTTTGAAGGCGGCAATATCGCGACGATCTTTCTTCGTGGGGCGTGGGCCTGTCCTCGCGGGCTCAGGCAGGCGCTCTTCACGTGGTGGAGTTAGGTCTTCATAGAGCGATTGGGCTTCAGGGGCAGGGCCGCGCCGTTCGCCTAAGGCGAGAATTTTGACCACGCGGATATTATCACCCTGCGCAAAGGTGAGCACATCGCCGAAGGTTACGCCATGGGCGGGTTTTAGAGTCTTTTGCCTATTGATACGCACATGGCCGCCTGACACTTGCTTGGCCGAGAGGCCACGCGTTTTGAAAAAACGCGCGTGCCAGAGCCATTTGTCGATCCGCAGTTTTGCGGGGGCGGTGGGCGTCTCTGCCATCAGTCTTTCTTGGTGAGGCCCATGAGCGCAGCAGCGAAGGGATTATCAGGGTCGATGGCTTTTTCTTTGGGCGGACGAGCCTGGAAGCTTTGTGCGCCTTGCGGTTTGCCTTTAGCACCCCCTTGAGGCTTGCCGCGGGGTTTGCCCTGTGGCTTGCCTTTACCTCGGGGTTTGTCACCCTCTTGGCGAGGCGCACGCGCGTTGCCGCCACGGTTTCCGCCCCATGTGAAGCTGTAGAATACTTCCATGTCTGGGGTTTCTGCCTCGGTCTCGGCTGGGGTTTCGCTTGCTGGCGCTTCGGCCTTGGCTTCTGGGGCAGGTGCTTCGCCTGCAGCTTCTACCGATACGTCTGCCTCTGCTTTGGCCTCTTCAGCGGGGGCTGCGGCAACGGCTGGCGCGGATTTGACTTTGACGCGCTCGCCTTTTTCGGCCTTGTAGCCAAGACCTGCCATCAGATCAGCGAATTGCTCAAGGGTCATGCCTGTGATCGAAAGCATGTCTGCTTTGGCTTCAAAACCGCCACGGCTATCTTCACCGCGCAGCATATCGGCGAGGCGCTCCAGCATGTCGATGCGGATCGCGCGTTCACCTGCGTTGCGATAGCCGGCCATAGTATCTGTGCCCTGTGGCGCAGACGACATGTTTGGCACGGTCACGAGACCCGCGGGGGGCGCTTCTGGGAATTCTTGCAAGTCTTGCGCGAGAGACCAAAGCACGAGGCGTAGGCGCGTGGGCGCGGGCTTCAAGAGCAGTGGCAGGAAGATTGTGAACTGGCCAAAGCGGATGCCGTGCTTGCGCAGTGCGGAGCGTGCGTCCTGATCGAGTGATTTGACGTCATTGGCAACAACCGCGCGGGGCAGAAGGCCCAAGCCCTCGACCATCTGGAAGGCAAAGCCGCGGGCGAGGCCTGTAAGCGTTTCATCGCGTGATAGATTGAACAGTGGTTCAAAGGCGGTGGCAATTTTGCGATCAATGAAGTGCTGAAGGCGGCGTGTAACTTTCTCAGCCACATCTGCGCCAGCTTCGTCATCAACAAAAGCCTTCACTGTAGGCTTGAGGGCCTCCGCCCCTTTGACGAGTTTACCAACGGCTGTGTTGCCCCACATGAGGCCACCTTGCTCAGTAAAGTCGATCTCTGTGTCTGGTGCATTATAGAAGCGGTCGGCCAGCAAGTGAAAATGCGGGGTCAACGCGGCAAGGCTTGCGGCTTTTAGTGTCTTGGCCTCTTGGCCTGCTGCGGATTTGTCCTGCGAGAAGCGGAACCCTTCGAGACGGCCGACGAATTCGCCTTCGACCGTCACTTCACCATTTTCATTTACTTCGGCCAACATGGCCTCCTTTTGTTTTAGGCGCCGCAGGAGCACGGAGGTGCGCCTGTCGACAAATCTCTGGGTCAACGCTTCGTGTAGCGCATCTGACAGGCGATCTTCTACAGCGCGAGTCGTCTCGCGCCAATGAGAATCGTCCCTTGTCCAGCCTTTTCGCTGTGCGACATAGGTCCATGTGCGGATAAAGGCCAGCCGTTTGGACAAAGTATCTATGTCCCCTTGAGGGCGATCAATGTGTTTTATGTGCCGTGCGATCCAGTCTTCAGGCAGTTCGCCGCGCTCGTGCAGGTGCGCAAAAATCTGCCCCAAGAGGGTGGCGTGTTCGCTTGAAGAGATAGAGCGGAAGTCTGGCACGCAGCAGACATCCCACAAAAGGCGCACTGAGGCGGCATCAGAGGCGCGGGCGCGCGGCTCGGCTTCTGCGGCGAGCGTTTTGAGCACGAGGAGGTCGTCTGCTTCGCGGGCTTTGACGAGAAGCTCATCGCTTGGGCTGATTTCGAGCGAGTGGATGAGGGCATCAAGTTGGCCGAATTGTAGCGCAGGGTTACGCCATATGAGCTTTTTCACAGGTGCGAAGCGGTGATCCATGATGGCTTGAGCCACGCCGTCATCCAGCGGGGCGGCCTCGCCAGTGACTCCAAAAGAGCCATGGGACATGCCACGCCCTGCACGGCCCGCTATCTGGGCGAGTTCATGTGGCATGAGTGACCGCATACGGCGGCCATCAAACTTAGCGGTGGCCGAAAAGGCGACATGGTTGATATCTAGGTTGAGCCCCATGCCGATGGCGTCGGTGGCGACGAGGAAATCGACGTCACCATTTTGGTAGAGCTCGACTTGTGCGTTGCGTGTGCGGGGGCTAAGCGCGCCCATGACAACAGCGGCGCCGCCTTTTTGGCGCTTGAGAAGCTCGGCGATGGCATAAACGTTTTCGACCGAAAAGCTGACGATGGCGGAGCGCGCTTGCATACGGCTGATCTTTTTGGAGCCTCCGTAGACAAGCTGGGACATACGCTCACGGCCCAGAAAATCGGCCTCGGGGACAAGAGCACGGATAATACCGCGCATGGAATCAGACCCAAGAAACAGCGTTTCGTTTATTCCGCGGGCGCGTAGGAGCCTATCCGTGAAGACATGGCCACGCTCTGGGTCTGCGCAGAGCTGGATTTCGTCAATCGCGAGGAAGTCTGCGGCCATGCCTTCCGGCATCGCCTCAACTGTGCAAACCCAATATTGGGCACGCGGTGGAACAATGCGCTCCTCGCCTGTGACAAGCGCGACAACGGAAGGGCCCCGCACGGCCACTATTTTGTCATAGACCTCACGGGCCAGCAGGCGCAGGGGCAGGCCGATCACGCCAGTACGATAGCCAAGCATACGTTCGATAGCGTAGTGGGTCTTGCCGGTGTTGGTCGGACCGAGCACGGCTGTGATGCGCTTTTGCTGGGTCATTTCGGGAAAACTCTTTTGCTGGCCCAGTCTGGCGGGGCGTGACACGGAAAGATGCGACTAAAGCTTTACACCGTTTACGGAAGGCTCAAGACGGGAGACGCCTTCAAGCGCTTTCTCATGTGCGGGGTAGAGGTTCAAGAGGATCTTGTAGGCGTCATAGGCCTCTTCGGGTTTTTCGAGCTGTTCCAGCAGGGCGGCGAGACCGTAGATTGCCCCGAAATGAGAGGGATTGAGCGCAAGGGTTTGGCGCAGATCAGCGAGCGCAAGACCGTATTCGCCCAAGCCAAAGAAGGCGCGCGCGCGGCCGTGCCAGCCCTCAGCAAATGCGGGGGCGTGATCTGTGAGGGCAGTGAAATGCTCAACTGCTTTGGTGAACTGGCGCGCTTCAAGCGCGTCTTCACCGCGTTTTAACAAGAGGTTGGCAGAAGCGGAACCAGAAGCAGACCAGCGGATTTCGATATCGCGGGCAATTTTTTGGGCTTCGGGTGCTTTGGCGCTTTGTAACTCTGAGAGCAGCTCGGAAATATCGCGGCTTTCGGCAAAACTTGGCTGACCCAGCGTGAGCAGGGCGACAAGTGCCGCAACGGCAGGTTTGAGATGGACTCTGAGCATGACCATAGTAGGCTCAGGATAACCACTGACAGGGCTGAGGCAAGCCTTGTCGCAACAATGTGAAGGAACGAATGATGAGCGATGTGATTGACGGTGCGGTCAAAGCCCTGAATGAAAAAATGGCCGGCGGCGGCTTTTCTGCGGGTACGGCGAAATTTGTGATCAATGGCGAAGGCGCTGTTGTGATTGACGGCGAGGGCGCGCGCGCGGGCGACGACGAGGCCGATGTGACGCTTTCGGCGGATCGCGATGTATTCGAGGCGATCCTGTCGGGGGATATGAACGCCACGGCGGCCTTTATGGGCGGCAAGCTCTCTGTCGATGGTGACATGGGTATGGCGATGCAGCTCGGCGCGGTCTTGAGCTAAATGAACGCTGCAGCGCCCTTTTTTGGCGATATCGCAGAGGGACCAGAGGGCGGCTACGCGCTCTGGCTCAAGGCGGATGATGGTGTGCGCCTGCGGGCGGTGCACTGGCCAAAAGACGGCGCGCGCGGGACTGTGCTCTTGATGCCCGGTCGAACAGAATATTGTGAAAAATACGGTCGAACGGCGGCTGAGTTTGCTGCGCGCGGCCTTGCGACATTTGCCATTGATTGGCGGGGGCAGGGGCTTGCCGACAGGCTGGCAGAGCCTGCTTTGCTCGGTCATGTTGAGGCGTTCAGCGATTATCAGCGTGATGTAAGGGCTATGGTGGCGGCAGCGAAGGCCGAGGGCGTTGCAGCGCCGTTTTTCCTGCTTGGGCATTCTATGGGCGGCTGTATCGGCTTGCGCGCGCTTTACGAGGGCATTGACGTCAAGGCGGCGGCGTTTTCTGCCCCGATGTGGGGGATTTATCTCGCGCCGCATATGCGCCCTGTGGCGTGGGGGCTGTCAAATTTGGGCAGTGCTCTGGGCCATGGCGCACGCTTCGCGCCTGGCACGAAAACTGAGACCTATGTCATTGCCGACCCGTTTGACGACAATATGCTCACAACTGACCCCGATATGTGGGCCTACATGGTGGCTCAAGCCGAGGCGCAGCCTGAGCTGACGCTGGCAGGGCCATCGCTTGGCTGGTTGGCTGAGGCGTTGCGCGAGACGTGGGCCTTGCACCGTATGCCCTCTCCCAAGACACGCACAATCACCTTTCTTGGCACGTGTGAGAGGATTGTCGATGTGCCTCGGATCACTGACCGGATGAGCCGCTGGAGCGCTGGCACGCTCAGCATGATCGAGGGGGCCGAGCACGAGGTTTTGATGGAGAAACCTGCGATGCGCGGCAAGGTTCTCGACGAGATGGTGCAGTTTTTCTTTGAATGAGACGCGGAGGGTGACTTGAGATCGCCCTTCCTGCGCTCTATGTCTCTGAGAGATATAATCAAAGAGGCGCCCAGAGATGTTTCAACTTCCTTTTCCTGTTCGCGATGCAAATGTAGGCGGGGGCGCTGGCGAGTTTGGCGATCTGCCTGAGTGGGACCTGAGCGATCTTTACACTGCTGAAGATGCGCCCGAATTGATCCGCGATCTGGCTTGGCTTGAGGAAGAATGCGCTAACTTTGCGAAAGACTACGAAGGCAAGCTTGCGGAGCTTGATGCGGCGGGCTTTCTTGCCTGCGTATTGCGCAACGAAAAGATCAACGGCATTGCCGGGCGTATCATGTCGTATGCGGGACTGCGCTATTACCAGCTCACGATTGACGCGGGGCGCGCGAAGTTCCTCTCGGATATGCAAGAAAAGATCACCAATTTCACCACGCCGCTTGTCTTTTTCACGCTTGAGCTAAACCGGTTGGATGATGGAGTGCTCGATGGGCTCTTTGCTGAGAGCGCCGAACTTGCGCGCTATAAGCCCGTGTTCGACCGCATCCGCGCGATGAAGCCATACCAGCTTTCTGATGAGCTGGAGAAATTCCTCCATGATATGGGCGTTGTTGGCGACGCTTGGGAGCGGATGTTTGACGAAACCATCGCAGGACTTGAGTTTGAAGTGGATGGCGAGCCGCTGAACATTGAGGGCACTCTCAATCTTTTGACTGACGAGACGCGCGAAACGCGTGAGTCGGCAGCGCGTGAACTTGCTGATGTCTTTGGTAGCAATATCAAGACCTTCGCGCGCGTACATAACACACAGGCCAAGGAAAAAGAGATCGTTGATCGCTGGCGTGGAATGCCGACGGCACAGACGGGGCGGCATCTTTCCAATGATGTGGAAGCCGAAGTTGTGGAGGCGCTGCGCGACGCAGTTGTTAAGGCCTACCCCAAGCTGAGCCACCGCTACTATGAGCTGAAGCGCAAGTGGCTGGGCCTCGATACGCTGCAGGTCTGGGACCGCAACGCGCCCTTGCCGATGGAAGACAAACGCATCGTTGGTTGGGACGCAGCACGCGAAACTGTGATGAGCGCTTATGCAGGGTTTGACCCTCGGATGGCTGAGATTGCCGAGCCGTTCTTTACCAAGGGCTGGATTGATGCAGGCGTGAAGCCTGGTAAGGCTCCTGGGGCCTTTGCACATCCGACCGTGACGGATGTGCACCCTTACGTGATGCTTAACTACCTCGGCAAGCCGCGCGATGTGATGACGCTGGCACATGAGCTAGGGCATGGGGTGCATCAGGTCTTGGCTGCAGAGCAGGGTGAGATGCTCTCCTCAACGCCGTTGACACTGGCCGAGACCGCGAGTGTTTTTGGCGAGATGCTGACCTTCCGCAAGATGCTCTCGGAGGCCAAGACAGACGCACAACGCCGTGTAATGCTTGCGGGCAAGGTCGAAGATATGATCAACACGGTCGTGCGCCAGATTGCGTTTTATGACTTTGAGTGCAAGCTCCATGCCGCGCGACGCGAGGGCGAGCTGACGCCAGAAGATATCGGTGCGCTCTGGATGTCTGTGCAGGGCGAAAGCCTTGGGCCAGCCTTTGAGTTTATGGAGGGCTACGAGCACTTCTGGGCTTATATCCCACATTTCGTGCACTCGCCGTTTTATGTTTATGCCTATGCTTTTGGCGATGGATTGGTGAATGCTCTGTATGCGGTCTATGAAGAAAACCCCGAAGGCTTTCAGGACAAGTATTTTGACATGCTCAAAGCGGGCGGATCTATGCATCACACGGCTCTTCTGGCGCCTTTCGGGCTGGATGCGACAGATCCAACTTTCTGGGACAAGGGCCTCAGCATGATCTCAGGCTTTATCGACGAGCTGGAAGCCATGGAGGCGTGATCTGGCGTGCGCAAATAGCGCAACGTGCTATGTGCGGGGGCGAAGCCCTCGCACAACCTACTTACTTAAGCTGACTGTCCTTGGAGCCGCGACGGTTGATGCCGCCGCGTTTTGCCGAAATGGCGTCACGCTCGCTCATGCAGTCGATGCAGAGCTTAACGCCTGGGAGGGCTGTGCGACGGGCTTCGGGGATTTCTTCGTCGCACTCTGCGCAATGGGTCAGGCTTTCGCCCATGGGTTGGCGACGCGCTTTGAGACGAGCAAGTTCATCGTTGATCGAGGCTTCAATCTGTTCGCTGACTGCGCCGTCTTTGGCCCATCCGCCTGCCATCACTGTGCTCCTATTACTGCAAAAGTCTGCCGTCTTTGCGACTTTCGCCTAACAGAACATAACGTGAGAATTCGTTGGCTGCCAAGCCCACACCCTTTGTGAAGCGGCGCAAAAAGCGGATAGCAGCAGGGGAGGAGACAGGCACCATATGGCCCATGTTTTCGCCTGTTTCAAAGAGAGAGAAATCCATAACGCTGACATCTAGCCCCTCTACTTCTTCAGCGTTCTGTATGCGCCCCAAGCGCTCTTTACGCCCTGTGAGCAGGCTCGACACATTTAGGACGCGATCTTTCTGGGTGGTCATGATGATGAAGGGTTGTGGGAGTCTGCCGATTTCACCCGCCTGTTGGCGAAAGACATCAGGGTCAATATCGGGCGACATCAGCACCACGGCTTCGAGAGCGTCGATGTTATGCGTCTTGCCTTCAAGAGCGAGCTGCCGAAGTGATTCCATAACGAGGTAGCTGCCCATTGAGTGTGCTAGGATAATCACGCGGCGTTGGCCTGCGCGGTTGAGGGCCTCTAACAGGCGAGCAAAGTCGGTGCGCGCAAAGAGGACAGAGTCACGGTCATAGGCATAGCCCAGTGGGTCGCCCGCGGAGGGCCATGAGAAGAGTAGCGCAGGATTATTGAGCTCAAAGTCATGCTGGATTTGGGCAAGGCGGAAGGCTGCATCTTCAAGTGTGTTGTTGTAGCCATGAACAAAGATCAGAAGCGGCTCTTCAGCGGATATGCGGCTGGCTTTTAGGCGCTCATTGAGCTTGGCGCTGTTTGCGAGGGGAGTGGCACTCAACGGAGCGAAGTGTCGGCGGGCATCGATCTGGCCACGGCTGCGCTCTATGCGGCCAATCTGGTGATTGGGTGGGATCGAGATGTTAAGTTCAGCATAGCTCATCACTGTTGAGCGCTTTTCGCCAAACATTTGGCCGCGTTGGCCTTCTGTGCGCATGGTGGCGATGAATATCGTTTCGCGGCTGGCCTCTGGCACTGGTTCGACAAAGCCGGCCGACTGTGGCCGAGCGCAGGCGGTGAGCGCGAGGAGTGCGAGGAGGACCAGAAAACGATTTACCATAGGAAGCTTATGTCATGCCGCCTACGGGCAGGAAAGCGCTTTGGTGAGGCTTTGAGGGCCTGCATAGGGGCCAATGTCACGCGCGCTGAGGGATGTGCCATCGTAAGCTGTGGCGATGATGCGCGACCAGCTGGCATCAGCGGTGATCATTTCGGGGGTGTCTGCACAGTTGCGCAAACCGCCTGCTATGAAATCCCAGCCAATTTTGTGGTTGGTTAGGCCTGTTTTTGTGGCGATTTCAATGAGCTTGCCGTCCTTGAAACGCCAGAGTCGGAGTGTTTTGGCGAGATGTGGTCTGTCAATATAGCCAAGTTCGACAAAGCCGTCGCCATCAAAGTCGGCTGCGCCGATGGGCGCGAGCCAACGGTTGCGTTGGCCTATATAGGGTGTGGCGGCAATCAGGCCTTCAGGGCCATAAACCGACAGCCGTGCTCCAAGAGCTGCGTCGGATTCAACGACGACCACTTCTGGCGCGCCGTCTGTATCCAGATCGATCAGGCGTGGGCTGAGGTCTTCGAACACGCGGGTCTCTGGCAGGCGGAGTGTGATTGCCTGAGATGAACCGTCTGAGGCCTGGATATGCAGTTCAATTGCACCATATTCGACATCATCCCCGAGAACACCGTGGGCATAGCGTGTTGTTGGCTCGGTAAACTTGGCGGATGTTATCAGATCTTGAGCCGCGCTTGGAAGCGAGCAGGCCAAGTTGAGTGCCAACGCCAGAGACGCGCCGCGAAAGAGGCGGTGCAGGGGGTGTTCGCTCTGGCGCGGCGCTGTTTTCACAATCAGATCTGTTTTTCTGGCATATGGACAACCAAGCCGTCCATGTCATCGCTGACTTTGATCTGGCAGGTCAGGCGTGAGCGTGCGGGATCAGGCTGAAAAGCGAAGTCGAGCATGTCTTCTTCCATGTCGTCTTTGCCCGGAATTTTGGCGACCCAGTCAGGGTGAACATAAACGTGGCATGTGGAGCAGGCGCAGGCGCCGCCACAGTCGGCTTCGATGCCTGGGATGTTGTTGTCGCGTGCGCCTTCCATGACGGTGAGACCAGAAGCGACTTCGACAACATGTTCTGTGCCGTTGTGCTCGATATAGGTGATTTTCGCCATTCCTCAGCGCTCCTCAAAAACATTGCTTTGGCCTTGTTACAAAAGCGCGCGCGCCGCTGCCAGCCCTAATTGTGGCCTGCAGGGATGTCACAGGGCAAAAACTTCGTGATCGAGGCTGGATGTGGGCTTTGCTGCGCTTCGCTTTTGCGCGTATCTTGCCCAAAAGCCAAAATGCGAGCGAGCACGAGATTGAAACAGGCGATTACATCAATGATCTTGGCTTTGACTGTTGCGGCTTGTGCCGAGCAGACCCTGATCAGCCCTGTCGAGCCTGTGCTTGTGGAAAGCTTTGCTGCGCCACCGCCTGGCTCGGATCCGAACTCTTGCTGGGGTAAGGATGTGACGCCAGCGGTTATTGAAACGGTGACACAGGATATTCTAGTTCAGCCTGCTGAAGTCTCCTCGGACGGTACCGTTGTGAGCGAGCCGATTTATAAACGCGAGACGCGGCAGGCCATTGTAAAAGAACGTCGTGAGCTTTGGTTTGAGACGCCATGCCAAGACAAACTTACGCCCGATATTATCGCCACGTTGCAGCGCGCACTGAAGGCGCGGGGGCTCTACACTGGGGCTTTGTCAGGCCAGATGGACGGACCGACGAGGGCCGCGATCCGCCGCTTTCAAGTGAGAGAAGGCCTTGATAGCTCCATCCTTTCACTTTGGGCCGCGCGCAAGCTCGGTCTCGTTGCGATCGAGCGCAGCTAAGCTTTTTAACGCCAGTTGATGAGGGTATTTGTCTCAGCGCGGGGGGTGCGGAAGCTGTTGATTGGCGCAGATGTGTCAGAGTAGCCAAAGGAAACAGTGCAGAGTATTAGGCGCTCTTTTGGTAGACCAAACCAGTCTCGCAGAAAGGGCGCATAGCCAGCGGGGGCAGCTTGGGGAATACTGCCAAGCCCGGCTTCTGTGAGTGCTGCGCAAAAGGCAGTAACGAAGCCGCCGCAATCTAACGCTCCATAAGCCCCCAGTTCTCGTGGGCTCGTGATGAGTGCCATGTGAGGCGCGCCAAAAAAGCGGAAGTTTTCGAGCATTTGCGCCATTCTTGCTGGCTTGTCTTCGCGGGCGATGGAGGCCGCATCATAAAGCTGCATGCCACAGTCAAAGCGGCGTGTCTTATACTGGCCTGTATAGCTTTCTGGCCAAGGTAAATCTGGCTGCATCTCATGCGCTTGGGCATGGGCATGCAAGGCTGTTCCCAAACGGGCTGTTTCCGCCTCTTGGGTGATAATGAGCTGCCACGGCTGGGCGTTGCACCATGAAGGCGCTCGCGCGGCTGTGGCCACGGCCTGCTCAATGAGCGAAGGTGCAACTGGCTTGGGAAGATATGCGCGGCAAGAGTGGCGCGCGTGTAGCGTGGTTTCTAGGGCGGATGTCATCAGAAGGCTCCTTGCTCAAGCCCGTAGAGATAGCCGAGTGTTCCTGCGATGATAAGACCGAGTAGAACCGCAAAGAAGATTTTCCATGCTGAATAGGGACGTTCGCCTTGAACGCGGCCTGTGCGCCCATTGACAACAAAGCGGAAGCTGCGGCCGCGGTATTTGTATGCGGCGAGCCAGACTGGCAACAGGATGTGCTTGAAGGTCACGTCTTTTACGGAAGTGTCGATATCGTGGATGCGTTGGCGATCGCCACCGATGTCAAACTTGACATCGCGTTCGATGACGCGGGCCATGTGGGCGCGGGCCTCTTCATAGCCATCGGAAAGCTCGACAGAGTATCCTTCCGCGCGAAAGCCTGCGAGATATTCGGGCCTGTAAGGCTCAAGGGCTGCCAGATCCCAAGGCTCAAGTGCATCCGTAAAACGCTTGGGCAGGGAGCGGGAGGCGAGCACCAAAACATCGTCAAAGAAGCGGGCGACACGACCGCGGGCAGGGGACCAGCGAATTTTAGCGACTTGCCGGCGCTCACGCTTTCCGTCGCGGACAACTGTTATTGTGTCATAGTAGACCGTTCCGCGCTCGCCCGAGTAGCGCGAGGTGGTGTCGGCATCAAAGGTCCAGTAGGGCACATAGATCCCCGACATGGTGCGACCCTTGCGAGCGTAATCTTGCAGGCCACTAGGGGCAAACCAAAGGCTGCCGAGCCAGTCTGTCATTGCGTTGCGCGCGGTTTTCTCATCAAGCGCGAATGGGAGCACACCGCGGGGCTTGATGTGGCGGTGCAGGCCCGTGTCTGTGACGACTGGGGTTGCGCAGAATGGGCACTCAGCAGCGTGAGTATGCGCGTCAAACTCCACCGCAGCGGCGCAGTTGGGGCATTGGGAAACGCGGGTTTCCTCGATATCTTGAGCGGGGAGCTTGGCCTGCAATGCGTCTTCAAAATCAAGTTCGCGGATGGCTGGGCCTCGTGTAAGACCGATCTCCTCTGTATGTCCGCAGTGGTCGCAAGTGAGCCGATCCTGGGCAGGATCAAATCTGTAGTCTGCTCCACAGGCCATGCAGGGGAAGCGGTGACTTATGGTCACGTTGGTGGGCGCGGTTTCGGACAAGATATTCTATGCCTTTAGACGGATGTTTAGAGCCAAAGAAAAGCCAATCAGCCCTCCGGGGGAGGCGGTGGCAGTACTGTGAAGAGGGTCGCAAGCGCAGTGACGTCTGCGGCCTTTTTCCAGCCGTCTTGACCTGCGGTCCAGACCAGAGTGTCACGCGTGAGTGCTCCGTCGGCGGACATACGGCCCATGGACGCGCGCGAGAAGGGGCCTTTTGTCTTTCCTGCTTCGGCGATGTGCCAGACCTGCTCGACTGGCGGGGGTGGTGGGGCGATTTGGGCTTGGGGTGCGGGTGCGCCCCAAGGACCCGCTTGCGCAGAAGCTTCGCGGGCAATTTGCATGCCCAAGCCTGCGCCTACACCCGCCTGAAGCGCGGCGCCGCCCGTGCCTTGGGCTGTCAGGCTCTCGGCGGCCTGATAGTTCATGTAGGTTGAAAGGTCGCCGACGACGCCCATTGAGGTACGCTTGTCGAGCACAGCTTCAACGGCTTCTGGCAGAGAAATATTTTCGATATAAAGCTCGGGCATTTCAAGGCCATATTCTGCGAGCCTTGGTGCGATATCACGGCCTACCAGCGTTCCGAGTTCGCGCGTGTTGGCGGCCATGTCGAGCACTGGGATACCTGCGCGGGCGATGGTGCGGGAGAACTCCTGAACGATGATGTTGCGGATCTGATAGCTGATCTCATCCATCGTGAATTCGCCGTCGGTGCCAACGATTTCAGTTAGAAAACGTGCGGGATCACTTACCTTTATCGTGTAGCTGCCATAGGCGCGCAGGCGGACGGGGCCGAACTCTGGATCTCGCGCGATGATGGGGTTTTTGGTGCCCCACTTCAGATCGGAGAAGCGCGTTGTATTGACGAAATAGACCTCAGATTTGAATGGGCTTTTGAAACCGTGGTCCCAGTGATTGAGCGTGGTGGTGATCGGCATGTTATTGGTTTCAAGCATGTACAGACCAGGGGTGAAGACATCTGCCAGTTGGCCTTCGTGAACAAAGACGGCGGCCTGACCCTCGCGCACCGTGAGCTTGGCGCCGTATTTGATTTCATGGTCTTCACGCTCAAAGCGCCAGACCATTGTATCACGGGTGTCATCGGTCCAGTGGATGACGTCAATAAATTCGCCTGTCAGAAAATCAAAAATGCCCATAAAGACGATCCTTTTTAAGAAGTTAACTGTTGGTTTCGCCAGTGAGCTCGGCGGCGATTTGGGTGATGGTGGGGCGGGCCTCTTGCAAGCTCATGCCGCTTTTGAGGCGTGGGTCATAGAGCATTTTGAGCAGAAGCTCGTCGTGACTGGTGAGGGTTGCGAATTCTTCATCGTCATTGAAGATTGATGGACGCGCGAGAGGGCTGTCATTGGAAAGCCCAAGGCCTTGGGCGAGCTCTTCGTGAACGCATGACAGGCGCATGAGGGTAGGGTGTTCGGCGCGGATGATAGCGAGGGCGCGCTCGCTTCCCTCACTGGCTGACGGTGTGTTCGTGTGGACGAGGCAGTAAATGTCGCGTGGTAGGTTTGTCAAAGTTTGCAGCCGAGATTTTGGGAAGTCGGGCCAGACGCCGGCGACGATATCTGTCAGGGCTTCGTCGTCATCATGGCTTACGAAAATCACATGGAAGTTGCCTTTGGCGTCTGTTGTGCTGATTTCATGGCCCGTGACGCGGGCCAAGCGGGCGGCGTATGCATTTACGGTCGCTCTGTCGTTGATGCGTTGTGAAGCGGAGACCGAGGGCCCGAAGTGGGCATTGAAATGCACAGGGCCACGCCAAGGGTGAAAGCGGCTTACGGCTGTGGACTCGGACAGAAGCGCGCCGCCTGAATGTTCGTCATAAAAAGCGATGGCCTCGAAGTTGCGCGCCAGATCAAGGGCGCGGAATTTGGTGTCGGGTCCGCCCCCGTCGCGGCGTAGAAGGCCTTGGGAGAGCAGATGCTCTTCGAGCTTTTCATAATAAGCGGCAAGCTCGCGTGATTTGGCGGTGGGTGCATCTGGTGCATCGGGCTTTTGCGCGGTTTTGGAGGGCGTGAGGCTTGCTGGGCGGAGCTGGGGTTTGAGGCTTTCGCGCAAAGGAAAGTCGCAGCCAGCCAGAAGAGACAGCCCGAGAAGAGCTGCCCCTGTCTGAGCAAAAAGGCGACGGGCGCGGGCCATCGGCTTATTGCGGCACAGCTGTACCAGCGGTATCGCCCGTGCCTGTTTTGCGCGCTTTTGCGGCGGCAAGTGTGTCGCGCAATTCAGCTTCCATTTTCTTAAGCTCGATTTCGGCGGAGGCGCGCTTGGCTTTGCCTTCATCGGCGATCTGGAGGCTTTCCTCGATGGTTCCGATCAAATCGGCATTGGCTTGCTTGACGGCTTCGATATCAAACACACCACGCTCCATTTCCTGACGGATGATCTTGTTGCTGTCGCGCAGGTTTTTGGCGTTGGCTGTGAGCAGCTCGTTGGTCAGATCATTGGCATCGCGTACGGCGGCGGCGGCCTCTGCAGAGCGCTGGATGGTGACCGCTTGGGCGAGTTGTGTTTCCCAGAGTGGTACGGTGTTGACCAGTGTCGAGTTGATCTTTGTCACGAGGGATTTATCGTTTTCCTGAACCAAACGGATTGACGGGAGCGACTGCATGGTCACCTGACGGGTGAGTTTCAGATCATGCACACGGCGCTCCAGATCGTCGCGCGCGGCGCGCAGATCACGTAGCTCCTGAGCGCGCATGACCTTGTCTTTCTCGGCGGCTTTTTCAACTTTTTTCTCAAGCGCTGGGATATCTTTTGTGTCCAGCACATGCAGCTTTTCCTCGCCAGCGGCGATGTAGAGTGCAAGCTCGTCGTAAAAGGCGAGTGTTTTTTCGTAGAGCATATCAAGGGATTTAATATCCTTGAGCAGCGTGTGTTCGTGATCCAGAAGGCTCTCTGTTATTCGGTCAATCTGGCCTTGGACTTGCTCGAACTTCGCCGTGAACTTCGCAAAGGGCGCGGCTCGGCCGAGGAGTTTTTCCCACCATGTGCGCTCGCGGCGCACGTCAAGCTCGCTGACGGAGAAGCCGCGAATGGTCGTGACGATGCCGCGAAGGCTGTCCCCCGCTGGGCCGACGTCTTTGTTGCGTACACCTTGCAGCATGGACTGGGAGATCACTTGAAGTTCCGCCTGTGCTGCTGATCCAAAGCTGACGATTGATTGGGTGTCGCTCATATCGAGCTCGGCGATGCGGGATTTGATCTCTTTACTCAAAGCACCTTTGGCCTCACTCATCGGGACTATGGCGTTTACCTCAGCAGGTTCTGGCAGGACCACGGCATTGACTTCCTCGACGAGGGCGAGTGTGTCTTGGGCTTTTTTCTGGATTTCTGTGGCCATGTCGGACCTCACTTTCTTGATAAAATTAGGACTTGTCTAAACGGATGCCCTCTTGGGCGAGACGGTCGCGCAGCACTTCGATCTCGATATTAAGATCGCTGCGGTCATCCAGCAGAAGAGAACGGTTCTTGGCGGAGAAGCTGTCTTGTAGATCGCTCAGTAGAGCGAGGTAGTCATTTCTGGCCTCTGTGCTGCGGGCGCGGGTGTAAATATCGGCAAATTTTTCGGTCGCGTCACGCGCGCCTTTCAAATAAACGCCCATGAATTTGCGCGCTGCAGTTAGATCACGCGGGTCCTCTTCGACGGTGCGCAGTAGCTCGCGGACCTGTTGCTGGAAGCGCTCAACACGGGAGCTGACCTGACGGTCGGCGGCGCGGTGAGCGGCGGCGCTTATGGCTGTCAGGTGCTCTTCGGCCTGGGTGACGACACGTGCCACGCGGTCTGTTTGGAATTGATCCACTCCGTCCATGCCCTTGTTTGAAAGTGGATCAGGGCCGAAGGCGGCGAAGTGGAGCGCAAGCCCCAGAGCTCCAAAGAGCACGGCTTCAAGGGCACCAAAGCCAACATACCCCGCGAGGGCGAGGCCTGTGCCAGTGAGAATTGAGCCGAGGATTTTGCGTGGTAGGGCGGGACGGCGTGCAATTTTGCGGGCCTCGTAGGCTTCATGGGCCTGTTGGCCTGAGCGGGTGAGCCAAGCGGCTAGCAAAAGATCAGCCAACGCCATGAGCCAAAGGAACATTTCTAACGGAGGAGAGGTAAACGCCTGCCAGATCATTGGCAGGGGTGCGAGAAACAGGAAATTGACCCGCCCGCCGACGCGAGAGCGACGCGCGCCTTGATAGCTGTTGCCATCGGCGGCATTGCCTGTTTCTGGGCTATATTTTCCGCCAAATCGCTTTGACATCAGGCGACTCCGAAGACGGAAGTATAGAGCATGAGCAGCACCAAGAGTGCGAAGGCCAGTTTTTGCAAGCCAGTTTCGGTCATAAATCCCCACCAATCCCCATCGTTACTGAGACTTAAGGTAGGGGACGCATGCGCGAGGCGCTAGGGGGAAACGGCGAAGATTTGCTTCAAGGCAGAGTTTCGCCCGTCTGCTTTGGCTCAGCGGGTACGGCGGCGAACAGGTTTTTTGCCGCGGGTTGGCTTTTCTATCACCGGATCGGGCATTTCTAAGCCAAGCTGATCACGGATGACTTTAGCGCGCAGTTCCTGCACTTCGCCTTGCTTGAGATCGCCAAGCTGAAAGGGCCCGTAAGAGACGCGGATCAGGCGGTTGACTGAGAAACCAACGGCTTCCATGGCGCGGCGAATTTCGCGGTTTTTACCTTCGCGCAGGCCGATTGTGGCCCATGCGTTGGCGCCTTGCTGACGATCAAGTGTCACGATCATGGGTTGGAAGTTTTCACCATCCACTGTGATGCCCTTGCGTAGCGGCTCAAAGCTTTCTTCGGTGGGACGGCCCTTGATGCGCACGCGGTAGCGGCGCAGCCAGCCTGTGGAGGGCAATTCAAGCTGACGCTTGACGCCTCCGTCGTTTGTGAGGAGCAAGAGCCCCTCTGAGTTGAGATCAAGCCTTCCAACTGTCATGACACGGGGAAGCTCTTCAGGGAGCTTGTCAAAAATTGTGGTCCGCCCCTGTTCATCGCTGTTGGTGCTCACGAGGCCTTGGGGCTTGTGATAGAGCCACATACGGGGCGGCTCCGGAGCTTTGAGAGCTTTGCCATTGACCACGACCTTATCAGCACTTGTCACATTGAGTGCAGGGCTCGTGATGACCTTGCCATTTACGGAGACGCGGCCTTGCTCGATCAACCGCTCGGCTTCGCGGCGAGAGGCGACGCCTGCGCGGGAGATGACCTTTGCGATGCGATCCCCTTCAGGTGTGGGGGAGGAGGGGGCTGTTGGTTTGGATGTGTTGCTCATTAGGCCCGCTTAGAGCATTCGCGGCTCTTGCGAAAGAGGGCTTTCATGGGGCATGTGGAGATATGGTGTTTGATACGCATATGGATGTGGCCTTGAGAGAGGCTGAAGCGGCAGGGGCGCGTGGCGAAGTGCCTGTGGGCGCTTGCATAGTGTTGAACGGTACAATTGTAGCGCAGGCGGGCAACCGCTGCCGCGAGTTGGATGACCCGACGGCCCATGCCGAAATGCTTGTGATCCGCGCTGCCTGCGCGGCCCTCGGGCAGGAGCGGCTTGAGGGGGCTGCGTTGTATGTGACACTTGAGCCTTGCCCGATGTGTGCGGGAGCGATCTCCCATGCGCGTCTGGCGCGGCTTTACTATGGGGCAGGTGACCCCAAAAGCGGGGGGGTGGCGCAGGGACCCCGTATCTTTGGACATGCGCAGTGTCATCATGTGCCCGAGGTTTATGAAGGCATCGGGTCGAAGGCCTCTGCGGCTTTGCTGGCAGCTTTTTTTGCCGGCAAGCGGTGAGATTGATTTCGAATTGCCCTGCGGGCAATCCGACCCGTTGAGGGGGCTGTCTGCCCCCTCAAACTCCCCCGAGGATATTTGCAAAGAGAAGAAGCAGAGCTGCTTTAGGTAAAGCGGATGGGCTCCAGCACTTCGGGTTCGATCACTTCGACCTCGGGAAGCTCGCGGACCAAGAGGTCCGCAGATTGCTCCAAGATCGGGAAGGTACGGTAGTGGCCAGGAATAAGAGTTTTGAATTTGAAGAATTTTTTGGCGGCGTAGGCGACACGGCGCATGTCCATTGTGAAGTGGCCGCCTGCCGAAAGCACGCCAATGTCAGGTGAATGAAGATCATGGATGATTTGCATGTCAGCCATAACCTCTGTGTCGCCTGAGTGATAGATTGAATGGCCTTCGCCCTCGATGACAAAGCCGCATTCGGAGCCTGGAACATTGGGGCCTGTGTCAGTCCCAAATGAGCTCGAGTGAACTGCGTGCACCATTGTGACACGTAGGTTGCCGAGATCTATTGTGCCGCCTTTGTTAAAGCCGATGGTTTTAATGCCTTCAGTGGCTTCCCAGTGCGTCATGAGATCATATTGGCCGACAACGGGTATCTTGAGCTGTTTGGCCAATGGAAGCACATCGGCGACATGGTCAAAATGGGCGTGGGTGAGCAGAATGTGGGTTGCGCCCTCGATGGCCTCGTCGTGTTTGTCTGCGGGCAGCATTGGATTGCCTGTGAGCCATGGGTCTACCAAGAGGACCTTGCCGCCGATGGCGTAGCGAAACGAGCCGTGGCCGAGCCAGAGGATTTGCATGATGTGTCTCCTTGAGGGGGCTTGAGAATGTCGAGGTTTGCGCCATGTGCGGATTTGAAGCGTTATCGGGTGAAAAAGCAAGAACTGCGGCGAAAGCCTGCGAGAACCGAGTGCTTGGGCTTTAGTTGAGGTTGAAGCGGGGCGCGCTGCGCGCTAAAGGCAGAGCAACACAGAAACGGAGAGACCCTATGTCGATTGACAAGGACACAGCAGCCAAAGTGGCAAAGCTGGCACGGATCAGAGTTGAGGCGGCGGATTTGCCTGCTTTGGCTGAAGAGTTCAACGCGGTGCTCGGCTTTATCGAACAGTTGAGTGAAGTAGATGTGGAGGGTGTGGAGCCGATGGTCTCGGTCACGCCGATGCGTTTGCCACGCCGTGTCGACGTTGTGAGCGACGGAGGCCAGCAGGCCAAAGTGCTGGCGAATGCGCCTGATGCGCGTGAGGGTTTCTTTGCGGTTCCGAAGGTGGTGGAATAATGGCTGATCTGAACAAACTTACGATTGCAGCAGCGCGAGACGCGCTTCGCAAGGGTGATGTGAGCAGTGTGGAGTTGACCGAGGCTTGTCTCGGCGAGATCGAGAGTGCGGGTGCTCTCAATGCGTTTGTGCATAACACCCCAGAGATTGCGCGCACTCAGGCGGCGGCGGCTGATGCTCGGATCAAAGCGGGCGATGCGCCAGACATGTGTGGCATTCCGCTTGGAATTAAAGACTTGTTCTGCACTAAAGGCGTACCCTCGCAAGCGGCTAGCAATATCTTGAAGGGCTTTAAGCCTGAGTATGAAAGCACTGTCACCAGTCAGCTCTTTGACGCAGGTGCGGTTATGCTTGGCAAACTCAATATGGACGAGTTTGCCATGGGGTCTTCAAACGAGACGAGCGCTTATGGCAATGCGGTGAACCCTTGGCGGCGGGATGGAAGCGAAACGGCGTTGACGCCTGGCGGCTCCTCTGGTGGCTCTGCCTCAGCTGTTGCAGCGGACCTTTGCTTGGCGGCGACAGGCACTGACACCGGCGGCTCCATCCGTCAGCCTGCGGCCTTTACTGGCATCACCGGTATTAAGCCGACCTATGGCCGCGTCTCACGCTGGGGTGTTGTCGCTTTTGCATCAAGCCTTGATCAGGCTGGGCCGATGACCAAGGATGTGCGCGACGCAGCGATTATGCTGGAAGCCATGTGTGGCCATGACGCCAAGGACAGCACCAGTGCTGATCTGGCTGTGCCGAATTTTGAGGCGATGCTGACGGGCGATATCCGCGGCAAGACCATCGGGATTCCGCGCGAGTACCGCATGGACGGAATGCCAGAGGAGATCGAGAAGCTCTGGGCCGAGGGCACAGAGATGCTCAAGGCGGCGGGTGCGAAGATTGTTGATATCAGCCTGCCCCACACGAAATATGCATTGCCAACCTATTATGTGATCGCGCCTGCGGAAGCCTCAAGCAATCTCGCGCGGTATGACGGTGTGCGCTATGGTCACCGCGCCAAACTTGCCGCAGGTGATGGCATTACAGAGATGTATGAAAAAACGCGTGCCGAGGGCTTTGGGCATGAGGTGCAACGCCGTGTCATGGTTGGCACTTATGTTTTGTCCGCAGGCTTCTATGACGCCTATTACAATCGCGCTCGCAAAGTGCGTACGCTCATCAAACGCGACTTTGAAGAGGTTTTTGCCGCGGGTGTTGATGCTATTCTCACGCCAGCGACGCCAAGTGCGGCGTTTGGGCTGGGTGAGATGTCCGAGGCGGATCCGATTGCGATGTATCTGAATGACGTGTTCACTGTGACGGTAAACCTTGCGGGGCTGCCTGGTATCGCTGTCCCCACGGGGACAGACAGCCAAGGCTTGCCTTTGGGCTTGCAACTGATTGGACGGCCTTGGGAAGAAGGCGACTTGCTGAATACCGCCTATGCACTTGAGCAAGCGGCTGGTTTTGTGGCCAAACCTGCAAAATGGTGGTAAGGGGCTGCGAAATTGCAAAGTTGCTTTGAAAAGGCAGGACAGACTGTGAAAAATGTTATTTTGATGAGTTTTGCAGGTTTGGCTCTCGCCGCCTGTGCTCCGGCGATCCCCGATAGCGGAGCGCCAAATACTGGCGATGGCGTCGGATTTGGCAGCTATCAAGAGTATAGCGCGAAAGAAGCCGCACGCGAGGCGCAGCTTAGCCAAACCGCTTTGCCTGGTCCAAACGCTGTGAGTGAGGAAATTCTCGGCACGCCCGAAAGCGATGTCGCCTCAGAGGTCAGCGCGGTCTTGGATGCGACGCGTCCCAGCGGGCAGGTTCTGAACGCGAGCCCGAGCAATCCAGCGCCCGCCGTGACCAATGCGGCGGGGATTTCAAATGAAAATGACTTTGGCGCTGTTGGCGAGCAGCGCAGTATTGAAGACGACGCGGCGCGGCGCGCGGCGTTGAAAGCGCAGTATCAAGATGTGGCTCCGACGGCTGTGCCCACTCGGACAGGACGTGGTGGACCGAATATTGTTGAGTTTGCGCTCAATACATCAAATCCGAGAGGGCAAGGCATTTATCGCCGTGTCGGTTTGAACTTGCAGGCGAAGTACACGCGCAACTGTGCTAAATACCCATCGCCTGACTTGGCGCAAAGTGAGTTTCTGTCGAAGGGCGGGCCTGAACGCGACCGTCTCGGACTTGACCCTGATGGTGATGGTTATGCCTGCTCTTGGGATCCTGCACCGTTTCGGGCAGCCAAGTCAGTAGGGCTGCAAGCGGAAGAGCCGCTGGATGCGGCAGCTGTCACGAGCGAGTGAGCAATACGCTCAAAATTTGCGATGTGATATCGCCAAATCAGGGCGCGCGGCGTGAGGCTACGCGCCCTGATTTGCTTGTGATCCACTACACTGCGATGCAGTCCGCCGAAGCGGCGATTGAGCGACTGTGCGCTCCTGAAGCTGAGGTTTCGGCGCATTATGTGATTAGTGAGCGGGGTCAGATCACGCGACTTGTGCCCGAAGACATGAGGGCATGGCACGCGGGCGCAGGGCGTTGGGGGGATGTCACGGATGTGAACTCCTGCTCTATCGGAATAGAGCTGGCAAACCGTGGCAATCATCCGTTTCCCGAGCTGCAGATGGCGCGCCTTGAGCTATTGATGTCCGAAATTATGGCGCGCTGGGCGATCCCTCCCGAGCGGGTTATCGGGCATTCGGATATGGCGCCAGGACGCAAGAGTGATCCTGGTGCACGGTTTGACTGGGCGCGGTTGGCGCGAGGGGGCTTGTCTGTCTGGCCTGATGCGGGCTCGGCGGGGGACTTTTACGCAGATGCGGGGAAGTTTGGCTATCCCGTCGGGGATGTCGAGGATACGCTTATTCTTGAGGCGTTTCGTTTGCGCTTTCGCCCATGGGCGTCTGGGAGATTGAGCCGCGAGGACGCGGCGTTGATGTCGGGGTTGGCAGCGCGCTGGCCGTGTAAACGCGTATTTGCTTGAAGGCTGCGTTGCCTCCGGCATCGCCTCATGCGCTTGCAAGCTCTCGCTTTTGGTGGGCTTCTCCCAACCACCCCAGAGATATTTGGGGAAAGAAAAAGTGTAGATTGGGCGATTGACGGGCGTGGCGGGGAGTTCTATCTGCGGGGGGCGCGGAAGGCTGGGTGACCGCGAGGGGCCTTTGGGCGCCTCGAGGAAAGTCCGGACTCCACAAGACAACGGTGCCGGGTAACGCCCGGGCAGGGCAACCTGACGGAAAGTGCCACAGAGAAGAGACCGCTTTCTCACGGGGAAGTAAGGGTGAAACGGTGGGGTAAGAGCCCACCGGGGGGCTGGCAACAGACCTCGCATGGCAAACCCCACTGGGAGCAATGCCGAATAGGAACCTCGCTATAAGCCGTCTTGGCTTTGAGGTTCGGGTTGGCAGCTAGAGAGGCGTTGGTAACAGCGCCTTAAGATGAATGGTCATCCAGAGCGGGGCAACCTGCTTGGACAAGATCCGGCTTATAGGCCTTCCGTGCGTTTATCTGTTGTGACCACATAAAGACCAGCCAAGAGCAAGGCGGCGCCTGCGAGCTTGAGTGGCGTAGCAGATTCGCCCACAACGACGAGGGCGAGCACCCATGCGGTGAGCGGCTCGGCGAGCGCAAGCGTGACCGCTGTGGAGGCGGGCACGGATTTGAGGCCCCATGTGTAGAGCGCATAGGCAAGACCTGTCGAGCCCACCCCAAGCGCGAGAAGTGTGGCTGGAGCCGTGCCTGTCAGCGCCCAATGCCACGGGACATACGCGAAAACAGGGGCCGTAAACAGGGCTGCGAGCGCAAAGGTGCTGGCGGCGATGGTCGCTGCGGGTGCGTGGGCGACCATTTTGGAGGAGGCGAGTGAGTAGCTCGCGTAGCTGAGGCCTGCGGCTGCGGCGAGCAGGAGGCCAATGGGAGAGGCACCCCCTTGTGTGCCCGCGAGCACGAGGAGGGCGGCACCTGCAATGGCGAGAGCCTGACCAAGGGCTTTGCGGCGGCTGGGCCCGCGGCGTAGCAGTAGAGTGTCGTATGCGGCGACCCAGAGTGGAGCTGAGCCTATTGTGACCGCTGTGCCAAGACCGACGCCTGCCTGGGCCACTGCGGCGAAAAAGAGGAGGTTGTAGGCGGCCATACCGAGGGCAGCGACCAAAAGCGGAGTTTTGGGCAGCTTGCGCAGAGCGGCGAACGCCCCGCGTGTCAAGGATGCGAGCAGGAGCAGTGAGAACGCGCCGATAGCGAGCCTCAGCGCACCGACCACGAGTGGCTCGCGGGTCTCGGGTAGAAAGCTCTGCAATGTACCAGTGGTCCCCCAGAGAACGGCGGCAGCGAGGATCGCGCAGAGCGCGAGAAGGGTAGGTGAGGGGCGTGTCATAGGGCCTTTTCGCGGCTTCTTTTGGGGGATGCAAAGCAAATCTATGCGTTAGGCACGCTTTGCGGTTGACTCGGGCGCGGTGATCCTTAAAAGGCAGGCTTCAAGAGAATTCACGGGTCTGCATTTTGTTTGCGAGACTCAGCCGCAGGAGAAGCCCAATGGCGAAGCCAACCACGATCAAAATCCGCCTGAACTCGACCGCAGGCACTGGCCACTTCTATGTGACCAAGAAGAACGCACGTACAATGACAGAGAAAATGTCGGTTCGTAAGTACGACCCCGTTGTGCGCAAGCATGTTGAATATAAAGAAGGCAAAATCAAGTAAGTCTTCATTTTGACTTTGATGTGATTGGGCCGTTCCGAAAGGGGCGGCCTTTTTCTTTGCGTGGTTGTTTGGCGGCGGAGGCGTGCTTAACTCTATTGGGACGGGGCGTGAGGCCCCACACAGAAAGCAGGGGCCAGTCCCCTGAGCCAAAAGTCACAAGACTTGCAAACCCTACCCCTAGGATATTTCTGGCAAGAAAAAGGGGGCAAAAATAGAGGATTTGGATATGGGCCGATTTGGAAATGTTCTGCGGGCGATGGCGCTTGGTGTTGTGGCCGTGGGAAGTGTGGCGCAGGCGGGTGAAAGCGGAGGCGAGCAGATGATTGAGGATTTTAGCGGTACACCCGATGCGCGTTGGGAGTTTATCTCCGATCAAGTGATGGGCGGGGTATCAACGGGCACTGTGGCGCTTGAGCGCGAGGGCCCGCAAGGGTTTGTGCACCTCACTGGCGATGTCAGCACGAAAAACAACGGCGGCTTTATACAGGCGCGTTTACAGCTCTCTGAAGCGCTACCTGCCGAAGTGACAGGGCTCGAGCTGAGAGTGCGGGGCAATGGGCAGGCGTATTTCATCCATATCCGCACGGGTGGTACTCTTTTGCCTTGGAACTTCTATCAGGGGCGTTTTGAGGCGGATGAAGAGTGGAGCACTGTGCGTATTCCGTTTGCGAGCTTCAAAGCCGAGGGGCGGCTATTGCGCAAAGAGTTGAGCGCTGTGGCAGTTAAATCTATAGCGGTTGTCGCTTACGGGCGCGACCATACTGCAGATGTTTCTGTGGCACGGATTTCAGTTTATTGAAGTGGTCAGAGCTTTGGTTTTGGCACATTCGGTCCTGCAGCGTGAAAGCTCCTTTAAAACCACGCCTGAAGCGCATTTAGACGCGTCTACTTAGTTCGACGATAAAGCGAGTGGCCATGCGGCAGGCCCTGTCAATGGTGGGCAAGGGCTCTATAGAAAAGGGCCAGCGCAGTGGCTGGCCCTTATGGTTGTCATAAAAGAGTTTCTCTTAGTCGCGCGGCATGAAGAGGAACATGATCGAGCGGAACATCGCGATGAAGCTGATGTAGAGTTGCAGCGCGCCGATGATGGCGGCTTTTTCAAGGAACAGTTCTGCCTCTTGGCCGCCTTGGTAGCGGGCGCCGAGATAGGTGTTCTTGATGTCTTGTGTGGACGTCGCTGTGAGAACGGCGAAGACGCCGAGGATTGCAAGGTTCATCCACCATGCGCCAGCGGCGCCCATGCCGCCTGTGAAGAAACTGAACATTGCGATGGCTACAATTCCCCACGCCATCATCGTCGCGACTTGGCCAATTGGGCCAAGGTTGCGCTTGGTGAGGTAGCCTGTGAGGCTAAGGCCTAGGAAAGCGACGGCGGTATAAAGCAGTCCCATGATCACGCTGGACATGGAGAACATGATGAAGATCACTGAGAGTGACACGCCTGTGAGCGCGGCATAGGCCCAGAAAATCATGTTGATGCTGGCAACGCTGAGGCGCTCAAACGCGAAGTTGGCGACCAGAACGAAGGCCAGTGGGCCAAAGATGACTGCATAAACGATTGGCGGCACGAGCAAGACCTGCTGTGCGGCTGGACTTTGGGCGACCATGTAGGCCAAAGCGAAAGTAGCAAGGAGTGCGGCCGACATGAGGCCGTAGACCTTGTTCATATGGGCGCGAAGCCCTTGGTCAATTGCGGCGTCTTGTGTGTGTGCGCCGGAATGGACGGTGTCAAATTCTGCCATGTGTAGCCTCCGAGGTTGCATAGGCGTTTCTGTGGCCCTGCCTGTTCACAGAGCCCTCACAGCAAATATCGGTGAGGTGGGCCACTTTTTCAAGCATTACCGTTAGCGATTTAGTCAGGAATTGTGCGTTTTTTCTCAATGTCAGCTGCTAGAGGGTTATCACGACCTTCCCTGTAGATTTGCGGGAGCGCAGCAGTTCCATACCTTCCGTGGCTTGCTCTAACGGCAAGCTATTGCTCACATGAGGTTTAATCTTTTTTTCGGCATGCCAGCTGACCAGTTCTGCGAGACTGTCTGTGATGACCGATGGCTTGAAGGCTAGGTAACCACCCCAGTAAAACCCCATGACTGTAAGGTTTTTGACGAGTAGAATATTGGCAGGGATTTGGGGGACTTCGCCTGAAGCGTACCCGATTGTTAAAATCCGAGCTTCTGGGTTACAGGCGCGCATGGCGGCTTTGAATTGATCTCCACCGACAGGATCATAAACAACATCCGCTCCGCCAAGTGCGCGCACAGCCTCGCGGATATCGTCTGTCTCGGCATCGATCAAATGGTCTGCGCCAGCAGCTTTTGCCACGGCAAGTTTGTCTGCACCACGCGCGCAGGCAATTACTTTTGCACCCATGAGCTTGCCGATTTCGACGGCTGTGAGGCCGACGCCACCTGCCGCACCAAGCACCAGCATTGTCTCGCCTGTTTTAAGGCCAGCTTTATAGCCAAGGGCCACATGGCTTGTTCCATAGGCCACCTGAAGAGCAGCAGCTTCACTCATATTGGCTCCGTCTGGCAACGGGGTTACGCGCGCGGCGTCGTAGCAGGCATATTCGGCAAGGCCGCCTTGACCGCCGAATACCATTACAGGGGTGCCTACGGCAGGGCCGTTCACGCCATCCCCTAGTGCATCGACAATGCCAGCGACTTCCATGCCCATCGTAAAAGGATAGGGCGGGGTGTCTTGATAGGTGCCTTGAACCATGAGCAAGTCCGCAAAGTTCAATCCGCAAGCCGCAACCTTGATGCGCAGTTCGCCTTTTGCGGGCTCAGGACGTGCAATCTCTTGGATTTCAGGTGATTGACCTTTGGTCATGCAGCGGAGTGCGCGCATCGTTGTTGGGCTCATTGGTCTTGGTCCTTTGGCTTGATTGGAGCCGCAGTTTGCCTAGATTTTTGCGGGGTTTCTACTCCTATGCGAGGCTTTCATGCAAAAAGTATGCCCTACTCGCGCTTCCGCGCAATAAGCAGAGAGGCGCGGGTCAAAAGGCCACCTACTTGACAAAGGCGGATCAAAAACGCGTAATGCGTGTGCGTAAGCTTTTGTTTAGCTTTATGCGGTAGTCTTCATTACATGTGCACACCGGTGCTCACAGATTATTGTTTGTTTTCGTGGCGTAAGAGAGTATCCCTCTATGAGCCGTGTGGGGTTGACCGGTCGAACGATCCAGGGGATTGGACGCGTTCTAAGTGTGCGAGTGTGAATTTAGGAGTAGAATATGGCTCACCCAGTGGACGTTCATGTAGGTAAGCGAGTGCGTCACCGACGCTGGCTTGTTGGCATGACACAACAGCAATTGGCCGAAAGAGTCGGCATTAAATTTCAACAGATTCAAAAGTACGAGACGGGCGCAAACCGCGTAAGTGCATCTCGACTTTGGGATATTTCGGAAGTGTTGGATGTGCCTGTGTCGTTTTTCTTTGAAGGACTTGATGTCGAGCAGGCAGCGGGCGCGAAGGAAGAGCGTATGCCATCGGACCTGATGGGCGACAAAGAGGCGATGGAGTTGATCCGCTCTTACTACTCTATCCCCGAGAACCAGCGCAAACGCTTGTTTGATCTGGCACGTGTCTTGAGTGATGTGGCCTGAGCCATCGCAACGCTGATGGCGGGGCTTGCACCCATGAGTGCTCCTGCGGCATAGACACCCCGAGGAGACGTCTATGACTCAGCATGATATTAAAGAGATCGCACGCACAGCACACGCGCTGGCCGAGGCTGCGCGGGGTGTTGTGCTGCCTTATTTCCGCTCGGCGGGATTGAGCGCGGAAAATAAACTCAGCGAAGGATTCGATCCCGTTACAGCGGCGGACAAGGCTGCGGAGCAAGTGATGCGCTCTGTTTTGGCAGAACAGCGCCCTGATGATGCAATTATTGGTGAAGAGTTTGGTGTCCGCGCGGGTCGAAGCGGTCTGACATGGGTTCTCGATCCAATAGACGGAACGCGCGGGTTTCTGGCGGGCACGCCGACTTGGGGTATATTGATCTCGGTTTGCGACGCGGGTGGCCCAATATTTGGCATGATTGACCAGCCTTATGTGGGCGAGCGCTTTTGGGGCGGGTTCGGCGAGGCAGAAATGACTGGCCCGATGGGTGAATCCTCCTTGCGGGTCCGCGGAAGCCGTGCGCTGAGCGAGGCAATTTTGTTTACGACTTTTCCTGAAGTGGGAAGCACTGCCGAGCGTGCGGGATTTGAAGCGGTTGCGCAGCATGTTAAGCTCACGCGCTTTGGCATGGATTGCTATGCTTATGCGCTTTTGGCGGCGGGACAGATTGATCTAGTGATAGAAGCAGGACTGTCTAACTACGACATTTGCGCGCCGATTGCGCTCATTGAAGCCGCTGGTGGCATTGTCACAGACTGGAAGGGCGGCAAGGCCCATGACGGCGGGCGGGTCTTGGCCGCGGCGGGGCCAGAACAGCATAGAGCAGCACTTAATATCCTCTCACACTTTTCTTGAGCAGAATTTGGCGTTAGCCTAAAAATACACGCGCTTCTCGGCCCTTTTCCAGCGCAACCTGTTTTTCGAGATGAGGGGGCGTTTGAAGCGAGGAGCTCTCATGCGCGAAACACTCATCCGCGGCGCGGACCATATTCTTACAATGAATGACAGGCGCGAGGAGCTCCAAGGAGCGGATATATTGATCCGTGAGGGTGCGATTGCCGCTGTAGGTCGCGGGCTAACCACGTCTGGTGCGGTACTTGAGGCAGCAGGTTGCGTCGTTACGCCAGGGCTCGTGAACACGCATCATCATCTGTATCAAAGTCTCACCCGAGCTGTTCCTGGTGGGCAGGATGCGCTCTTGTTTGGTTGGCTTCAGACACTTTATCCGATTTGGGCCAAATTTGGCCCGGAGGAGATGTTTATAAGTGCGCAAGTCGGGCTGGCGGAGTTGGCGCTGACCGGCTGCACCATGAGCTCGGACCATCTTTATCTTTATCCGAACGGATCACGGCTTGATGACACGATTGCGGCTGCGGCGGAAGTTGGTCTCAGGTTTCATCCCACGCGGGGTGCTATGAGCATTGGTGAGAGTGACGGCGGATTGCCGCCTGATAGTTTGGTAGAGCGCGAAGCAGATATCCTTGAAGATTGTATTCGCGTGATTGACGCGCACCATGATGCTCGCGAAGGCGCTATGGTCAGGGTCGGGGTCGCGCCCTGCTCGCCGTTTTCTGTGAGCAGAGATTTGATGCGGGATGCCGCTATTTTGGCCCGTGATAAAGGCGTGATGCTGCACACGCATTTGGCAGAGAACGACGAAGACGTCGCTTATAGCCTTGAGAAATTTGGGTGCCGCCCCGGGCAGTATGCGGAAGATCTGGGATGGACAGGACCTGATGTTTGGCATGCGCATTGCGTCAAGCTTGATGGTCAAGAGATTGATCTGTTCGCACGCTCAGGAACGGGTGTCGCGCATTGTCCCTGTTCGAACTGCCGCCTTGGATCAGGCATCGCACCTGTGCGGGCGATGCGAGACGCAAATGTGAAAGTCGGTCTTGGTGTGGATGGCTCTGCGAGCAACGATACTGGGCAGATGATGGCCGAGGCGCGGCAAGGGATGCTCTTACAGAGGGTTGCTCTTGGCGCCGATGCGATGAGCGCGAGAGAGGCGCTTGAAATTGCGACACGTGGAGGCGCCGAAGTGCTCGGACGCAGCGACTGCGGCCAAATTGCTGTGGGCAAGCGCGCTGACATCGCGCTCTGGGACACACGCGGCATTGAAAGCGCGGGCAGCTGGGATGCGGCGGCGCTTTTGCTTGCAGGGCCAACGCGTGTCAAAGATTTGTTTGTCGAGGGCAGGCATATCGTGCAGGATGGACATATGCCGCATCTTGACCTTGGCGGCGTCATCGCGCGGCAGAATAAGTTGGCGCAAAAATTGATGAGTTAAGGTTTGGCGTGAGAGGATGTGGTATGAGTGTGAAACAGATATTTTTGTGTGGAATCCTTTGTTTGGCCCCAGCAGGGCTTTTACAGGCGGAACCCATGAGAGACGTCGTATCCATGGTAAATAAGCTTCGCGCTGAAAATGGATTGCATGCTTTGAATGTGAGCCCGCAGCTGGAAAAAGCGGCAGACCTACACGCAAGTGACATGGCGCGGCGCGGCGTGCTTACCCACACGGGTTCAAACGGATCCACCCCTGCAAAGCGTGCTAAGCGTGCGGGCTACAAGTTTTGTACGGTGGCCGAAAATGTTGCGGCTGGTCAGTTAAGCTCTGCTGAGGTTATGCAGGCTTGGGCCAATTCGCCAGGGCATCGTAAGAATATGCTTAAACCGAAGGCGCGAGATATTGCCGTGGTACGTGGGCCAAACAATAACTGGGTTATGATGCTAGCAGCCAAGCGCGGAACCTGCTGAAAACTCAATTCGCCGATTGCCCCTTTGATAGCTTGCGCTTAGGTTAAGGGCAAGAAAACGGGGGCTGATTTGAGCGAATACGAGACAGATACATTTGAGTCCGAAGACGAAGTTTACGAGCTAAGTCGCCGTGATGTTGGGGCTGTTCTGGAGGCTGTGGAGGCAGGTGCGCGCGATGAGCTTATTTCGCTCATGGAGCCGATGCATGCGGCCGACATTGCTGACTTGCTTGAACAGATCAGTTCGGCAGATCGATATGCGCTGATTGAACTTTATGGCGTAGAGTTTGATGGCGAAATTCTGTCGGAGCTCGACGAGAGTATCCGCGAAGATGTGATTTCTGCGCTGCGCCCTGAGGTTCTGGCCGAGGCGGTTCGTGAGCTGGAATCCGATGACGTCGTCGACCTTTTGGAAGACCTAGAACAGCCGCAGCAAGATGCAATTTTTAGCGCGCTTGACGACGCGGATGCGATGGTTGCGCGTCAAGCACTAAGTTATCCTGAAGAATCTGCAGGCCGGATGATGCAGCGCGAGGTTGTTGCCGCGCCCGAGCATTGGAGTGTGGGTGATGTGATTGATTTCATGCGCTCATCCGAGGACTTGCCAGAGCAGTTTTATCATGTCGTTCTGGTTGACCCGCGAATGCACCCTGTGGGTAATGTCACGCTTGGGCGTATTATGGGCGCGCCACGCAAGCAGCCTTTGAGGGATCTCACTGAAGAGGTCTTTCAGATCATCCCAGTTGATCAGGATGAGGGAGATGTGGCTTATGCCTTCAACCAGTATCACCTGATTTCGGCGCCTGTTGTCGATGATGAGGGGCGGCTCGTTGGTGTGATCACCATTGATGATGCCATGGTTGTTCTGGATGAGGAGCATGAGGAAGACATTCTGCGTCTTGCGGGTGTTGGTGAGGGCAGTCTGACCGACCGTGTGATCAGCACAACCAAGCGGCGCTTTCCATGGCTGGCTGTAAACCTTGTTACGGCGGTTCTGGCGAGCCTTGTGATTGCCCAGTTTGAAGGTGTGATCAGTGATTTCGTGGCGTTGGCGGTCTTGATGCCTATTGTGGCTTCGATGGGGGGGAATGCGGGAACCCAGAGCCTTACGGTTGCGGTGCGCGCGATTGCTACGAAAGACCTTACTGGCTCCAACGTCTGGCGGGTGATCCGTCGTGAAGTCCTAGTGGGCGCAGTGAACGGTGCGATTTTTGCGTTGGTGATGGGGGTTGTGTGTCTGCTGTGGTTCTCTTCGGCGACTCTAGGCTTGGTCATTGCTTCTGCGATGGTGATCAATCTGGTTGTCGCAGGGTTTGCTGGGACGGTTATTCCTGTGGCCTTGGAGAAGGCAGGAGTTGATCCTGCGTTGGCCTCGGGGGCTTTTGTGACCACTGTGACAGATGTTGTTGGCTTTTTTGCCTTCCTCGGATTGGCAGCGTTGGTCTTGGTATGATGGATTTGACAGAAGCCAAAGCGGCGGCGCGTAAGGCGGCTTTTGCGCGGCGCAAGGTCGCGTTTGAAATGTCCGGTAAGGCGCAGGCGGGGTATCTCTCTGAGATTCTGGCAGGGCATCGCGGAGTCGCTCTTGCGGGTTTTATGCCGATCAGAACCGAGATTGATCCACTCGCTGCGATGGAAGAGGCCGCGGCGCACGGGCCTGTGGGTGTGCCTGTTATTCAGGGCGCGGGGCAGGCGCTCAAGTTTGCGCGTTGGGAGCCTGACTGTGATTTGGTGGAAGGACCATTCAAGGCAATGATCCCGGCGACGCTTCAGTATTTTGAGCCAGAAATTCTGATTGTGCCGCTGGTAGCTTTTGATCGAAACGGTGGGCGGCTCGGCTATGGAGGCGGGTTTTATGATCGCAGCTTGGAAGGCTTGCGTGCAAAGCGGGCGACGCTGGCCATCGGCTTTGCTTTTGCTGCGCAAGAAGCGGAGAATTTGCCGCTTGAGGCGACTGACCAACCGCTCGATATGATCGTGACGGAGCGCGGGATTATAACGGTGTGAGACCCATTCTCTGTCCACTCTCCCGTCCCCCAACCTGCGCAAGGGCTTTGGGCTTTTGTTTGAGGCGACATTTTTGTGGATGTAGGGGAGTTAAGCATGAGCGGGACACATAATTTTGACGCCAAAGTGGTTTGGACAGGCAATCAAGGCACAGGTAATACTCGCTATCAGGGGTATGCGCGCACATGGGAGGTGCGCACACCTGGTAAACCTGTAATTAAATGTTCCAATGACCCACTGCTGGGTGGGAACCCGCACCTGCACAATCCCGAGGATATGCTGATTGCGGCGCTCTCTGCCTGTCATATGCTTTGGTATCTGCATCTGGCGCATGATGCAGGAGTTGTTGTGCTCGGATATGAGGATGATCCTGTGGGGCATGGGGAAAGCGAGCCAAGTGGAGCGGGGCGCTTTGTGAGCGCTGAGCTGCGCCCGCGGATCACCGTAGCAGAGGGTACGGATCTTGCGCGCGCCGAGGCCGTACACTTTGATATCAGTAAAGTATGCTTTATTGCGCGCTCTGTAGCCTTTCCTGTGTATTATTCAGCGCGATACGTGATTGCATAAGGCGGCCCTGCGGCCTATGGGTTTTGCATGAAAATACTATTTCTTGGAGACGTTATGGGCCGCTCAGGGCGGCGGGCTGTGAGCGAGAGGCTTGCTGGCTTGCGTGCGGCCTGGGGGCTCGATTTTGTTGTGGTAAATGGCGAGAACGCGAGCAACGGCATGGGTTTGAGTGAAGAACATGCCAAGGCGCTCTTGGACGCGGGTGTGGATTGCCTGACACTTGGCGATCATGCGTTTGACCAAAAAGATATGTTGCAATTTATAGGTCGTGAGCCCCGCATTCTGCGCCCGATAAATTTTGCAAAAGGCGCCCCCGGGGCCGGGGCGCGTGTCTTTCAGGACGGACGTGGCCGGAAGATTTTGGTGGCACAAGTCCTAGGGCAAGTTTTTATGAAACGGGCGTTTGAAGACCCATTTGGGCAGATCGAGACTGTGCTCAAAACCCATGTTCTGGGCGGCGCTGTGCAGGCGGCGATTGTCGATGTGCATTGTGAGGCCACATCTGAAAAAATGGCAATGGGCCATTACTGCGACGGGCGGGCGAGCCTCGTCGTGGGCACGCACACGCACGTGCCGACGGGGGATGCGCAAATTTTGCCCAAAGGCACGGCTTATCTCACTGATGCGGGCATGTGTGGCGACTATCTAAGCGTGATTGGCATGGAAAAAGCCGAGCCGATGCGCCGCTTTGTAACTGGTATGTCTAAGAGTCGCTTTACGCCTGCGACGGAAGAGGCCACGCTTTCGGGCGTATATGTTGAAACGGATGACCGGACAGGCAAAGCACTCAAGGTGACGCCTGTGCGAATTGGTGGAAGGCTTCAGGAGAGTGCGCCTTGAGCCTAAATTTGGGGCCAATGTTTGCACTCCTGATTATGGGGGCAGGCTGGGGGATCACCACACCTTTGTCAAAAATAGCTGTCTCGACAGGACATCAGCCGCTTGGACTGGTATTTTGGCAGTTGGTGATCGGCGCTGTTTTGCTTGAGGCGATTGTGTTCGTTCGTGGGGGGCGGTTGGCGCTGGGGAGACGGCAGATTACACTTTATCTTGCCATCGCGTTGCTGGGTACGATTCTGCCCAATACGGCCAGTTATCGCGCGGCAGCTCATTTGCCTGCTGGGGTTATGTCGATTGTCATTGCGATGGTGCCAATGTTTGCCTTTCCAATTGCGCTCGCGTTGGGGCAGGACCGCTTCAGCATAGCACGGGTCGTTGGGCTGGGTCTCGGTCTTGGCGGTGTGGCGCTTCTTGTAGGGCCAGAGGCGAGCCTTCCGGACCGCGCGATGGTCGCGTTTATACCGCTGGCTTTGATTGCGCCTTTTTTTTACGGGCTTGAGGGCAATTTTGTCGGAAAATTTGGTACGGCGGGCCTTGATCCAATTGAGGTTTTGTTTGGCGCATCGGTTTTTGGTGCGGTATTGAGCCTCCCGCTTGCGCTTGGCTTTGGGCATTGGCTGAATCCACTGGGCGGCTTTGGTGCGCCTGAGAGCGCGCTTGTGCTCAGCTCAATTGTACATGCGTTAGTCTATGCGGGCTATGTCTGGCTTGTGGGGCGCGCAGGAGCTGTTTTTGCAGCACAGGTTTCTTATCTTGTCACCATTTTCGGAGTCGGCTGGGCGATGTTGATCCTAGACGAGGCGTATTCAGGTTATATTTGGGGCGCTTTGGGATTGATGCTCTTGGGCATGTTCCTCGTGCAGCCACGCGACAGAGAAGAGGTTGCGGCTTAGGCGACAAGGCGTGACAATGGGGTTAACGAGTGAATAGAGGCGCGACCTTATGGGTATTTTTGAACTGAACCAAACGATGCAGGCTGTGCTTACACTTTTGGTGGTGCTGGGAATGTTTGCGCTCTTTGTGCGTGAAACTTACCCTGCCGAAGTTGTTGCGATTGCGGGAGCCGCTTTGATGCTGGTTCTTGGTCTGTTGCCCTATGAAAACGCGCTTGAAGTCTTGGCGAACCCTGCGCCATGGACAATCGCAGCAATGTTTATTGTTATGGGGGCTCTTGTGCGGACAGGCGCTCTGGAGGCCTTTACGTCGGTGGCTGATAAGTTAGCGCTGACCAACCCTGCCTTGGCGATTGGGCTGCTGATGGGGTTTGTTGTTTTGGCCTCAGCGGTTGTGTCAAATACGCCCGTCGTGGTTGTCATGATCCCTGTTTTTGTGCAGCTGGCCAAAACTATGGGCATGTCTGCGTCCAAGCTTTTGATCCCGTTGTCTTACGCGGCGATACTGGGCGGCACTCTTACACTCATCGGCACATCGACCAATCTTCTGGTGGATGGTGTTGCGCGCGCAGGTGGGCTTGAGGCGTTCAGTATTTTTGAAGTCACGCCCTTGGGCATTGCTCTGGTCGTTTGGGGGATGGTGTATTTGCGCTTTATTGCGCCACTCCTCTTGCCCGAGCGCGATAGTATGGCGAGCTTGCTAAGCAACCGTTCAAAAATGAAATTTTTCACCGAGGCGGTCATCCCAGCAGAGAGCAACCTTATTGGACGTGAGGTGAGCGGCGTGCAGCTCTTCAAGCGCGATGGGGTGCGCCTGATTGACGTGATCCGCGGTGATGCCTCGTTACGTCGAAATCTTGCAGGAGTGAGTCTGCAGACAGGGGACCGAGTGGTTTTGCGCACCGAGATGACAGAGCTTCTTAGCTTACAGCGCAATAAAGAACTTAAGCGCGTTGATCAGGTTTCGGCGTTCGAGACAACCACTGTGGAGGTTTTGATCACGCCCGGGGCTAAGATGGTCGGGCGTCAGCTGGGCGCGATGCGTTTGCGTCGGCGCTATGGTGTGTATCCACTGGCCGTACATCGTCGCAACCAGAATATTGGTCGTCAGCTTGATGAGCTCATTGTGCGCGTTGGCGACACCCTTTTGCTAGAGGGTGCTCCAGATGATATTCACCGGCTTGCAGCGGATATGGACCTTGTTGAAGTGAACCAACCACAAGCGAAAGCCTTTCGTCGCGGTCATGCTCCACTCGCCATCGGAGTTTTGATTGCCTTGGTTGCTTTGGCAGGATTTGGCGTTGCACCGATCTTTTTGTTGGCAATCTTGGCCGTGGCTGTTGTGCTGTTGTCGCGGTGTATTGATGCGGATGAAGCCTTTTCTTTCGTAGATGGACGATTACTCGCTTTGATTTTTGCGATGCTGGCTATTGGTGCTGCCTTGCAGGCAACGGGAGCTGTAGAAATGATTGTGCGTGGGATTGCGCCAATTCTTTCGATCTTGCCACCGTTTTTAATTATTTGGGCAATCTATCTGCTCACCTCTGTGTTGACCGAGCTTGTAAGTAACAATGCAGTGGCTGTTGTCATCACGCCTGTGGCAATTGGAGTTGCTGATGCGCTCGGAATTGATGCACGGCCCCTCGTCGTTGCGGTGATGGTGGCCGCAAGTGCCTCCTTCGCAACGCCAATTGGCTATCAGACCAATATGTTGGTTTATGGACCGGGTGGTTATAAGTTTACGGACTTTATGCGTGTGGGGATTCCGCTCAATCTTTCTGTCGGACTTTTGGCCTCTGCATTGATACCGTTATTGTGGCCGCTCTAAGCTCGTTCGAATTTGGCTTTGTAAAGCCCGAACGTGCGAGACGCTAGCCCCCCGCGTAGCCCCTAGGGCATTGTTACAACGAAGCTGCCTGAATGGACTTCCCCTAGAGAGGCCAGAACACAAGGATGAGTGGGATCGAAACGGTGACCACGATAATTTCCAATGGCAGCCCCATACGCCAGTAGTCGCCAAAGCTGTAGCCCCCAGGACCAAGAATGAGCGTGTTGTTTTTATGGCCAATGGGCGTGAGGAAGGCTGAACTGGCCGCAATGGCGACGGCCATGAGAAAAGGATCTGGGGACACGTCGAGCGCCCGAGCCATTTCAATGCCGACGGGGGCTGCGACGATTGTTGTGGCCGTGTTGTTGAGCACATCCGACAGCGTCATAGTGACGAGCATCAGCACCGTCAGGATCGCCCAAGCTGGCATGGCATCGGTAAAGCTTAGAAGTGCACCTGCAAGGAGTTCAGTCCCGCCTGAGTTTTCGAGCGCTGCGCCGAGCGGGATCATGGAGCCCAAGAGGACGACGACAGGCCAGTTGATGTGGTCATAGAGCTCTGTGAGCGGCAAAATTTTGAGTAGGATGTAAGCGACCACCACAATGCCAAGCGCGATCGGTAGGTAGACGAGCCCGACAGAGGCGGCAACGACAGCGGCTACGAAAAGTCCTATGGCGAGCCATGTTTTGCTATCTTGTGTGACAGCTAGGCCGCGATCTGCCAAAGGCAGGGCACCAATCCAGTCTGTTACCTCAGGGCCAGTGCCCTTAGGCACAAGCAGAAGCAAGATATCGCCTGCTTGCACTTGAGTTTTGCGGATCTGGCTTGTGATCTTATGACCCGCGCGCGAGATCCCCATGAGCACGGTTTGTTTTCGCCATGAGAGACCGATACTGAGCGCTGTTTTCCCCACTATCCGCGCTTCAGCGGTGACCACGACTTCCACGAGATCAAGGCCTTCGCCTGTTGCCTTGACTCTCTCTTCACGCTCTCGTTCAGCAAACGCTAGCCCCAAAGTTGCGCGGAATTCGTCCAACGCTTCGGGGGAGGCTTCTAGGACGAGGATATCACCGGATTGCAGGAGTGAGTTTCTTGCTGCGCCATAGCGCCGCTTGCCGCCACGCATCAGGCCCAGAATTGCGACATCCGCGGCCTCAGCGGCGTCTTCAAGCTCACCAAGTCGTTTGCCGATCTGTTTTGATGCTTCGGGAACTGTGAGTTCGGCAATGTAAGCGGACATGTCGCTGACAGCTTTGAGCGCATCGTCACGATTGGGGATCAGCCGCCAGCCAATGAGCGCGACAAATATGAGGCCTGCTACAGCCGTTAGGCCGCCAACAGGAGCGAAATCAAACATCGAGAAGGGCTCGCCAACAGCATCTTCGCGAATGGAGGCGATGATGATGTTGGGTGGCGTGCCAATGAGAGTGGCCATTCCGCCAAGGATGGTTGCGAAGCTGAGTGGCATAAGCGACAAGCCCGGAGCTCGACCCGCTTTGCGCGCGGTCTGGATGTCGACAGGCATGAGCAGGGCGAGGGCGGCGACATTGTTCATAAAGCCCGAGAGCACACCACCGATTGTGCCCATAATGGCGATATGTGTGCCAAGAGAGCGTGTGCTGTCCACGAGTGTGCGGGTGATCAAATAGATCGCCCCTGAGCGAACGAGCCCTGCGGAAACCACAAGCACCAGCGCGACGACAATAGTCGCTGGGTGCCCGAAGCCATCAAATGCGTGTTTCGTCTCGACGACACCGAGTACGACTCCGAGCATGAGAGCCGCAAAGGCGACGAGATCATAGCGCCAGCGGCCCCAGAGCAAGAGTGCGAAAACGCCAGCAAAGAGCGAGAAGAGAATGATTTGATCTTGTGTCATAAGGGTTCTCTAGCGCGGGCTGTGGGGGGCTTGCACGGGAAAAATACGATTTGGGCATCAACTTGTCCCGATGCTCTGCCTTTGCGCTTTACTGTCTTTTCGGGTGCTGCACATCGGGAGTGGTTGAACACGACCGCCTCCATCACTTATAGAGGGCCAAACTGTAGATATCATGATCGGGAGCTTATCATGGCCGGCCACAGCAAATGGGCAAATATTCAACACCGCAAAGGGCGTCAGGACAAGCTGCGCTCCAAGCTTTTTTCCAAGCTTTCCAAAGAGATCACCGTTGCTGCAAAGATGGGTGACCCCGACCCAGAAAAGAACCCACGTTTGCGAATGGCTGTGAAAGAAGCCAAGGGCCAGTCTATGCCCAAGGACAACATTGAGCGTGCGATCAAGAAGGCCGTGGGCGGCGAAGGCGAAGCCTACGAGGAAATCCGCTATGAGGGCTATGGCCCCAATGGCGTAGCGGTGATTGTCGAGACGATGACAGATAACCGTAACCGTACGGCCAGCAATGTACGGTCGCTCTTCACCAAATGCGGTGGCAATCTTGGTGAAACGGGCTCTGTAGGCTTCATGTTCGATCGTAAGGGCGCTGTGAGCTATGCGGCCTCTGTGGGCGACGCGGACACTGTCATGATGGCGGCGATTGAGGCAGGCGCTGAGGATGTAGAAAGTACAGACGAAGGGCATCTGATTTGGTGTGGCGATACCGACCTCAACGAGGTGTCGACGGCGCTTGAAGCTGAACTGGGCGAAAGCGAAAGTACCAAGCTGATCTGGCGGCCAAGCATCAGCACGGAGATGGGCCTTGAAGACATGCAAAAGCTTATGAAGCTCGTTGATGCTTTGGAAGATGATGACGACGTTCAGACTGTCACGACGAACTTTGAGGCTTCGGATGAGGTTATGTCGCAGCTCGGCGACGAGTAACGCGCCCAGCTTAAACTGAGCTAAGATATTATTGAAAAGGCGCTTGGGCTAGAGAGGCTCGAGCGCCTTTTTTGCGTTCTGGCGCAGTTTGTCAGTGAGGCCTGAGAGAGCAGGTGCAAGGATACGACTGATTTGCCAATAGAGAGGATTATGGTGATGGCTTGCGGGCAGAACTTCCACCAATGTTCCATTTGCAAGGTGAGGTTCGATAAGAATCGCAGGGTTAAGCGCCCAACCGAGACCTGCAGAGGTGGCTTCTACAAAGCCCGTGGTGGAAGGGATGAAGTGCACTGGAGGATTTAACCCCACACCGAAATGTTGTTTGAGCCAATTTGCCTGTAGATTGTCATTGGCTGAAAACCTCAGCATCGGCGCTTTTGAAAGTGTGGAGCGGGTGGGGCCCTCTGGCATCCACTGGCGCATGAATGCTGGCGAGGCTGTTGAAATATAGCGCATGCACCCGAGCGGGTAGACGTTGCAGCCGCGCACTGGACTATCTTGTGTTGTCAGAGCGGCCATAACCTCGCCGCGACGCAGCCACTCTGCAGAAATGCTTTCGTCATCAACGAGCACCTCGTATCGGAATGCGCCGCTGCTATCGAGGGCTGTTGGTAACCATGTTGCTAGGCTGTCTGCATTGACTGCAATGCGCACAGGTTTAAGGGCTTCTAAGGTGTGCGCGCCCTGTCTGAGCTCGCGGGATAAGTCTGCCTCCATGAGGGTTACGCTATTGGCGTGTGCAGCTAGCCTAAGGCCAGCAGTCGTCCCGCGGCAGGGCGTAGAACGCTCGACCAATATGCTGCCGAAGTTGTCTTCGAGCGCCTTGAGGCGCTGTGAGATTGCGGATTGGGTGACACCAAGTGCATCGGCAGCAGCTTCAAAACTGCCAAGCCGAAGAATTTCAGTGAGAGCTGTAAGTTGTTTTGGATCAAGTTTCATTAAAATTTCTAATATTACTCCTAATTCGTTAATTTGTATTACCGTATCGTCTACGCTAACCCTAAGAGAAAATTAGAGACATTTTTCAATGCAAGCTGCCATCGCGGGATTTGCCCTCGGATTTTCACTTATTGTCGCGATCGGAGCTCAGAATGCTTTTGTCCTGCGTCAGGGGATCAAAAGGGAGCATGTTTTCGTGACTTGCCTTACATGTGCGCTCTCTGATGCTGTGTTGATTGCGGCGGGTGTGGCTGGGTTTGGCTCGCTCGCTGAGGTCGTACCATGGTTTGAACCGTTGATGCGCTATGGCGGCGCTATGTTTCTCTTCTGGTATGGAGCGTCAAATTTCCGATCGGCGTGGCAGGGTGCTAGCGTGCTGCGAACGGAGGGGGCCGTCAAAAGCTCGTTAAAGGGCGTTTTGGCGACGGTCCTTTTGCTAACTTGGCTCAACCCACATGTTTATCTTGATACTGTTGTGCTTCTTGGCTCCATCAGCGCAGGTTGGGACGATAAGCTCGGTTTTTCTGTAGGGGCGATGAGCGCCAGCTTTGTTTTCTTCTTTTCGTTTGGATATGGCGCGCGCTTCCTTGCCCCCCTCTTTGAACTGCCAAGGGCGTGGCAAGTGCTGGATGTGATGATCGGACTCATCATGTGGGCGATTGCGGCCAAACTTCTCTTCTAACTTCGCTTTTGAGCTTGAAGCGATCTGCGCAACGTGGCTTCATTAACAGATGAATGATCTTCAGACATATCGCCCTGTGAAAGGTGTTTTCTGGATGTTTGTTACAGGGCTGCTATTCGTCGCTGTGACAGCTCTCGTGAAATACAATGGCACGCGCATTCCTGCGGCAGAATCGGCTTTTTTGCGCTATTCGATGGGATTGGTGTTTCTGTTGCCGATGATCAATGCGATGCGCCAGAGCCAGCTCACGACACGCCAGCACAAGCTCTTTTGGCTTCGCGGGATCGCCCATACGGGAGGTGTTTCCCTTTGGTTTTATGCGATGGCGCGGATCCCGATCGCAGATGTGACTGCGATGAACTATCTGACGCCGATCTATGTCACGCTCGGCGCGGCGCTTTTCTTGGGGGAAAAGCTGGCGCTGCGTAGGATCTTGGCTGTGGTGGCGGCGCTCGTGGGCGCGCTGATCATTTTGCGGCCTGGCTTTCGAGAAGTGGGAATGGGGCATCTTGCAATGCTGTTCGCAGCGGTTTTCTTTGCAACCTCCTATCTTGTGGCAAAGCTTATGTCTGATGAAACCAACCCTGCGATAGTGGTGACGATGTTGTCTATCACAGTGACCATCGGGCTTGCACCGCTTGCGCTTGCAAATTGGGTGACGCCAACCGCGAGCGAGCTCGTGGTGTTGTTTGCTGTCGCAGCTTTGGCAACTGGTGGACACTATACGATGTCGATGGCTTTTGCCGCGGCGCCTGTGACTGTCACCCAGCCTGTGAGCTTTTTACAGTTGGTTTGGGCCGTTTTGCTCGGGGCTGTTGTTTTTGGTGAAGGGGTTGACCCTTGGGTTGTGATTGGTGGCTTGGTGATTATTAGCTCGATTGCTTTTATCACGATGCGTGAAGCGGTCTTGAAGCGTAAGATCAGAACACCTGCGGTGCCGGCGACCAAGTTTTGATTTGACGGGGCGCGCGCTCTGGTTCGCTTGGTGAGGAGTTCGAGGCTGCCCAACACCACCCCGATATTATAGTAATAAAAAAACCGGGCGGGCTATGCTTTTGGCGCGATGAGGCGCTTGAGCAGTGCTGTCTTTGTGATCTCGCCGATGGCCTCTCCATTGTGCACGACTTTGATAGGAGCCTCGCTCTCTTGGAAATGCGGCATGAGGTCTACTAGCTTTTTACTGGCGTCTATTTCTCCAGTCGCGTCAGCGCTGAGTGGCGCTATGACATCACGAGCTGTGAGCACGCCAAGTGGGTTCATATGCGCGACAAAATCCGCAACATAGGCATTGGCAGGCTTCGTATATATTTCTTGGGGTGTGCCACATTGGACGATCCTGCCGCCCTCCATGATCGCAATACGCCCACCGATTTTGAAGGCTTCATCAAGGTCGTGGCTCACAAAGATGATCGTTCGACCAAGGCGGGCTTGCAGCTCAAGAAGTTCATCTTGGAGGCGGGTGCGAATGAGCGGATCGAGAGCTGAAAAGGGCTCATCCATCAAAAGGATTGGCGCATCTGTGGCAAAGGCGCGAGCAAGTCCGACGCGCTGTTGCATACCGCCCGAAAGCTCGGAGACTTTGTGATTGGCCCAGTCTGAAAGGCCCACAAGCGCCAGTTGCTTTGCTACGATGTCTGCACGGCTTTGATGGCTCATGCCGCCAAGCTCAAGGCCGAGGCCAACATTCTCGGCAACGCTGCGCCAAGGAAGAAGGCCAAAACTCTGAAAAACCATAGAGATTTGAGTGAGTCGCAGCTCGCGCAGGTCTTGTGAGCAGGCTTGCGTGACGGATTGCATGCCCTTGGATGTGCAGACTTGCACCTCGCCGCGCACAACTGGGTTGAGGCCGTTTACAGAGCGCAGAAGCGTTGATTTGCCTGAGCCAGATAGTCCCATAAGCACCAAGATTTCGCCTTGCTTCACATCGAGAGAGCAATTGTGCACGCCAAGAATTTGCCCTGTATTCTCTTGTATTTCTGCACGGTTCTGACCTGCATCCATCAGCGGGAGGGCTTTTGCAGGCGCTTGCCCAAAGACGATCGAAACGTTTTGAAAGCTGACGGCGATATTTTGGGTCATGTGGGCGTCTCCACGCGAAGCATTCGATCCAGTGCGATGGCGACGGCAACGATGACAAGACCACTTTCAAAGCCAAGGCCTGCGTTGACGGTATTTAGTGCGCGCACCACAGGCACGCCGAGGCCGTCCGCGCCGACGAGGGCGGCGATTACGACCATTGAGAGCGAGAGCATGATGGTCTGGTTTAGGCCTGCCATGATCTGGGGCAGGGCAGACGGAAGCTCGACCTTCCACAGAAGCTGGCGGGGGGTAGCACCGAAAGCGCGTGCCGCCTCAATCAGTGTCACGGGGGTGCGGGATATGCCGAGGTGCGTGAGCCTGATGGGGGCGGGGAGGACAAAAATAAACGTTGCTACGAGCCCTGGGACCATGCCGATGCCAAAGAGAACGATCATCGGGATAAGATAGACGAACGTTGGGATCGTTTGCATCATGTCGAGGACTGGCAAAAGCGCCTTGTAGACCCGCGGGCGGTGTGCAGCGAATATCCCGATAGGGACGCCAACGCCCATGCAGAACAGGCCAGCAAAAAAGATTAGTGCGAGGCTTTCTGTTGTTTCTTCCCAGTAGCCCTGATTGATCACAAAGCCAAAGCAGAGGGCGACCAAAATGGTGCGCCCCTTTGAGCGCTGCAGCACCCATGTCAGCGTCGCGAAGAGGGCGACCATAACGTAGGGATGCGGAAATTGTAGCAGGGTGAGCAGCGCGTCAATTATTGTGCTTAAGAGCGTTTCGAGGAGGTCAAAGACGGCTCCGAAATTATCAATCAACCAGTCAAACCCGGCTGCGATGAGTTTGCCGACTTCAAGCTTGCCGTCTTCTTTGACAAGGGCTGTGAGCCACGATGATTGCATGAAGTCGCTTTCTGTTGGTGCTCGCCCCAGAGGGGGCTATGCGCTGAAGAATAGGCGGAGGATTGGTTTGATTTGGTGTTAAGTGTGGCGGGGGCGACCCCGCCACACCGAGCTTAAAGACCGAGAGCCGATTTCAGCGCTGCTGCGGCATCGCCGCCGTCTTTTGTAGTGACGCCGTTAATCCAAGCCATCGCCAAGTCAGGGTTGGCTTTGAGCCATGAGGCTGCAGCTTCTTTCGGGTCGGTGCCGTCATTGAGGATAGCGCCCATGATTTCGTTCTCCATGGCCAAGGTGAACTTGAGGTTGCTTAAAAGCGCTCCCACATTGGCGCATTCCGTGACATAGCCTGCGCGGGTGTTGGTATAGATAGTTGCGCCTCCTAGGTCAGGCCCGAAGAAGTCATCGCCGCCGGTGAGGTAGCCCATCTCAAAGTTGGCGTTCATGGGGTGAGGTTCCCAGCCGAGGAAGACGATTGGCTCGCCTTTTTTGGTCGCGCGCTCTACTTGTGACAGCATGCCTTGCTCTGAGCTTTCTGCAACTTCAAAGCCTGAGAGGCTAAAAGCATCGCTATCAATCATAGTCTGGATCAGGCGGTTGCCATCATTGCCTGGTTCGATACCGTAGATTTTGCCGTCCAAGTGCTCGGCGTGTTGCGCAATGTCGGCAAAGTCTTTGATGCCCATGTCCATTGCGGCTTTGTTGACGGCGAGTGTGTACTTCGCGCCTTCGAGATTCTCGCGCACGGTGTCGACGGTGCCGGCCTCACGGTAAGGTGCGATATCAGCTTCCATTGTGGGCATCCAGTTGCCGAGGAAGACGTCGATGTCGCCCTGTGCCATAGCCGTGTAGGTCACTGGCACTGAGAGGATTTTGGTATCTGTTTCATAACCCAGAGCTTCGAGCACTGTGGTCGTGGCCGCTGTTGTCGCGGTGATGTCTGTCCAGCCGACATCGGAGAAAGTGACTTTGTCACATTGGCCTTCCGCCATGGCGGATGTGGCGGCGAAAAGCGCAAGCGCAGATAGGGAATATTTCAGGTTCATACTCAAACTCCTGTGGGTGACGTTTTTATTGATTGACGCGTCAATAAAAACAAAACAATCTCGGCATAGCAAACCTTTTGGAGTGTAATTGTGCCGAAACTTGGGATGGAGCCTATTCGAAGACAGGCTCTGGTAAAAGCCACTATCGCCGAAATCGGCCAGCACGGCACGCTTGATGTGACCGTGAGCCAGATTGCAAGGCGAGCGGGGATGTCGAGCGCTTTGGCACATCATTATTTTGGGGGCAAGGAGCAGATATTTGTCGCTGCAATGCGGTACACTATGGGTGTTTATGCTGCCGAGGTGCGCGGAGCGCTTGCAATGGCGGATACGCCTGCGGAGCGGGTCGAGGCAATAATACGTGCGTCGTTTTCAAGCCGCAATTTTCGCGTTGAAACCGTTGCGGCGTGGATGAACTTCTATGTTTTGGCACAAGTGTCGCCTGAGGCCAAGCGGCTGCTAAATGTCTATCACCGTCGCCTGCGTTCCAATTTGGCTCATGGATTGCGTCCACTGGTCAAGACGCGCGCTGAGATGGTCGCCAGTCGTGTCGCGGCTTTGATTGATGGCGTGTATTTGAGGCAATCTCTCGGTGAAGCAGCGCCAAACGGCGCGCGAGCGCTAGAACAGATCATGGGATATGTCCAGCTTGAGCTAGACCAAAGGGAACAAAAATGAGCAAGCCGAACATTCTGATCATCATGGTTGATCAACTCAATGGCACATTTTTTCCTGATGGTCCGGCGGACTGGTTGCATGCGCCCAACCTTAAGAAACTGGCCACTCGCTCGACCCGTTTTAAAAACGCGTATACTGCCAGCCCGCTTTGTGCTCCCGGGCGCGCGGCGTTTATGTCTGGTCAGCTCCCTAGTGCGACGGGTGTATATGACAACGCAGCTGAATTTGCCTCCAGCATTCCGACATATGCCCACCATTTACGCCGTGCGGGATATCAGACGTGCCTTTCAGGTAAGATGCATTTTGTTGGACCAGACCAGCTGCATGGCTTTGAAGAGCGCATGACCACTGATATTTACCCACCCGATTTTGGCTGGACACCTGACTATCGCAAGCCAGGTGAGCGGATTGACTGGTGGTATCATAACATGGGCAGCGTCACGGGTGCTGGTGTGGCAGAGATTACCAATCAGCTCGAATATGACGATGAGGTGGCCTATCATGCCACGCGCAAGATATATGACTATGGGCGCGGCCTCGATAAGCGGCCATGGTGTATGACAGTGAGCTTTACCCACCCGCATGATCCCTATGTGGCAAGAAAAAAATATTGGGATTTGTATGAGGATTGCGAGCATCTTCTGCCTGAAGTTCCGGCGATGGACTATGAAGAGCACGATGCCCATAGCAAGCGCATTTTTGATGCCAATGACTGGCGATCTTTTGACATCACAGAAGAAGATATCCGCCGCTCGCGGCGCGCTTATTTTGCCAATATTTCCTACCTTGATGACAAGGTAGGCGAAGTTCTGGAGGCACTTGAGAGCACGCGACAAGAGGCGACGATCCTGTTTGTCTCTGATCATGGCGATATGCTCGGCGAGCGTGGATTGTGGTTTAAGATGAGTTTCCTTGAAGGCTCTGCACGTGTGCCGATGATGATTGCAGCGCCGCAGATGGAGGCTGGGCTGGTTGAGACGCCAGTGAGCAACATTGATGTATGCCCGACGCTTTGCGACCTTGCTGGTGTGAGTATGGTCGAAGTCATGCCGTGGACGACAGGCGAAAGCCTAGTCACCCTTGGTCAGGGCGGCACGCGTAAGAGCCCCGTCGCGATGGAATATGCTGCGGAGGCGAGCTATTCGCCGCTGGTTTGCCTTCGGCATGGGCGCTGGAAGTACACCAACTGCGCGCTCGATCCAGAGCAGCTTTTTGACATGGAGGCGGATCCTCATGAGCACAACAATCTCGTGGAAACTGTCGAGCATGCTGAGGTGCTCGAACGCTTTAGAATGATGGCAGCAGAGCGGTGGGACTTGGAAGAGTTTGACGCTGATGTACGCCAAAGTCAGGCCCGTCGCTGGGTTGTTTATGAGGCGCTACGCGAAGGCGGATATTTTCCGTGGGATTATCAGCCGCTTCAGAAGGCAAGTGAGCGCTATATGCGCAACCATATGGATTTGAACGTCCTTGAAGAAAATCAACGGTTCCCAAGGGGCGAATAACCATGCAAGCAGATTATGTGATTGTGGGCGCGGGCTCGGCAGGCTGCGCTATGGCCTACCGTTTATCAGAAGCAGGACGTTCTGTTATTGTAATTGAACACGGCGGAACGGACGCGGGGCCGCTCATCCAGATGCCAGCGGCATTGAGCTATCCGATGAACATGACGCGCTATGACTGGGGCTATATGACAGAGCCAGAGCCACATCTTGGCGGACGGCGTTTGGTTGCACCGCGTGGCAAGGTGATTGGCGGGTCAAGCTCAATCAACGGGATGGTCTATGTGCGCGGTCATGCGCGCGACTTTGACCACTGGCGCGACAGTGGGGCAGAGGGCTGGGGGTATGCGGACATCCTGCCTTATTACAAACGAATGGAGAGCTGGGACGATGGGGGGCATGGCGGCGATCCCGCTTGGCGCGGCACCGATGGACCAATGCACGTGAGTCGCGGGCCTCGAAAAAACCCATTGTTTCATGCGTTTGTCGAGGCGGGCCGGCAGGCCGGGTACCCTGTGACCCCAGACTATAACGGCGAGCAACAGGAGGGCTTTGGCGCGTTTGAGCAAACGGTGCACAAGGGACGGCGTTGGTCGGCGGCGAACGCATATCTCAAGCCTGCTTTGAAGCGCGAGAATTGCACGATAGTAAGAGGTCTAGCCGAAAAGATCGTGATTAAAGACGGGCGCGCCACTGGGGTTCAACTGAAGCGCGGCGGAAAGAGCGAAGTGATTGGCGCGCGCGCGGAAGTGATCATCGCAGCGAGCGCGTTTAACTCGCCAAAGCTCTTGATGCTCTCAGGTATAGGGCCTGCGGCGCATTTAGCTGAGCACGGAATAGATGTTGTTGCTGACCGTCAGGGCGTGGGTCAAAATTTACAGGACCACTTAGAAATGTATATCCAATATGCGTCTAAGTTGCCGATTACGCTCTACAAGCATTGGAACCTGTTCTCCAAGGCATTGATCGGTGCACAGTGGCTCTTCACAAAAACGGGGCTTGGCGCCTCAAATAATTTTGAAAGCTGTGCGTTTATCCGCTCGCAGGCGGGTGTTGAGTACCCCGACATCCAGTACCATTTCCTGCCCATTGCTGTGCGCTATGATGGCAAGACGGCTGCGGAAGGGCATGGATTTCAGGCCCATACAGGACCGATGCGCTCTACTTCGCGGGGGGCTGTGACGCTCAAAAGTGCTGACCCGTCTGAAGCGCCCCGCATCTTGTTTAATTATATGAGCCAAGAGAAAGACTGGGAGGATTTCAGGCGTTGTATCCGCCTAACACGTGAGATTTTCGCGCAGGAAGCTTTTGCGCCTTACGTAAAGCACGAAATCCAGCCGGGGGCGGGCGCCCAGAGCGATGATGAGCTAAACGATGTGATCCGTGAGCACGCGGAAAGCGCCTATCATCCTTGTGGGACCTGCAAGATGGGCCGCATGGATGATGCGATGGCTGTAGTTGATCCTCACTGCCGAGTGATTGGTGTTGAAGGATTGCGAGTGGCAGACAGCTCAATTTTTCCAAGAATTACAAATGGCAACTTGAATGGCCCGTCGGTCATGACAGGAGAAAAAGCGAGCGATCATATTCTCGGACGCGCGCCCTTAGCGGCAGCAAATGAAGCGCCGTGGGTCAACCCTGACTGGAAAACGCAGCAGCGCTAGTAGTCAGTCTGTTTTGGATTGAACTACCGCGCGCCTCGGCGCATTTTAATCAGATGTTAAGAATGGTTAACTCGCGCTCTCTGGCCTTGTGCTTGCTCTTGTTTTCTCTGGCCAGCCAGAGCGACGCAGATATTACCGGGCGTATCCATGTGGTTGATGGTGATACGATCCGAGTGTCGGGGCAAGTGATACGTCTTTTTGGTGTGGATGCGCCTGAAGTGAAGCAGACTTGTCAGACTTCTGAGGGCCTCCATTGGGCCTGTGGCGCTTGGGTCAGTGACGTTTTGCGTAATGCTTTTGATGGTCAAGAAGCGTTCTGTGTCGAAGTGGAACAGGATAGATACGGGCGCAGTGTGGCGCGCTGTGAGGTTGCGGGTGTTGATCTCGGACGCTGGCTCGTGCAGCGAGGTTTGGCCTTTTCTTACCGCAAATACTCGATGGATTATGACCTTGATGAAAAACGCGCTGCTGTAAACGACCGCGGGCTGCATGCGACCCGTGTGCAGAACCCCGCGGACTTCAGGGCGGCGAGCGCGCAGGCTGCGCAGAAAGCCCCAGACATTGGCTGCCAGATCAAAGGCAACATTTCCTCCAAAGGGGTGCGGATTTATCATCTGCGAGGGCAAGAACAGTATGAGCGCACACGCATTAGCACGCTTAAGGGCGAACGATGGTTTTGTTCTGAGGCAGAGGCCAAAGCCGCGGGTTGGCGGCGAGCGCGGCGCTAGGGCTTTTGTTCACATTTGATCCTTAAAAAAGATCATCCGCTTCATCTTTATTGATCACGATCAAAGTGCCTCTCTCGCGCGCGTTTTAGCCTGTCTTCTGACACAGGAACAGGAGACCGAAATGTCGAATACACCCCATGAACTGCACGAAGAATTCCCTGAATTTGCGGCCAAGATGACCGAGATGAAATCTGTAAATGCGCATTTTGCCAAACTTGCGGAAGAGTATCACGAAGTGAATCGCGCGGTGCATCGTGCCGAGACAAATGTTGAACCAACTGATCAGTTCAATGAGGAAGCATTGCGCAAGACACGTGCATCATTGAAAGATAAAATCTACAAGATGCTGTCGACCTAAGCGGCGAAGAGAAAAGACAATAGGGGGGGTAGACTTGGTCTGCCGCCCTTGTTTTTTTGTGTTTGAGGGGTCAGCCCACTTCATATGGCAAGACGCCTCGGTTATCTGGATTGATTGTCAGGCGGCGTTCCAGCGGAGGTACGGAGCGCTGGTGGCAGTTTGTGCGCTCACAAATACGACACGAAATTCCGATGGGTTCAAAGCTCTGGCGCTCACTTACATCGAGGCCATCCGCATAGACGATATCACCCGCGTGGGTGACCTCACAGCCAAGCGCTATAGCAAAGCGCCGTGTCGGTGCGCCAAATTGGCCGCCCGCTTTGCTTACGTCCCGTGCGATTGAGATATAACGCACGCCATCTGGTGTCTCTGCGAGTTGGCGTAAGAAACGACCTGGAGTTTCAAAAGCACTGTGCACGTTCCAAAGCGGACAAGCGCCACCGAAGCGAGCAAACTGCAGACGCGTCGCGGAGTGTCGCTTGGTTATTGTGCCAGCCTGATCCACGCGTACGAAGAAGAAGGGCACGCCCTTCGCACCAGGACGCTGGAGTGTAGAAAGACGATGCGCGACTTGTTCGATGGATGCCCCGAAGCGGCGTGCGAGCATCTCGAGGTCATGCCTTGTTTCGCGCGCGGCGGCGAGAAAAGCGGTGTAGGGCATTAAGGCTGCGCCTGCAAAATAGTTGGCGAGGCCTATTTTAGCGATTGTGCGAGCCTCAGCTGAGTGAAAACGGGCGAGATCGAGGGTGGCATCAATCAACTTGCCTTGCTTAAGCAGGGCAAGCTGAAGGAGCAGTTGAAAGTTGCGTGTGCCCAGACTTGCACGGGTTGAGAGCGTGAGAGTACGGGTCTCGCGATCAAAGTTGCGCAACTCAGTACGATCCAGTTCGTGGACCGTAATGCCTTCGTCACGCAATGCGCGCACCGCCGTTTGGCGTATATCTTGACTTTGTGCCGCGAAATGCTCTGCGGCGCGATCAACCGCGTCGATGTAGTTGTCACAATAGTGAAAGAAATCGCGTACTTCATCCCAAGGGCTGGCTTGGGGGCGTGCGTCTTCGCGACCCAAGGCTTCGTCCAGCGAGGCGAGGCGTTCGTGCGTCTGCCGGTAGGCGTTATGCAGCGCAAGAAAGGCGCGTGCGAGACCGGGAGCATTGGAGGCTGTGAGGCGTAAATCAGCCAAGGGGGGCGGGTCGTCAGCGAAAATTGGGTCAGCCATAGCTTCGCGCATGTCCGACACCAGTCGCTCACTGTCTGCCGAGGTGAGCTCCGTCACATCAAAGCCGAATTCCTGAGCAAGACCAAGCACGACCGTTGTGGAAACGGGGCGTTTGTTGTTCTCCATCTGATTGAGATAGGGCAGTGAGACGCCTAGCTTTTGGGCGAAGTCTTTTTGAGTGAGGCCAAGTCGGGTGCGCGTTTCGCGCAGCTTGGCACCTGCGTAGAGTTTTTGTTGTGGCATGGGCCTCTCACTTGCTTTGCAGGTTAGCTATTTTGTGATTGTGCCTTTGCAAAGTAAATGTGGCAAGATGGGTTCGATTTTTTACTGTGCAAAAAATCTGAGTGCATTGGGTAAGCTGCAGGCATTCGGGACACTTTGAACAAACAAAATGGGACTAAAGCCGCAAGCGGCGCTCACGGCGCATGACGAGTAGGATCACGCCGAGTGCGGCGACGCAGCTCAGGGTCATTAGTGTGATTAGGGGCAGGTCCGTCGAGCCAGGTTGCAAGAGCGCACCTGCTATCGCGGAAAGGGCCGCACCACCGCCAATCATGATCGCACTGCCGAGGCCTGAGGCGGTGCCAGCAAGATGCGGCCGCACGGAGAGCATGCCAGCTTGGGCATTGGGTATGACCATGCCGTTGCCGATGCCGAGGAAGACCACACAGCCAAAAAAGGCGGCTGCTGAGCCTGCACCCGCAAGGCTGAGCAGCAGCGCAGGCAAGAGGGATCCAGCGCAAATGACGTTGCCCCAAAAGATCATTGGGTTGACGCCAACGCGGGCGGAGAAACGCGCTGTAATGAAGTTTCCGATGAAGTAGCCAAGGCCGGGTGCAGCAAAGTAAAGGCCCAGTTGATCAGGCGTGAGGCCATAGACTTGCTCTCCGACAAAGGGGGCTCCGCCGAGATAGGCAAAGAATGCCCCAGAAGAAAAGGCAGATGCCATACAGTAGCCCCAAAAGCGCGGTGATTTTAGAAGTTCGGGATATTCTGCGAACTGTTGACGGAGTGTATTGTTGCTTGGTGCTGCGGTTTCGGCGAGATCAAACCACGTGATGACATATAGGAGGACACCAAAGCCGAGGAGCATCACAAAGCTTGCATGCCAACCATACCAGACCTCTAACAAGCCGCCAATTGCAGGTGCAATCATCGGCACGAGCGACATACCCATTGCGACATAGCCAATCATCGAAGCCGCTTGGTCTTGTGGGTAAATGTCACGGACAACGG